>NZ_JARVSS010000005.1:0-204798 GCF_030209095.1 Pseudomonas sp. lyk4-R2A-8
GTTTACCAAGGAGTTTTCCGTTTCGACTGCGCCGGAAGTGGGGCGAATTATAGACAGATATAATTCGCCGTCAACCGTTAATTTCAGGTTTATTCCGATTTGAGCGTAATACGCGCAAATGCCTTCTTCCCAGCCTGACAAACATGAGTCGCGCCCAGCTGGTATATAAAGGCGCGATCAACCACCTCACCATCAATACGCACGCCGCCAGAACCCAAAAGATCGCGAGCGACTGCCGAGTTCTTCACCAGGCCCGCCTTATTGAGGACGGCGGCAATGGGCATCGCCTCCGTCGCAGCCAATTCGATCTCCGGCAGATCATCCGGCAACTCGCCATCTTTCATACGATTGCCTGCCGCACGGTGAGCGCTGGCCGCAGCCTCCTCGCCATGGAAACGCGCTACGATCTCTTCAGCCAACTTGATCTTCACGTCCCGCGGATTGGCCCCCGCTTCAACCTCAGCACGCAGCGCATTGATCTCATCCATCGAGCGGAAGCTCAATAGCTCGAAATAACGCCACATCAATGCATCAGGTATGGACACAAGCTTGCCGTACATCACACCCGGCGCCTCCTGAATACCTACATAGTTACCCAAGGATTTGGACATCTTCTTGACGCCGTCCAACCCCTCCAGCAAAGGCATGGTCAGAATGCATTGAGCTTCCTGCCCATAGGCGCGTTGCAACTCACGCCCCATCAGGAGATTGAATTTCTGATCCGTCCCGCCCAGCTCAACGTCCGCGCGCAACGCTACCGAGTCATACCCCTGAACCAGCGGGTAGAGAAACTCATGGATGGCAATCGGCTGGTTAGTCGAATAGCGCTTATCGAAATCATCACGCTCGAGCATGCGCGCCACGGTGTACTGAGAAGTCAGGCGGATAAAGTCTGCCGGCCCCATCTGATCCATCCAGGTGGAATTGAATGCCACCTCGGTCTTGGCCGGATCGAGAATCTTGAATACCTGCGTTTTGTAGGTCTCGGCATTATCGAGAACCTGTTCACGGGTCAAGGGTGGTCGCGTCGCGCTCTTTCCGCTTGGATCACCGATCATCCCGGTGAAGTCACCTATCAGGAAGATCACCTGATGCCCCAGTTCCTGGAACTGACGCAGCTTATTAATAAGCACGGTGTGTCCCAGGTGCAGATCCGGTGCGGTCGGATCAAAGCCGGCCTTGATACGCAGGGGCTGGCCACGCTTGAGCTTTTCGATCAGCTCAGCCTCGACCAACAGTTCTTCCGCACCACGTTTTATCAGCGCTAGCTGCTCTTCAACCGACTTCATAACAGACCCGCAAGGCTCAGATTCAAAAGGGAACCAACCATACAAGATCAGGGACTAATTACAAGTTTTGCCCTGCAAACGGACAACCTTCAGCAAGCCCGGCATTCGCGAGCTTGCGCCACAGATGATTTGGTTATATTTTATACAGTTATTTCATCTTCATCATGTCATTCATCTTTTCCATTTCATCTTTTCAAAGTCAAATTACCTATGACCACTGAACCGTCTAAAGCGCCGCCGCTTTACCCGAAGACCCACCTGCTTGCCGCAAGTGGTATCGCCGCCCTTCTCAGCCTGGCACTCCTGGTATTCCCTTCCAGTGATGTAGAAGCCAAACGAACGTCTCTGAGCCTTGACCTGGAGAGCCCCGTTGAACAACTGACACAAGATCAAGACGCTTCCGACGCTCAACAAGCCACAAACGCACCCGTGGACTCACCGTTCGCGCAGATAGAAAGCACTCCCGAGGACACCCAGCAAGCCACCCAAAACCCACCCGTACCGGCACCGACACCGGCGAAGGGCCCACAACACCGCGAAGTGATCGTTGCCAAGGGCGATACCCTCTCCACCCTGTTCGAAAAAGTAGGCCTGCCGGCGGCGTCCGTTACGCAAGTGTTGGCCAGCGATAAGCAAGCCAAGCAATTCACCCAGCTCAAGCACGGGCAGAAACTGGAATTCGAGCTGACGCCGGATGGCCAGCTGAACAATCTGCACAGCAATGTCAGCGATCTGGAAAGCATCACGTTGACCAAGGGCCCCAAGGGCTTTGCCTTCAATCGCATCACCACCAAGCCGGTAATGCGCTCCGCCTACGTTCACGGCGTGATTAACAGCTCACTGTCTCAATCGGCTGCCCGCGCGGGCCTGTCCCACAACATGACCATGGACATGGCCAGTGTCTTTGGCTACGACATCGACTTCGCCCAAGACATCCGTCAGGGCGATGAATTCGACGTCATCTACGAACAGAAAGTCGCCAACGGCAAAGTGGTCGGCACCGGCAACATTCTCTCCGCGCGCTTTACCAATCGCGGCAAAACTTACACCGCCGTGCGCTACACCAACAAACAAGGCAACACCAGCTACTACACCGCTGACGGCAACAGCATGCGCAAGGCGTTCATCCGTACGCCAGTGGATTTCGCTCGCATCAGCTCGCGTTTTTCCATGGGCCGCAAGCACCCTATTCTGAACAAGATTCGCGCCCACAAAGGCGTCGACTATGCCGCGCCACGCGGTACGCCGATCAAGGCTGCCGGTGACGGCAAGGTACTGCTGGCCGGCCGTCGCGGCGGGTATGGCAACACTGTCATCATCCAGCACGGCAACACGTACCGTACGCTGTATGGCCACATGCAAGGGTTCGCCAAGGGCGTGCAAACGGGCGGCAACGTGAAGCAAGGCCAGGTGATTGGCTATATCGGCACTACGGGCCTGTCTACCGGCCCGCATCTGCACTATGAGTTCCAGGTCAACGGCGTTCACGTTGACCCGCTGGGCCAGAAGCTGCCGATGGCTGACCCCATCGCCAAAGCCGAGCGTGCGCGCTTCATGCAACAGAGCCAGCCGCTGATGGCGCGCATGGATCAGGAGCGCACCACCTTGCTGGCTTCGGCGAAGCGTTAAGCGATGCCGCGCTATATAGGTGTAATGTCCGGGACCAGCCTTGATGGCCTGGACATTGCCCTCATCGAGCAGGACGCGGCGATCAGCTTGATCGCCACCCATTACGTCCCCATGCCCGACAGCCTGCGCGCCGAATTGCTGGGCCTGTGCGCCAGCGGCCCGGATGAAATCGCCCGGTCGGCCATTGCCCAGCAACACTGGGTTGCACTCGCCGCTCAAGGCATCCATACGTTACTGGGCCAGCAGAATCTCAAACCGCAGCACATTCGTGCGATTGGCAGCCACGGTCAGACCATTCGTCACGAACCTTCCCGAGGTTTTACCGTACAGATCGGCAACCCCGCGCTGCTCACCGAATTGACTGGCATTACCGTCGTCAGCGACTTCCGCAGCCGCGACGTCGCCGCCGGCGGCCAGGGCGCACCATTGGTACCTGCATTTCATGAGGCCCTGTTTGGTGAGCGCAGCGGCAACCGCGCGGTACTGAACGTAGGCGGTTTCAGCAACCTCAGTTTGATCGAGACAGGCAAGCCGGTTGCAGGCTTCGACTGTGGCCCGGGCAACGTGCTGCTGGATGCCTGGATCCACCTCCAGCAAGGCCACCACTTCGACCGCGATGGCCAGTGGGCCGGCGGCGGTAACGTTGAGCCACAGCTACTCAACGCATTGCTCAGCGATCCGTTCTTCACCACCAAAGGTCCGAAGAGCACCGGCCGTGAAGTGTTCAATCTCGGATGGCTGCAACAGCACCTCGCCCGCCTGCCAGCCTTCGCGCCTCAGAACGTGCAGGCCACCTTGCTGGAACTGACCGCGCAGACCATCGTCGAGTCCCTGCAAATCGCACAAAGCCACACTGAAACCCTACTGGTTTGCGGCGGCGGTGCGCATAACAGCGCGCTGATGAGGCGTCTGGCGGCGTTACTGCCCTCCACTCAAGTCAGCACCACCGCGACTTATGGCGTGGACCCTGACTGGGTGGAAGCCATGGCATTCGCCTGGCTGGCCCATTGCTGTCTTGAAGGCATCGCTACTAATCGCCCGAGCGTGACCGATGCGCGCGGGCTGCGAATACTCGGCGCGATCTACCCCGCGTGACCTTCCAGACAGCAAAACGCCGCTTGGCCTATCAAAGCCAAGCGGCGTTTTTGTATCCGCTGCCAATCAGATCGAGAACGAAGACCCGCAACCACAAGTGGTGGTGGCATTGGGATTCTTGATCACGAAGCGCGATCCTTCCAGACCTTCCTGATAATCCACCTCGGCACCTGCCAGGTACTGGAAGCTCATCGGATCCACGACCAGGCTAACGCCCTCGCGCTCAACGATGGTGTCGTCATCGGCAACTTCTTCATCGAAGGTAAAACCGTACTGAAACCCTGAACAACCGCCGCCCGTAACAAATACGCGCAGCTTCAAGCGATCATTACCCTCTTCATCGACCAGGCTCTTCACCTTGTGCGCAGCACCGTGGGTGAATTGCAAAGCCGTGGGGGTGAAGGATTCAACGCTCATGCTGATAATCTCCCGGCGTCGCGCCGCCATATGCGTAATGGCGGGCATTATCCGCTTCTCCTAGAAAAGCGGTCAACTATTATGGGAGCAGCGGCAATTTCAAGCTTAACGCTTGGCGCTGCTCTCAGGGCAACATGCCTGCGTGGGACAACCCCAGCTTCTCATCCAGGCCAAACAGGATGTTCATGTTCTGCACTGCCTGGCCGGACGCGCCTTTGACCAGGTTATCGATTACCGACAGCACCACTACCAAGTCACCGTCCTGCGGGCGATGCACCGCGATCCGACAGACATTGGCGCCGCGTACGCTGCGGGTTTCCGGATGGCTGCCGGCAGGCATCACATCGACGAACGGCTCGCCGGCATAGCGCTGCTCAAACAAGGCCTGCAGATCCACCGAGCGATCAGTCACGGTCGCGTAAAGCGTGGAGTGAATACCACGGATCATCGGGGTCAAGTGCGGAACAAAGGTCAGCCCCACCTCTTTACCGGCGGCGCGACGCAAGCCCTGACGAATTTCCGGCAAGTGACGATGCCCTTTTACCGCATAGGCTTTCATGCTTTCCGACGTTTCGGAGTACAACGAACCAACCGCGGCGCCACGACCTGCGCCGCTCACGCCTGATTTGCAGTCCGCGATCAGACGCGACGCATCCGCCAGCCCAGCCTCGAGCAGCGGCAGGAAGCCCAGTTGTGTCGCAGTCGGATAGCAGCCCGGCACGGCGATCAGGCGCGCCTGCTTGATCTGCTCACGATTGACTTCCGGCAAACCGTATACCGCCTCTTCCAACAGCTGCGGTGCGCCGTGAGGCTGGCCGTACCATTTGGCCCATTCGTCGGCGTCCTGCAGGCGGAAGTCCGCCGACAGGTCGATAACCTTGGTGCCGGCAGCCAGCAACTCACCGGCCAGTGCATGGGCAACGCCATGGGGCGTGGCGAAGAACACCACATCGCATGCGCCCAGGGTCTTGGTGTCCGGCACGCTGAACGCCAGGCCGTCGTAGTGGCCGCGCAGGTTCGGGTACATATCGGCCACAGCCAGGCCGGCCTCGGATCGGGAGGTGATGATCACCACCTCAGCCTGCGGATGCTGAGCCAACAGACGCAGCAATTCGACACCGGTGTAACCCGTGCCGCCGACAATACCGACCTTGACCATAAACCTGCCCTCAACGAACCACTGGAAAGCCGTCGATAATAGGGGCCACATCGTTCTGCGACAACCGCCAACGTGACGTATGGGCGTATCTGCCACTACTATCCTCGCTACCGTGAACCTGGGAATAACTGAAAATGCTCTATCTATGGGTCAAAGCCTTCCACATCGTCAGCATCGTCTGCTGGTTTGCCGGGCTGTTCTACCTGCCACGCCTGTTCGTCTACCACGCACAAAGTGAAGACACCGTCAGCAAGGAACGCTTCAGCGTCATGGAGCGCAAGCTCTACCGCGGAATCATGGGCCCGGCAATGCTTGCCAGCCTGGTGTTCGGCATCTGGCTGATTGCACTGAACCCCGGCATCTTCAGCACGGGCGGCTGGATTCACGCCAAGCTGACCCTGGTCGTGCTGCTGATCGGTTACCACCATATGTGCGGCGCCCAGGTAAAACGCTTTGCCCGTGGCGAAAACACCCGCAGCCATGTCTTTTATCGCTGGTTCAATGAAGTGCCAGTTCTGATATTGCTGGCTGTCGTAATTTTGGTGGTGGTCAAGCCGTTCTAACGTCAATCAATCGGGGTACATCCAATGTCGCTGCCCGCTCTGCTCGAACAACGTCTGCGCCTGCCCGTGGTGGCCGCGCCGATGTTTCTGATTTCCAACCCGCAACTGGTCCTGGCGTGTTGCCGCAACGGAATCGTCGGCAGCTTTCCGGCGCTCAACCAGCGTGAAAGCAGCGGCTTCAAAGCTTGGTTGGAGGAGATCGAGGCGGGCCTGGCGCAGTTGGACAACCCGGCCCCGTACGCCGTCAACCTGATCGTGCATGGCAGTAACCCACGCCTTGAGGCTGACCTGGCCATCTGCGTCGAGCACAAAGTGCCGATCGTCATCACCAGCCTCGGCGCGGTCAAAGAGTTGGTGGACGCCGTGCACAGCTACGGCGGCCTGGTGTTTCATGATGTCACCACTCGGCGCCACGCCGAAAAAGCCGCCGAAGCCGGGGTGGATGGCCTGATCGCCGTGGCCGCCGGGGCGGGGGGCCATGCGGGGACCTGGAGCCCTTTCGCGCTGATCGCAGAAATTCGCCAGTTCTTCGATAAAACCGTACTGTTGGCCGGTTGCCTCAACCACGGGCACCAGATTCTGGCTGCGCAAGTCATGGGGGCGGACCTGGCCTACCTGGGCACTCGATTTATCGGCACCACCGAAAGCCACGCTCCAGATGCTTATAAAGAGATGCTGCTCACAGCGCGCGCCGCCGACATCGTGCACACTCCCGCTGTCTCGGGTGTGCCGGCGAGCTTCATGCGCCAGAGCCTGGAAAACGCCGGCTTCGACCTCAATGCCCTGCAAGGCAAAGGCGAAGTCAACTCCGGTTCCAAGCTCAAACCGCTGAACGACGAGGCCAAGGCCTGGAAGACTGTCTGGTCGGCCGGCCAGGGCGTCGGTGAAATTGGCGATTTGCCCGGCGTCGATGAACTCGTTGCGCGCCTGAATGCCGAATACCGCGAGGCGCAAACACAGGCGACACAGTTACACTGGCCACGCTGACTAATCCTGCAAGGCCTGCCGATTGCGCAGGCCTGCACTCCCCCCAATGTTTGACAGACAAGGATGCCCGCATGAGCGACAACCGTTTCAAGATTGTGTTTGATGGAGCCTTGCTCCCGGGTGTCGAAAGCACCACGGCCAAGCTGAACCTGGCCGAGCTGTTCAAGAGCGACGTCGAGGCGATCGAAAAGCTCTTTACCGGCCGCACGGTCGCACTTAAACGTGACCTGTCACGCCCGGACGCCGAGACCTACCTCACCGCACTGAAGAACGCCGGCGTCGATGCACGTATCGAAGCCGAGCAACCGGTGGCTTTCAGCCTTGCCGAAACCCACGAGACCGCTGCCGGCACCACGGACTTCTCCACCCCGGCCGCATCGCCGTATGCGCCGCCACGGGCTGCCGTCGGTGAAAACCTGCCGGAATACGCCACCCTCAAAGTGTTCACCATCAATGGGCGTATCGGTCGCCTGCGGTACCTGGCATGGACGCTGGTACTGACCGTTGCAATGATCGTGGCAGCCGGCATCCTGAGCACCGTGGGCTTCGCCATCGCCACCGCCTCGCCGACCCTTGCCATCATCGTCGGTTCGCTGCTGGGCCTTGCGCTGTTCGTGGCGCTCGTTGTCGTAAGCGTGCAAATCGGTGTGCAGCGTCTGCACGACCTGGGCTGGTCCGGTTGGTTGTACCTGCTCAACCTGGTCCCGCTGGTCAACAGCATTTTCCCCTTGCTGCTGCTGGTAATGCCGGGCAATGCGGGCGCCAACCAGTACGGCGCGCCGCCGCCGCGCAACTCCACCGCAGTCAAGGTGCTGGCGTCACTGTGGCTGGCGTTCATTCCGTTGATACTGATCATCGTGGTGACCCTGGGGATGAACGGCTACCTCGATCAACTCGAGAGCAACGTCGACAGCAGCTACGAAAGCAGTTCCATGACGTACGACGAAGACGCCGACCAGAGCGGGACCGTCCAGGAAGACGACACGCAAAGTGCTGACGAAGCGGCCGACCCTGTAGACTCTCCGGATCAGTAAAGAAACGCTTCGGGCCGGTGGTGCCGCCATCACCGGCCCGGGACGTTGCGATGGAGAAACGCATGACCCGTTACGCTCTGATCACCGGTGCCTCCAGCGGCATCGGCCTGGCTTTGGCCGAAGCACTGGCCCGACGCGGCCGCAGCTTGATTCTGGTGGCCCGCCAGCGTGATCAGTTGGAAAGCATCGCCCTCGAATTGACCCAACGCTTTGGCGTAGAAGTGCTGTTTCGCGCGTGTGACCTGGGCGAGCCTCTGCGCTTGTCCGGGTTTCTGCTGGAGCTGGAAGAAGGCGAGCGGCAGATCGACCTGCTGGTGAACTGCGCCGGCATCGGCACCAGCGGGCCATTCCTGGCCCAGGACTGGATGACCGAGCAGGACCTGATCGAAGTCAACATCCTTGCCCTGACCCGGATGTGCCATGCCCTGGGGAATGCCATGGCGCTGCACGGCGGCGGGCAGATCCTCAACGTTGCCTCGATCGCGGCCTTCCAGCCTGGCCCATGGATGAGCAGTTACTACGCAAGCAAGGCATACGTGCTGCACTTTTCCGAAGGCCTGCGCGAAGAGCTCAAGACCTGCGGCATCAAGGTCTCGGTATTGTGTCCGGGGCCGACGCGCACCGCATTCTTCGGCACCGCGCAAATGGACACCGCCAAGCTCGAGCGCAGCGACCATCTGATGAGTCCGGAAGAAGTCGCGCTCTACACCGTGCGAGCACTGGAAAAGAACAAAGCCATCATCATCCCGGGGCGGCGCAACCGCTGGTTGGCATTCAGCCCACGTTTCAGCCCACGCTGGCTGACACGCAAGATCGCCGGCGCCATCAACAAAGCCTATTGCCCACGCTGATCGCCTGAGTACACTCACCCTGACCTTTCATCATGGAGAAACCGCTGTGGATACTCTGTTCACCAAGATCATCAACAGAGAAATACCCGCGAAGATCATTTACGAAGATGATCAAGTTTTAGCCTTCCACGACATCGCCCCACAAGCACCGGTGCATTTTCTGGTGATTCCCAAGAAACCGATCCGTACCTTGAACGACCTGACCGAGGACGATAAAGGCCTGGCCGGCCATATCCTGTTTACAGCCCAGCGCCTGGCCCTGGAGCTGGGTTGCGAAGAAGGTTTCCGCGTGGTCATGAACTGCAATGAGATGGGCGGACAAACCGTTTATCACATCCACATGCACGTTCTGGGTCAGCGCCAGATGAACTGGCCGCCGGGCTGATAAGTCCGCAGGGTCGAAGCCAACGCTGGAGGCTGCGACCCTATGCCCTTGACTCAGGGCAAACGCTCTCTCCTCTCTTGCGGTAAACTGGCCGCCGAGATTCTTCCCGGAGGTCAGCATGACAACCCAACGTCACTACTCGCCGATTGACCGTCTGCTGCTGCAAGCCGATACGGCCATGCGTACGCTGTTGCCCTTCAGCGGGCAGCCTTACCGCCCATCGCCCGCCCTGCTGCAGCCCGATGTGCAGATGAACGAGACCGACACCCGTCACGTCGCAGGCCTGATGCGCATCAACCATACCGGCGAAGTGTGTGCCCAGGCGCTGTACCAGGGACAGGCCCTGACCGCCAAGCTGCCGCACGTGCGCGCGGCCATGGAGCATGCGGCGGAGGAAGAAATCGACCATCTGGCGTGGTGCGAGCAGCGCATCCGCCAATTGGGCAGCCACCCAAGCGTGCTGAACCCGCTGTTCTACGGTTTGTCGTTTGGTATCGGCGCCGTGGCCGGGCTGGTCAGCGATAAGGTCAGCCTCGGTTTCGTCGCCGCGACGGAACATCAGGTGTGCAAGCACTTGGACGAACACCTGGAGCAATTGCCCAGTGAAGACGACAAGTCCCGTGCGATTCTTGAACAGATGCGCATCGACGAAGAACACCACGCCGAAAGCGCGCTGGACGCCGGCGGCTTTCGTTTCCCGGCACCGGTACGCTTGGGCATGAGCCTGCTGGCCAAGGTCATGACCAAAAGTACGTACCGCATCTGATCCGACCTGCCGGTACAAAAAAGGGCGCTCAAAGCGCCCTTTTCTTTTGCCGAGTGTTGATCAGCCCAACTCGACAATCTCGTAGTCATGGGTAATGGCCACA
Organism: Pseudomonas sp. lyk4-R2A-8; assembly: GCF_030209095.1. NCBI lineage: Bacteria > Pseudomonadati > Pseudomonadota > Gammaproteobacteria > Pseudomonadales > Pseudomonadaceae > Pseudomonas > Pseudomonas sp. lyk4-R2A-8. The sequence goes on from NZ_JARVSS010000005.1 coordinate 10,279, forward strand.
CCGGCCGCGCCCAGCATGATCGATGCCGAGCAGTATTTCTCAGCCGACAACTCGATGGCGCGCTTGACCTGGGCTTCTTTAAGACCGCGCCCCTTCACCACGAAATGCATATGGATCTTGGTGAATACCTTCGGATCTTCAGTGGCGCGCTCGGCGTCCAGGAAGGCTTCGCAGCTTTCCACGGCTTGGCGGGATTTCTTCAGGATACTGACGACGTCGAAATTGCTGCAACCGCCTACACCCAGCAGGAGCATTTCCATCGGGCGTACACCCAGGTTACGACCACCGGCTTCCGGCGGGCCATCCATGACCACCACATGGCCACTGCCCGACTCACCGAGGAACATGGCTTCGCCCGCCCATTGGATGCGTGCCTTCATCGCCCAGACTCCACTGCTTAAAAAGGGTCGCCAGCTTAGCACAGGGCCCGATCACGGCAGTGCATCCCATCAAAGTGATAGATAACGGGGCGTTGCCCAGTAAATTCCCTGATCGAGTCAGAATGCCTCTGTTAAGCTGGCGCCAAATCGATGGCTCATTGCCACACTTTATCCAGCCCGTATCTGTGCCGATACCGCTGCATACAACAACGCCAACCCCCTTGCGACGCCTTTTCGGGATACAACCATGGTTGCCCTTACTCCCATACCCAAGATCAAGAACCTCGACAAGCTGCTGATGCATTGCCAGCGCCGACGCTACCCGGCCAAGCACAACATCATCTGCGCCGGCGAGCGCTCCGAAACGCTGTTCTTTATCGTCAAGGGTTCCGTCACCATTCTGATCGAGGATGAGGACGGTAGGGAGATGATCATCGCCTACCTCAACACCGGAGACTTTTTCGGCGAGTTGGGCCTGTTCGAACAAGCAGGTAAGGAGCAGGAGCGCAGCGCCTGGGTGCGCGCGAAGGTAGAGTGCGACGTGGCCGAGATCAGCTACGCTAAATTCCGCGAACTGGCCCAGCACGATTCCGACATTCTTTACGCCCTCAGCGGTCAGATTGCTCAGCGCCTGCGCGATACCACGCGCAAGGTCGGCGACCTGGCGTTCTTCGATGTCACCGGCCGGGTGGCCCGCTGCCTGCTGGAGCTGTGCAAGCAGCCGGACGCCATGACCCACCCCGACGGCATGCAGATCAAGGTCACGCGCCAGGAAATCGGGCGCATTGTCGGCTGTTCGCGGGAGATGGTCGGGCGCGTGCTCAAAGACCTGGAGGAGCGCAACCTGGTGCACGTCAAAGGCAAGACGATGGTGGTGTTCGGTACTCGTTAGGCCAGGATGCCGGCCAGCATCTGGCGGTACAAGATATCCAATCGGCTGATGGCGTCCGGTGCCGGGAACGCTTCGTGCAGGGCGATATGGCTGTCGGCGCGCACTCGCTGCTCCAGACCACAGGCCTGGTTGAAGCGGTTGACCGCCGCAATCAGTGCTTCACGATCGTTCTCCAGTAACAACGCTCCATGCACCAACCCCACCGCGCGACCGCCGCTCTGACGCCAGCGTTGGGCGGTGCCGACCATTTTGCGGCCATTGAGGTTGACGTTGTAACGGCCGTCGCAGAATGCCCCATCGATCTCGCCGACCGAGGCATCGCCGCCCAACTCGATCAACAGATCGCAAATCGGCTGGCATAAACGCAGGTAACCGGTCTCGATGCGGTTCTGGTCGCCTTCGCTGCGTGGCGGCGCGTAGACCAGTGCGATGTTGACCGTAGCCGCCGATTGCGGCACAGGCTCGCCGCCGGTTTCGCGCAAGAGCACCGGCCAACCGGCATCCGCAGACACGCGACTGGCGACATCGAAAGCAGGCAATCTGCTCAAACGGCGTGGCATCACCAATGCCTGGTCACTGGGCTGCCAGAACAACAACCCAAACCCCTGCTCACCCGCGCAAACGGCGGCCAGTAAGGCTTGCTCGGCGGCAAGGCCTGCTTCAACACGCATCGACACTGGCTGGATCAATGAGCACCTACCTATCTGAATAAACACAAACCCGAATGTGAGAGGGGCTTGCCCCCGATAGCGGTATGTCAGTCAAGGATGCTCCAACTGAATCGCCGCCATCGGGAGCAAGCCCCCTGCCACACTTGGATCGCATTTCAAATCAATCGAGCGTGGAACCACTGACCGGCACGCCGCGCTCCGGGAAGAACAAGCGCTGCAATTCAGCCCCTGGATTTTCCGCGCGCATAAACGCCTCGCCGACCAGGAACGAATACACGTCGCTGATTTCCATCAGTTCCACGTCGGCACGGTTGAGGATGCCACTCTCCGTGACCACCAAACGGTCGCGCGGGATACGCGGCAGCAGGTCGAGAGTGGTCTCCAGGCTGACCTCGAAAGTGTGCAGGTTTCGGTTGTTGACGCCTATGAGCGGTGTGTCGAGGGTTTTCAGGGCGCGTTCCAGCTCATCGCCATCGTGCACCTCCACCAATACATCCAGGCCGACGCGTTTGGCCACGGCGGCCAGTTCGGCCATCTTCACGTCATCCAGTGCGGAAACGATCAGCAGTACACAGTCGGCACCCAAGGCACGGGCTTCGACGATCTGGTACGGGTCGACCATGAAATCCTTGCGGATCACCGGCAACTTGCATGCGGCGCGAGCCTGCTGCAGGAACAGATCGGCGCCCTGGAAATAGTCAATATCGGTGAGCACCGACAGACACGTCGCCCCGCCCTTTTCATAGCTCACGGCGATCTCGGCCGGCACAAAATGCTCACGGATCACGCCTTTGCTCGGCGAAGCTTTTTTGATCTCCGCGATCACCGCCGGCTGCTTCTTTTTAGCCTGCTCCAGCAGGGCCTTGGCGAACCCTCGCGGCGCGTCAGCCAGCTTGGCTTGGTCTTCCAGTTCAGCCAGGCTGACGCGGGCACGGCGCTCGGCGACTTCTTCGGCCTTGCGGGCCAGGATCTTTTCCAGAACGGTCGGCACACTCATCCTTCATTCTCCATCTTGAATACGGCAGTGAATGCTCCCAGCTCCTCGAGTTTCTCGCGGGCCAGACCGGTGTGCAGTGCATCGTGAGCCAACTCGACACCTTCTTTAAGACTATAGGCATGGTCCGCTGCGTAAAGTGCCGCGCCAGCATTCAGAACAATCATCTCCGCAGCCTTTTGACCGTTTTCGGTCTTACGGCGCCCCAAGGCATCACGAATCAATTCAAGGGAGGCGGCCGGGCTTTCCACCGCCAGGCCATGCAGGCTCTGGCTCTTCATCCCCAGGTCCTCAGGCTCTACCCAATATTCGGTGACCTGATCGTTCTTGAGCTCTGCGACAAAAGTCGGCGCGGCCAGGCTGAACTCGTCCAGACCGTCCTTGGAGTGCACCACCAGCACGTGCTTGCTGCCCAGACGCTGCAACACTTCGGCCAATGGTCGGCACAGTGCCTGGCTGAACACACCCACCACCTGGTGCTTCACGCCGGCCGGATTCGTAAGCGGGCCGAGCATGTTGAACAGCGTGCGCAGGCCCAGGTCTTTACGCGGGCCGGCCGCGTGTTTCATCGCACCGTGGTGAGACTGGGCAAACATAAAGCCGATGCCGACGTTATCGATGCAGCGCGCCACTTGCACCGACGTCAGGTTCAGGTAGATACCGGCCGCTTCCAGCAGGTCGGCACTGCCGCTCTTGCCGGACACCGCACGGTTACCATGCTTGGCCACGGTGCAACCCGCCGCCGCGACGACAAAAGAAGAAGCCGTCGATACGTTGAAGATGTTCGCCCCATCGCCGCCGGTACCCACCACATCGACCACGCCGTCGAGGGTCTTGAGTTCGACCTTGTCCGCCAGCTCGCGCATCACCGACACAGCGCCGACAATCTCGTCGATACTCTCGCTCTTCATGCGCATCGCCATCATGAACGCGCCGATCTGCGCGTCGGTGCATTGACCGGTCATGATCTCGCGCATCACATCGCTCATTTCGGCGGTGCTCAGGTCCAGATGGCCGACGATACGGCTCAGGGCAGTCTTGATATCCATGGAAAGTCCTTAGCGCGTGCCGCCGCTCTGCTTGAGAAAGTTGGCGAACAGCTCGTAGCCCTGCTCGGTCAGGATCGACTCGGGGTGAAATTGCACCCCCTCGATATTCAATGTCTTGTGGCGCAGGCCCATGATTTCATCGACGCTGCCGTCTTCCAGCTGGGTCCAGGCGGTCAGTTCAAGGCACTCAGGCAAGGTTTCGCGCTTGACCACCAGCGAGTGGTAGCGAGTGACCGTTACGGGCAGATTCAAGCCCTGGAAAACGCCCACGTTGTTATGGAACACCGGGCTGGTCTTGCCGTGCATCACCTGGCGCGCGCGCACCACATCGCCGCCGAAGGCCTGGCCAATGGACTGATGGCCCAGGCACACGCCGAGGATCGGCAGCTTGCCGGCAAAATACTTGATCACGTCGAGGGAAACACCCGCCTCGGTCGGTGTGCACGGCCCCGGCGACACCACAATGCGCTCGGGGTTAAGTGCCGCGATGTCGGCCACGGTGAGCTCGTCGTTGCGCACCACTTTGACCTCGGCACCCAGCTCGCCCAGGTACTGCACAACGTTGTAGGTAAAGGAGTCGTAGTTATCAATCATCAGCAACATGGGAGCAAACACCTCTGGAATTCACTGATTTCTAGCCACGGCCTTCAAGGGGATACCCGCTGCCAGGCGCACGTTCCGGTTGCCGGCGTCGCAGGCAAGGGGCGTCAAACAGAGGGTGAAGAAGGCCAAACGGTACAGGTCCGGCGGAGCCGGTGGAGAAAAAGTCAGGCGCGCCAACGCCAACGGGCGTGTGCCTTGACGACTCGCATTAAGAGTTTGCTGATGATCAACACGGGGAGGGTCTCGTCCATACGTTCAGGCACAGTAACGTAGCCTCGGCAGCGGTGCAATATGGAGCAGCAAATACTGGGTGCGCGACGCAGAGCATGCAGGAAAAAACGGTTTTCATTGAAGGCAACCCTTACTACATTGCTCATGTTTCGTCGCCTTCACAAAAACAACTAAATGGATTTTCGCTATGTTCAGACCCACGGTATTCGCCCCTCTCGCCGGCTGCCTGCTGTCACTGGCCTGTGCCCAGGCGCTTGCAGCGCCAGCGCCGTACTCAACCATGGTGGTGTTCGGCGATAGCCTGGCCGATGCCGGCACATTCCCCGACGGCTCCACCGGCGCCACATTGCGCTTTACCAACCGCACCGGTCCGACGTTCCAAGGCGATTTCGGCCTGGTTTCATCGACCCTGCTCGGTTCACGGCTGGGCGTGCCCACCCACGATCTGAATGCCTCCACCTCCCCCGTTCGGGCCGCCCAGGGCCTGCCGGACGGGAACAACTGGGCCGTGGGCGGCTACCGTACCGACAACATCCTGGACTCCATCACCTCGGTCTCCAACGCCACGATCCCGCCCAACAACCCGGGTGGCGGCACCGTGCTGCGCAGTCGACAGGGCTACCTGCCGGCAAACGGCGGGCGCGCAGACCCGAACGCACTGTATTTTCTGTCCGGTGGAGGTAATGACTTCCTGCAAGGGCGCGTCCTCAGCCCAAGCCAGGCCGCAGCCGCGGGCGGGCGTCTGGCCGACAGCGCGGACGCCCTGCAACAGGCCGGTGCGCGCTACATCATGGTGTGGATGCTGCCCGACCTGGGTTTGACTCCGGCCCTCAACGGCACGCCGCTGCAGGCCTCGAGTTCGGCGCTGAGTCGCGTGTTCAACCAGGCGCTGGTGCAGCGATTGTCACGTGTCGATGCCCAAGTAATCCCGCTGAACATCCCACTGCTGCTTCAGGAAACTTTCGCCGACCCTGGCCGCTTTGGTCTGGGCATCGGGCAAAACCTCACAGGAACGTGCTTCAGCGGCAGCGGCTGTACCGCCAATCCCACCTATGGCCTCGGCGGCAGTGCCCCGGACCCGACCAAGCTCATTTACAACGATTCCGTCCACCCCACCATCGCCGGGCAACGACTGATCGCCGACTACGCCTATTCGCTGCTGGCCGCACCCTGGGAGCTGACCTTGCTGCCGGAAATGGCCCAAGGGACATTGCGCGCGCATCAGGACGAACTGCGTAACCAATGGCAAGGCGACAACGGCGCGTGGCAAGCCATCGGCCAGTGGCGCGCGATCGTAGCCGCGGGCGGCCAGCGCCTGGACTTCGACGAGCAAAACCACTCGGCCAGCGGCGACGGCAGCGGCTACAACCTCAATATCGGTGGCAGCTATCGGCTCGATGAAGCCTGGCGCGTCGGCGTCGCGACGGGTTTGTACCGCCAGACTCTGGAAGCAGGCGCCAGCGATTCGGACTACAAGCTCAACAGCTACATGGGCAGCGCATTCGCTCAGTATCAATACAACCACTGGTGGGCCGACACCGCGCTGACCGCCGGCAAGCTGGATTTCGACAGCCTCAAGCGCAAGTTCGCCCTGGGCGTCAGCGAAGGCGCCGAGAAAGGCGACACCGATGGCTGGCTGTGGGCCTTGAGTGGCCGCCTGGGCTATGACATCGCCGCACCGGGCAGCGAATGGCACCTGTCGCCGTTCGTCAGCGCCGACTATGCGCGAGTTCACGTCGATGGCTACGCAGAGAAGGGCAACCGCTCAACTGCCTTGACGTTCGCCGATCAACAGCGCGACTCCAAACGTCTCGGCGTCGGCCTGCAGGGCAGCTACCGCGTGACGCCACTCACCCAGGTTTTCGGCGAAGTGGCCCGCGAACATGAGTTCGAAAACGACACCCAGAAGGTAAAGATTTCGCTCAACAGCGTGCAGGGGATCGATTTCAAACTGGATGGCTACACGCCGCGCAGCAATTCGGACCGCTTGAGCCTGGGGGTCAGCCATAGACTGACCCAGGAGCTGGCGCTGAAGGCCGCGTATAACGTGAGAAAGGATGACAACCTGACCCAGCAAGGGGTCAGCGTCGGTGTCAGCCTGGACTTCTGACGCGTGCGAACCAATGTGGGACGGTGCCCCGTTCCCACATTGTGGCCGCCATCAATCCTGCGGGGTCTGTTCGGCCAACGCCACGGCGCGGAACATCGCGCGGCGCTTGTTCAAGGTTTCCTCCCATTCGAGGGCCGGCACCGAGTCGGCGACAATGCCGCCACCGGCCTGAACGTGCAGCTCCCCGTCCTTAATCACCGCAGTGCGGATCGCAATCGCGGTATCCATGTTGCCGTTCCAGGCGAAATACCCTACCGCACCGCCATACACACCACGCTTGACCGGCTCCAGTTCGTCGATGATTTCCATCGCCCGAATCTTCGGCGCACCCGACAACGTACCCGCCGGCAGAATCGCCCGCAGTGCGTCCATTGCGGTGAGCCCGGCTTTCAACTCGCCGGTGACGTTGGACACGATGTGCATCACGTTGGAATAGCGCTCGATCACCATCTTCTCGGTGAGCTTGACCGAGCCGATTTCCGAGACACGCCCGGTGTCGTTGCGGCCCAGGTCGATCAGCATCAGGTGCTCGGCGATTTCCTTGTCGTCGCTCAGCAGGTCTTCCTCCAGCGCCAGGTCCGCTTCTTCGGTCGCGCCGCGCGGGCGGGTACCGGCGATCGGGCGCACGGTGATCAGGTTGTCTTCGACACGCACCAGCACTTCCGGCGAACTGCCCACCACGTGGAAGTCGCCGAAGTTGAAGAAGTACATGTACGGCGTCGGGTTGAAGCAGCGCAGCGCCCGGTACAGGTCAATGGGGGCAGCCTTGAAATCGATGGACATGCGTTGCGACGGCACCACTTGCATGCAGTCACCGGCGAGGATGTATTCCTTGATGGTGTCGACCGCGCGCTCGTAGTCATTCTGGGTAAAGCTGGAGCGGAACACCGGGTCGGCCGCCGGCGGACGGCTCAGGTCCAGGCCGCGGCGCGGGGTGATCGGTTGGCGCAGCTTTTCCAGCAGCGCTTCAAGGCTGGCCAGGCCTTGCTCGAACGCGTCAGGCTGGGACGGGTCGGCGAGGACAATGGCGTGCATCTTGCCGGCCAGGTTGTCGAACACCACCACTGCGTCGGAGACCATCAGCAGGATGTCCGGTACGCCCAGGGGATCCGGGTTCGGGCACTTGCCCAGGCGTTGCTCCACATAGCGCACGCAGTCGTAGCCGAAATAGCCCACCAGGCCACCGTTAAAACGTGGCAGGCCGGCAATGGTCGGCACGTTATAGCGCGCCTTGAACGCCTCGACGAAGGCCAGCGGGTCTTCTACATCATGGCTTTCGATCTCGACACCATCATGGGTGATGCTGACGTGGTGGTCATACACCCGCAGCACGGTGCGGCACGGCAGGCCGATGATCGAGTAACGGCCCCACTTCTCGCCGCCCTGTACCGATTCCAACAGATAGGAATTAGGCTGGTCGGCCAGCTTCAGGTAGATCGACAGCGGCGTATCGAAGTCGGCCAGGGTTTCGCAGGCCAGGGGAATGCGGTTATAGCCGGCAGCGGCCAAACGCAGGAATTCTTCACGGTTCATGAGGTGCCTCGTGGTGTGAGGGTCTGACGGTCAGGTAGGCAACGTGCCGCAGGGCGCGGCCAGGATCGGTCAGGCGCGCCAACGCCAGCGGGCCAGGGCCTTCATGACTTTCATCCAGAGCTTGCGAGTGACCACCACGATGGCATTTCCAGAAGGGGACGGATCAAGGTCGGGCAACGTTATCTCAGCGCCCGCTCCCAGGCAACCGGGGATTAGCCGTCGCAGGTCATCGATCACCAGCGCCGGCGATTCTTCAGCAATCGGCCGACCATGGTTGTAGCCGTAACTGAGCGCCACACACTGCACGCCCGCCGCCTTGGCCGCCAGCACGTCACTGCGCGAATCGCCGACGAACAACGACTGGGAGGCCGGGATATTGGCCATTTTCATCACAAAAAACAGCGCCGCCGGGTCTGGCTTCTTCTGCGGCAAGGTATCGCCGCCGATGATCCAGCGGAAATAACGACCGATTTTCATCTGGTCCAGCAACGGCGCGACAAAGCGCTCCGGTTTGTTGGTGATCAGGGCCATTTCCACGCCCTGCTTGCTCAACCATTTGAGGGTGTCCCGCACGCCCGGGTAGACCACGGTCAGCTCGTGGCCGCCTTCATACGCTTCGTTGAACAATTCCAGCGCCCGCTCGGCCTCGACGTCATCGACACCTTCGGCATCGATGTGATTGGCCAGGGCGCGGCGCACCAGCATCTGCGCGCCGTTGCCGACCCATTCGCGCACAGCCTCAATGCCCACCGGCTTGCGCCCCAGCTTGAGCAGCATCTGGTCCACCGCCGCCGCCAGGTCGGGCACCGAATCGATCAACGTACCGTCCAGATCGAACATCACCAGCCGTGGCAATTTGCCGGGGAACAACTGCTCAAAGCCGCTCATGGACGCGCCAGCGCCAGTTCGGCGCGCATCGTGGCGATGACGTCCTGATAGTCCGGGGCGTTGAAGATCGCCGAGCCGGCCACAAACGTGTCGGCGCCGGCGGCGGCGATTTCACGAATGTTGTTGACGTTAACTCCACCGTCGATTTCCAGGCGGATATCACGCCCCGACGCATCGATCAGCGCGCGGGCTTCGCGCAGCTTGTCGAGGGTGCCGGGGATGAACTTCTGCCCGCCGAAGCCTGGGTTGACGCTCATCAGCAACACCATGTCGACCTTGTCCATTACGTACTTGAGCACGTCCAGCGGCGTGGCCGGGTTGAACACCAGGCCGGCCTTGCAGCCGCCTTCGCGGATCAACTGCAGAGTGCGATCCACATGCAGCGAGGCTTCCGGGTGAAAGGTGATGTACGTGGCGCCGGCGTCGACGAAGTCGCCGATGATGCGATCCACCGGGCTGACCATCAGGTGCGCGTCGATCGGCGCGGTGATGCCGTACTTACGCAGCGCCGCGCAGACCATCGGGCCGATGGTGAGGTTGGGCACATAGTGGTTGTCCATGACATCGAAATGGACAAAGTCGGCACCGGCGGCCAATACCTTGTCCACTTCTTCGCCCAGGCGGGCGAAGTCGGCGGAGAGAATCGATGGGGCAATGACGAAGGGCTGCATGACACACCTTTTCTGAGCTAAATCACGATGGCGCGCATTGTATACCTCATGCTTTGCCGCGCGCACCGTGACCTGGCTCAATGGCTAGTAGGCGGCCCGGTAGATTTTCTCGATGTCGGCCGCGCTGAGCTTGCGCGGGTTGTTGCGCATCAGGCGCTCGATACCTGCCGCCTCGGCCGCCATGGCGGGGATGGCATCCTCGGTCACCCCGAAATTGCGCAGCCCGGAGGGAATCTCCACATCCGCGCACAGGCGCGCCATCGCGTCGACGGCCCGGTCGGCGGCCTCAGTGACGCTCAAGCCTGCCACTTCTACCCCCATCGCCTCGGCGATGTCGCGCATACGTTCGACACACGCCAACTTGTTCCAGTGCATCACATAGGGCAGCAGCAACGAATTGCTCACGCCGTGTCCGACGTTGTAGCGCCCACCCAGCGGATAGGCCAGCGCATGCACGGCACCCACGCCGGCGTTGCCGAAAGCCATCCCGGCCATAAGACTGGCGGTGGCCATATCATCGCGCGCCTGCAGGTTGGCCGGATTGGCGTAGGCCTTGGGCAGCGCGTTGACGATCAGTTTGATCGCGCCAATGGCCAGCGCATCGGTGATCGGCGAGGCGTTGAGCGACAAGTAGGATTCGATCGCGTGCACCAGCGCGTCCACACCACTGGCGGCGGTGACGCTGCGCGGGCACGTCAGGGTCATCTGCGGGCTGATCAGCGCGACATCCGGCAACAGGTAGTCGCTGACGATGCCTTTTTTCAGCTGGGCGACCTTGTCGGAGAGGATCGCCACATTGGTCACCTCCGAACCGGTGCCGGCGGTGGTGGGAATCGCAATCAGCGGCGGGCCTTTGCGCGGCACCTGGTCGACGCCGAACAAGTCTTGCAGCGCACCGTGATAACCGGCATAGGCGGCCACGCTTTTGGCAATGTCGATGGCGCTGCCGCCGCCCACGCCGATCAGGCCGTCGTGCCCACCGTCACGGTACGCCTGCATGCAATCCTCGACGATGGCAATCTCGGGGTCGGGCTTCACGCGGTCGAAAATCTCGTAACTGCGCTCGCCCAAATGTTCAAGCGCCAGCGCCACCGTGCCGGACTGGACCAGCGCAGCATCGGTGACGATCAGCGGGTTATCCACATCCAGGCGCGTCAGCTCGGCGGCCAATTGCTCGATGGCACCGGCGCCGGTCAGTAGTTTGTGGGCGATCTTGAATGAGGAAGTACTCATGTGCGCGGCCTCTTTTTAATGGATGGGCTGGCACAAGAGTAGCTGACTGAAACAGGTTGTCTTCCATTCAGCGGCTGAATGGTCAAGGAACCTAAGTGGGAGGGGCAGGCCCCTCCCGCAGTTTGATCTGTATTGACCTTTAAACCTGGGCGGTGCGCAGTTTCTCGCTACGCCCGCGCAACCACTCAAGGGTCAGCAACAGCAGCACCGAGAAGGCAATCAGCAACGTCGCCGCTGCCGCGATGGTGGGGCTGAGGTTTTCGCGAATGCCGCTGAACATCTGGCGAGGCAAGGTCGCTTGCTCGGGCCCGGCGAGAAACAGCGTCACCACCACCTCATCGAACGAGGTGGCAAAGGCAAACAGCGCCCCGGAGATCACCCCCGGCGCGATCAACGGTAATGTCACCCGGCGAAACGCCGTCAACGGCGAAGCCCCCAGGCTGGCCGCCGCACGCACCAGGTTATGGTTGAACCCCTGCAAAGTGGCGGACACGGTGATGATCACGAACGGCACACCCAGCACCGCATGCACCACGATCAGCGAGAAGAAACTGTTGCCCAGGCCCAACGGCGCGAAGAACAGGTAGCTGGCCACGCCGATGATCACCACCGGCACCACCATCGGCGAAATTACCAGGGCCATCACCAGCGCCTTGCCGGGAAAGTGTCCACGGGTCAGCCCGATGGCCGCCAGGGTGCCGAATACCATGGCCAGCACCGTGGCCGCCGGGGCGACGATGATGCTGTTTTTCAGCGCACGCATCCATTCCGCCGAAGCGAAGAAATCCTGGTACCAGTGCAGGGAGAAGCCTTGCAGCGGGTACACCAGAAAACTGCCGCTGTTGAACGACAACGGGATGATCACCAGCACGGGCAGTATCAGAAACAACAGGATCAGGCCGCAGAGAATCCGCAAGCTGTAAAACCACACCCGTTCCACCGGTGACATATAAGGGCTCAGCATCGCAACGTCTCCTCAGCTCAGGCGCAGGCGGCTGGCGCCTACCAGCCGGTTGTAGATCAGGTACAGCAAAACCGTCGCCAGCAGCAGCAGGCCGCCCAGCGCCGTGGCCATGCCCCAGTTGATGCTGGTGTTGGTATAGAAGGCCACGAAGTAGCTGACCATCTGGTCGTTCGGGCTGCCCAGCAGCGCCGGGGTGATGTAGTAACCAATCGCCAGGATGAACACCAGCAGGCAACCGGCGCCGACGCCGGCGTAGGTCTGCGGAAAGTACACGCGCCAGAAACTGCTGAACGGATGGCAGCCCAGGGAAATCGCCGCACGCATGTAGGTCGGCGAGATGCCCTTCATCACGCTGTAGATCGGCAGAATCATGAACGGCAGCAGGATATGCACCATCGAGATATAGACTCCGGTGCGGTTGAACACCAGCTCCAGAGGCTTATCGATCAAGCCCATGCTCAACAGCGCGCTGTTGATCAGGCCACCGGATTGCAGCAGCACGATCCATGCCGCCACCCGCACCAGGATCGAGGTCCAGAACGGCAGCAGCACCAGGATCATCAGCAGGTTGCTTTTGCGCGCCGGCAGATTGGCCAGCAAGTAGGCCAACGGATACGCCAGCAGCAAACAAATGGCGGTGATCACCAGACCCATCCAGAAGGTGCGAGCGAAGATATCCAGATAGATCGCCTGGTCTGGAGTGGCCGGCGCCACTTCGCCGAGGTCGTCGATACGGTGATCCACGGCCGCCAGCAGGTAAAAAGGCGTGACGCTGCTGGTATTGCGCCGGATCGCCTGCCAGTACGCCGGGTCGCCCCAGCGCTCATCAAGGTTTTCCAGCGCTTCTTTATAAGAGGCGGGCGCGTCGGTAAACGGCAGCGCCCGCGCGGTTTTAGTCAGCAGGCTGCGATAGCCGGCCAGTTCCATGTTCAAGCGCTTGGACAGATCGCCCAGGGTCTGGTTTTTGCGCGCCTCGCCCAAGTCCTCGCTGAGGGCCTGGTACACCGGCTCACCCGGCAGGCCACGCCCGTCCCACGCCTTCACCGCCACCACGGTACGCGGCAAACCGCCGACCACTTCCGGGTTGCCGACGCTTTTGTAGAGCAGCGCAACAATCGGCACCAGGAACACCAGCAGCAAAAACAGCACCAGCGGCGCAATCAAAGCCTGGGCTTTCCAGCGATTGAGCCGCTCCGCACGCGCCAGGCGCTGCTTGAGGGTGGGGCTGTCGACCTCGTTAGAGGGAACGGCGATGGCCATGGCTGACTCCGAAACTTGAAAATGAATGCAATCTCTCACACACAAGAAATCCCCTGTGGGAGTGGGCTTGCCCCCTCCCACAGGGTTATGCGGTGTTACTTGGCAGCCCAGGAATTGAAGCGCTGCTCAAGCTGCTCGCCGTTATCCGCCCAGAAGCTCACGTCGATCTGCACCTGGTTGGCGATGTTTTCCGGGGTGGTCGGCATGTCCTTGAGGATGTCCTTGGCCAGCAGCGGGACGGCCTGGGTATTGGCCGGGCCGTAGGCGATGTTTTCCGAGTAGGTCTTCTGCTGCTGCGGCGCGACCGAGAAAGCGATGAATTTCTTCGCCGCTTCGGCACGGTCCTTGGCCAGGCCTTTTGGAATGGCCCAGGCGTCGAAGTCGTAGATACCGCCGTTCCACACCACTTTCAGGTTGCTTTCTTTCTGCACGGCGGCGATGCGACCGTTGTAGGCCGAGCTCATCACCACGTCACCGGAGGCCAGGTACTGCGGCGGTTGTGCGCCGGCTTCCCACCATTGAATCGACGGTTTGAGTTCATCGAGTTTCTTGAACGCACGGTCCTGGCCATCTTTGCCGGCCAGCACTTTGTAGACGTCCTTCGGCGCAACGCCGTCGGCCATCAGCGCGAATTCCAGGGTGTATTTGGCGCCTTTGCGCAGGCCGCGCTTGCCCGGGAATTTCTTGGTGTCCCAGAAATCCGCCCAGCTGGTTGGCGCCGAAGTCAGTTTGTCAGCGTTGTAGGCGAGCACCGTCGACCATACGAAGAAGCCCACCCCGCACGGCTGGATCGCGCCCTTCACGTAGTCGGCGGTGTTGCCAAACAGTTTCGGGTCCAGGGGCTCGAACATGTCTTCGTCACAGCCACGGGACAGTTCCGGCGACTCCACTTCCACCAGGTCCCAGGACACGCTTTTGGTGTCGACCATGGCTTTGACCTTGGCCATTTCACCGTTGTATTCACCGGCGACGATCTTGCCGTTGCCTGCGCTTTCCCACGGTGCGTAGAAGGCCTTGACCTGCGCCGCCTTGTTCGCGCCGCCGAACGACACGACGGTCAGGTCCGGGCCGGCCATGGCATGCGTTGCGCCCATCAAGCCAATTGCCAGGGCCGAATACTTCAGGGATCTCAACATTGTTGTTCTCTCCACGTGCAGGGTTGGTGAAGCCATGGGGGCGATCAATTCGCCTCTAGAAGTGGGTCGAGTGCGCGAACGTGCTCGACTTGCCAGCCAATCGGTACCACGTCGCCGACGGCCAGGGCTGGGTCCAGCTCGGCGATCGGTTGTTTCACAAAAAAATCGGTCTTGCCGCAGACTTCCAGGCGCACGCGCACGTGGTCGCCCAGGTAGATGAACTCCGCCACGCGCCCTGAGAAGCGATTGACGCAGCTTTCGCTGGAGCCATTGAGGCTGACGCGTTCCGGGCGCACCGACAGCGTCACCGGGCCGCCGACCTGGCCGACGTTCACCGCCAGCGCCTCGACCTTCTCGCCCCGCGCCAGCTCAACCACGCAACGTTCGCCGCTGCGGCTGTGCAGGCGGCCGTTGAGACGGTTGTTTTCGCCAATGAAGTTAGCCACGAAGGTATTCTTCGGCTCTTCATACAGGGTGCGCGGCGCGGCGATCTGCTGGATCTCGCCCTGGTGGAACACCGCCACGCGGTCGGACATGGTCAAGGCTTCGCCCTGGTCGTGGGTCACGTACACCACGGTCACCCCGAGGCGCTGGTGCAGGTGCTTGATCTCCATCTGCATGTGTTCGCGCAGTTGCTTGTCGAGTGCGCCGAGGGGTTCGTCCATCAGCACCAGTTGCGGTTCGAACACCAGCGCCCGGGCCAAGGCCACGCGCTGTTGCTGACCGCCGGAGAGCTGCGCCGGGTAGCGCTGGGCGAAGGCGTCGAGCTGGACCATGCTGAGCACGCGCTTGACGCGCTCGCTGATGTCGGTCTTGCTCAAACCGCGCACCGACAATGGGAATGCGAGGTTCTCGGCAACGGTCATGTGTGGGAACAACGCGTAATTCTGGAACACCATGCCGATATCGCGCTTATGCGGCGGCACGTTGTTGATGGAGCGCCCGGCCAGCTGGATTTCACCGGCGGTCGGTGTTTCGAAACCCGCGAGCATCATCAGGCTGGTGGTCTTGCCCGAGCCGGAAGGCCCAAGCAAGGTGAGGAACTCGCCCTTGCGAATCTCCAGGTTGAGGTCTTTGACGATCAGGTTCTCGCCGTCGTAGCTTTTCTGCACGCCACGAAAGCTGACCAGCACATCATTTGAATCCACCTCGCTCATACCCGCACCTTTTATTTTGGACTGCTGTGGCACAAGCGTAGTCCAGGCGCGAAGCCCCGGAAATCGGGGGCCAGGAGAGAATCACATCAGCCGGTTGGAAGGTTGGGGGTAGGGATCGCCCTACACCGATGGCGGGCACCGGACAGTGCGGCGGCAAGACCCCCGCTGCAAGCGGCAAGAATGGGTGCGGCGCGGTTTTGCGGGGTGTCGCAAATAGATATGCCGCTACAGAAGCTTGTGTTCCATGGCGTACCGCACCAGCTCGGCCAGGGAGGTGATATTAAGCTTCTGCATCAGGCGCGCCTTGTGGGTGCTGATGGTCTTGCTGCTGAGGGCCAGTTGCTGGGCGATGTCATTGACATTGGCGCCCTGCGCCAGGCGTTCGAACACCGAGAACTCGCGCTCCGAAAGCAATGAATGCAGGGGGCGGGCATCGGTGAGGCCGACTTCGAAGACCATCCGGTCGGCCAGGTCAGGGTCGATATAACGCCCGCCGGCCGCCACCTTGCGAATCGCCGTGAGCAGCAACGCCGGATCACTGTCCTTGGTGGCGTAGCCGGCGGCGCCGACCTTCAAGGCCCGCGCGGCCATCTGCGCTTCGTCATGCATCGACAGCACCAGGATCGCCGGCGGGTTGTTCAATGCACGAATCCGCGCAATCGCTTCCAGGCCATTGACGCCGGGCATTGAGATGTCCAGCAGCACCACCTCACAGGCGACGTGGCGCAGCGTCTCCAATAACTGCTCGCCATTGCTCGCCTCCCCCACCACCTGCAGGTCTTTGGCCAGGCCGATCAATTGCTTGATGCCTTCACGGACGATGGTGTGGTCTTCGGCTACCAGTACACGTATCACAAGGGCTTCCTCTTATTGTCAGGCATCCAACGGCACCGTCACGCTCAGGGTGGTGCCCTCCCCCTGCTCGCTGTGCAGGCTCAGTTGGCCGCCCATGATCAACACCCGCTCGCGCATGCCGACCAGGCCGAACGAGGTCGCTCGACCTTGGGCCGGAACGAAGCCGACACCATCGTCACTGATGGTCAGGCGCAGGTCGGCACCTTCGATCGCCAGGCTCAGTTCCACAGTATGCGCCTGGGCATGGCGCATCACATTGGTCAGTGCCTCTTGCAGGATGCGAAACAGGCCGACGGCCTTGGCGTCGCTCAGCGCCGGCAGGTTATCCGGCACTTGCACCAGGCAAGGAATGTGCGTGCGCGCTTCGAAGCGCCGGGCCTGCCACTCGATGGCCGAGGCAATGCCTGCGTCGAGAATCGGCGGGCGCAACGCGGTAGCCACGTCGCGCACCAATTGGAACAGCTGAGCGATCAGGCGCTTCATGCTGTTCAAGCGCTCATGCAGGCCGGGGTCCAACTGCGCGTAGGCCAGCTCGCACATGGAGGTTTCCAGCTTGAGCACGGTGAGCATCTGCCCGAGTTCGTCGTGTACTTCCCGGGCGATGCGGGCCTTTTCTTCTTCGCGCACGGTTTCCAGGTGGGCCGACAGCTCGCGCAGTTGCGCCTCGCTTTGCAACAGGGCGGCCAGGGTGCGGCGCAGTTCGGTGACGTCGTTGAGGTAGACCACCAGGTATTCGGCGTCGGCAAAGCGTACAAAACTCAAGGAGACGTTAGCCGGCAGGATGCTGCCATCGGCGCGCACACAATCGGTGGCGAAATTCTGCGGCCCCTCTTCGCTGGCCCGCGCGCGCTTCCACAGGTTGAGCCAGCGGTCCATGTCCAGCGTGGGGTCAAGGTCGACCAGCGGTCGCTCGATCAAAGCGCCGGGGCCATAACCGAGCATGGTCTCGGCCGCCCGGTTGGCATAGCGTACATGGCTGTCCCAGTTGACCCAGAGAATGCCGACAGTGCTTTGATCGATGGAAAACTGCGTCAACCGTAACGCCTGGGCACCGGCGGCGCGGGCGGCGCTTTCTTCACGGGCGGCCAGCAGATCGTGTTCCAGCTGGCGCTGGTGGCGGCGCTGCCAGACCACCACCGCCAGGCTGGCGAGCAGCAGCAGGCCCAGCAACAGGCTGAGGTTTTGCCACAGCCCGGGAGATTGCGACAGCCGAGGGTATTGGGGCTGCAGCCAACGGGTGTGCAGTTGGTCCAGGTCACGGGCGGGGATGGCGCGCAGCGCGCTTTCCATGATGCCGGCCAGCTGCGGCCATTCGCGGCGGGTGGCCACGCGCAAGAGTTGCGGCAGGCCGATATCGCCCACCACCGCCAGCCCGGCGAATTCCGCCTCCGCTGATAAACGGCTCAGTTGCGCTTCATCCACCACGGCGTAGCGCGCCTGCTGGCTGACCAGCAACTGCAGGGCCTGACGCTCCATGGGCACGCCTTGCAGATTCAGATTGGGGTACGTGCTGCGCAGGTAATCGGCCACGGCGCTGGGCATGCGCACCGCGACGCGAGATTGATCATCGAGTTTTTCCAGCTCCACCGCACCGCCGCCCTCGCGAATGCCGACCACACGCTGGGGCACGCGCATGTAGGGGTCGCTGAACAACCACAGGCGCAGGCCGGCCGGGGTTTGCTGCAGGCCGGGCGCGATGTCCACTTCACCTTCGCGCACAGCCTCTTCGAGCTGCTCCTGAGAGGGAAAATTGCGCCAGGTCAGCTCGATATTCAGCGCCTTGGCCAGCCACTGCATCAACTCAACGTTGGCCCCGGACAAGCGCTGCAGGCGCCGATCGTATTGCGCATAAGGCGCTTGCAGCACCACACCCACTCGCAGTTCCGGGTGCGCCGCCAGCCATTCGCGCTGCTGCGCGGTCAACTGCGCCGGCCCGACGGCAGACGCGGGAGCGGCGTTTGCCATCAAGGCAACGCACCAACAGCCGATAACCAGCAGACAGCGAAAACCCATGATCCACGTCTCACATCACTGACAAATACTGACCAACCCATTAGGCTGCTGGAATCACTTCTGGCCGGGAATTAACGATGCCCTTTCACCACCGCTCGGCACTGCCAGCATTGTGCCTGTCGCTGCTTTTTACCAGTGCCTTTTCCGTACAGGCCGCTGACGCTCCCACGCCAGAAGCCGAAAAGCCCGTGGAACGCCAACCTCTGCCCGAACGCAGCCAGGCAGAGGCCAGCGCTCTGGAACGCAAAATCCCGCAACAGGAGCAACAGCAATTACAGGCAGGCAGCGATTCTTTCCTGGCCCTGTGGAAACCGGCCAACAGCGCCGAACCCGAAGGTCTGGTGATTATCGTACCGGGCGCCGGTGAAAATGCTGACTGGCCGCAGGCAATCGGCCCGTTGCGCCGCAAATTGCCGGACGCCAATTGGGGCAGCCTGAGCCTGTCGTTGCCGGACGTCAGCGTAGACACGCTGCCGCCGCGTGTCATGGAAGCGCCCAACGCCACGGTCGACACCAGCAGCAAGGAAGCCAGCACCGCCGACAAACCCATCGAGCAAGCCGCCAGCGCCGAAGCCGAGGGCACCGACCCTTCGGTGGTTCCGGGTGCCGACGAGCAGGATAAAACCGATGCGTCGCGTATCTTTGATCGCATCGACGCCGCCGTGGCGTTCGCCCAGACCCAGAGCGCACGCAGCGTGGTACTGCTCGGCCATGGCACCGGGGCCTGGTGGGCCGCGCGCTACTTGAGCGAGAAGCAGCCGGCCCAGGTGCAGAAACTGGTCATGGTCGACGCCAAGACACCCCACGGCCGGCAGCCGGATGTGCAGCAACTGGCCCCAGGCTTGAAACTGCCGACCGCCGATGTCTTCTATCAGGATATCCCGCAAGCCAGCAAAAACGCCCTGGCCCGCCTGCAAGCGGCCAAGCGTTTGAAGAATGACGGCTATAAGCAGGTGTCGCTCAAGACCCTGCCCGGCAACAGCGCCGCCGAGCAGGAGCAGCTGTACCGCAGGATCCGCGGCTGGTTAAGCCCCCAGGCCAACACAGATTGAAGAACAGCACTCCCTTGAACGGCGGCGACTAACGAAAATCCCGGCGTTCGCGAATCAATGCGTAGGCGCTATGCAACTCGCGCGTGCGTTCGGTAGCTTCACGCACCTGCGCCGGGCTGGCGCCGGTGCCGGCGATCTTGTCCGGGTGGTGACGGCTGAGCAGGCGGCGATAAGCACGCTTGATCGCCGACGGTTCCGTGGTAGCCGTTACTCCGAGCAGGCGCAAGGCGTCTTGATAACTCGCGCCTCGGTTCGCCAACGGCTTGCGCTCGGGGGTGTAGTCAGCGGCCAGAGCCTTGAGCTGTTGCGGTGTCCAGCCGAGCCAGCGGCCCCATTGATTGATCAGATCGCGCTCCGCATCGTCCGCGCGACCGTCCGCCCAGACCATCCGCCAACACGCTCGCAATACGCCTTCGGCGGCATGGGGTTGAGCCTTGAGCACGCGCAGGTACCTGCGCACACGGTCAGAACCGGACTTGCCCCGGTTGAACGCCGCAATCGCCCGACGCTGGGCCGATGCGCTCATGTCCAGCGCGCGCATCTCTTGCCGCGCCTGCTGGATATGCCCGTCCACCACGCGACCATTGCTCTTGGCCAGCCGCCCCAACAACACAAACAGCAATTCGTCATTGCGTAACGCCGGGCGGCCGCCCAAGCGTTCGCGCAACTGCGCCCAACTGTGCAGTTGCAGGCGACGATCCAGCGCCTGCCCCAACAGCGCCCCTAACAAAGCCCCCGGAATACTGGCAATGGCATAGCCAGCCCCGGCGCCGATCAGCGTCCCTGGCCACAACATGCTACTGCCCCGCTGTGAGCAGGGTTTCGACTTGCGCCAAGCGCTCCAGCGTGCCGACATCAATCCAGCGTCCTGCCATGTGCTCCCCCGTTACCTGACCTTTCGCCATGGCCGCCCGCAACAGCGGCGCCAGCTTGAAGGCACCCGCGCTGCAACCCGCGAACAACTGAGGGTGGAGCACGGAAATGCCACTGAAGGTCAGGTTATCGGCACCGGGCGCCGCATCATGAAGCAGACTGTGATCCAGGTAGAAGTCACCACCCGACGGGTGATGCGCCGGGTTATCGACCATGACCAGGTGCGCCAGGCCCTGGAGCGGCTGCTTGAGCCGGCTGAAGTCGTAATCGGTCCAGATATCGCCATTGACCACCAGGAAGGGTTCGTCTCCTAACAAAGGCAGTGCCTGGAAAATCCCGCCGCCGGTCTCCAGCGGCTCGCCTTCTGGGGAGTAACGGATGCGCAGACCAAATTGCGCGCCGTCGCCCAGGTAGCTTTCGATCTGCTGGCCAAGCCAGGCATGGTTGATCACGATGTCGGTGAAACCGGCCCTGGCCAGCGCCTCCAGGTGATACTCGATCAAGCGTTTGCCGCCGGCCTGCACCAGCGGCTTGGGCGTGTGCAAGGTGAGCGGACGCATCCGCTCGCCTTTGCCGGCGGCCAGGATCATGGCCTTCATACCACCGCCTCCGCGGGCTGGCGCAGGCTGGTCAACAATTCGGAGAGTTCGCTCAGCTCCGAACGCTCAGCCAAGACCGCCTCTATAAAGGCGAAGAAGCGCGGCACGTCCGCCAGATAACGAGGCTTGCCGTCGCGATGGCAAATACGCGCAAAAATACCGATCACCTTGAGGTGGCGCTGCACGCCCATCAGGTCGCTGGCACGCAGGAACTCATTGAAATCCGTCTGCACCGGAATACCCAGTTGCACGGCGCGCTCCCAATAAACACGCTGCCATGCCCGCACACGGGCCTGGGGCCAGCTGAGAAAGGCGTCCTTGAACAGGCAGGTGATGTCGTAGGTGACCGGGCCGTAGACCGCATCCTGGAAATCCAGCACGCCGGGGTTCGGCTCGCTGATCATCAGGTTGCGCGGCATGTAGTCGCGGTGCACCAGCACCTTCGGCTGCGCCAGGGCGCTGTCGATCAACCGGTCGCTGACGCGCTGCCAGAGCGCCTGTTGCTGGGTATCCATGTCGATACCCAGGTGGCGGCGCACGTACCACTCGGGAAACAGTTCCAACTCGCGACGCAGCAGGGCGACGTCGTAACTGGGCAGCGGTGCATCCATTGGCAACTGCTGGAAGGCCAGCAAGGCATCGATGGCGTCGGCGAATAATTGATCGGCGTTGTGCTCGTCGATCACGTCCAGGTAGGTTTTTGTGCCCAGGTCATTGAGCAAAAGAAAGCCTCGCGGCAGATCCTGCGCATAAATTTTTGGAACATTTATGCCCGACGTCGCAAGTAAATGGGCGATATCGACGAAAGGTTTGCAGTTTTCCTGGGGGGGCGGCGCGTCCATTACCACGAAAGTCCGGCCACCGCCCTCCCATCGAAAGTACCGCCTGAAACTCGCGTCGCTGCTGGCCGCGGTCAATGTGGCCGGGGGTACGACGCCCCAGTCCTGAGCGTTGAAAAGGATCGGCAACTGCTCATCCAGCCAGACTTTCAGCTGTTGTAAACGTAGATCTTGCTCGGGCATTACAAGGGTCTCCGACGGCGCTAGCCGTCAAGCGGGTCATGCTTTATTATCACGCATCTTTTTCAGACCATCGAGAGGCGTGCGGCCCACACCGCGGGCAGATGGCACGCAGGAAGCCCGGACTAATAAGATGGCATTGAAATCCCCCGCGTTTCGTAGAAAATTTCCGTTGCTGGTAACCGGCAGTCTGCTGGCCATGCAACCCTTCGCCACCTCATTCGTGGTCGCCGCGGAACAGTATGACTGCTCAGTCTCTGCTTCGGGTGCCTGGGATTGCGCGCCGAAAACCGCCGCAGCCCCGCTACCACCGCGTCCGGTGCATGACGGCGCTGCCGTCAGCTCGGCCAACAGCACGGCACAGGCCGAGGCGGGTGGCAGCACCGAGGCCGAGCCCAAGACCGCACTGGTCACCGAAGCCAAGGGCCGCGGCCTGCGTTCGCGCAGCGCCGACTACAGCCACCTGGATTGGGTGCCGCGCGACAAGCTGACCGCAGCCCAATTGGCCGAAACCGGTCCGTATTGCGGCGGTGCGTACATCGAACCGACGCGTCCGGGCATGAACGACAAGACGAACAAGAGCGACGCGCCGACCTTCATCGGTGCCAAGGCCTCTCGTTACGAGCAGGAATCGCAAGTCGCGACCCTGGCCGGTGATGTCGTCATGCGCCAGGGCAGCATGCAGCTCGAATCCCAGGAAGCCAGCCTGTACCAGGCCGAGAACCGTGGCGAGCTGAACGGCAACGTGCGCCTGCGTGACAACGGTGCGCTGATCGTCGGCGACCACGCCCAGGTTCAACTGGACACCGGCGCCGCGCAGATCGACAACGCCGAATATGTGATGCACAAGTCGCGAATCCGCGGCAACGCGCTGTACGCCAAGCGTGCCGAAAACGCGATCATCCGTCTCAAGGACGGTACGTACACCACCTGCGAGCCGGACAGCAACGCCTGGCAGCTCAAGGGCAACAACATTACGTTGAACCCCGCCACCGGTTTCGGCACGGCGACCAACGCGACGTTGCGGGTCAAGAACATCCCGATCCTGTACACCCCTTACATCTATTTCCCGATCGACAATCGTCGTCAGTCCGGTTTCCTGCCGCCGAGCTTCAGCACCGGCAGCGAGACTGGCTTTACGCTGACCACGCCGTACTACTTCAACCTGGCGCCAAACTATGACGCCACGTTGTACCCGCAATACATGACCAAGCGCGGCCTGTTGATGGAAGGCGAATTCCGCTACCTCACCAAGGCCAGCGAAGGTCAGTTCGGCGGCGCATACCTGAACGACGACAACGACGAGCGCAGCAAGCAGACCGATTACGAGAAAACCCGCTATATGCTCAATTGGCAGCATAAGGGTGGGTTGGATTCGCGGTTGTCGACTCAGGTGGATTACACCCGGATCAGCGATCCTTATTACTTCCAGGATCTGAAAAGCAACCAGATTGGGGTGGAGTCTCAGGACTACTTGAACCAGCAAGGTGCATTGACCTACCGTGGCGACACATATACAGCGCGCTTGAGCCTCCAAGCTTATCAATTGGCGACTATCTCCCAGATCACCCCTTATGACAGACTGCCGCAGATCACATTCAGTGGCGCACTGCCGTACCATCCCGGTGGTTTAAATTTTTCCTATGAGACTGAAGCCGTAAGGTTTGACCGTGACCTAAAAACAGGTACGTTCACGGGGGAGGATGGCGTTCCAGATAAGCGATTGGATGAGTATGTTTCCGGGTTGAACCGCGTCAATGGCAACCGTTTGAACGTAGCGCCCACAGTTGAGCTACCACTCAACTGGACGTATGGTTTTATTACCCCCAAGCTCAAGTACGTCTACACCAAATATGATCTGGATCTAGACAGCCGAGGCCAAAACGACCTGATCGCGGCGCAGGATGCCGCTATGGCAGCCAACACTCGCTACACTGGCAGCAAGTTCTCGAGTTCTCAGGATCGAGCGATCCCCATCGCAAGCATTGACAGCGGTCTTTATTTCGACCGGTCGACGCAATGGTTTGGTAAGAATTACTCCCAAACCCTCGAACCTCGCTTGTTCTATCTGTATGTGCCCAATAAAGACCAGAACGACATACCTATTTTCGATACTGCGGAAACCTCGTTCAGCTACGCGTCGCTGTTCCGAGATAACCGGTTTGTCGGTAACGACCGTATCGGTGATGAAAACAAGTTGTCCTTGGGTGTAACCAGCCGCTGGATTGAAGAAAACGGTCTCGAACGGCAGCGCATAAGCGTAGGCCAGGCACTTTATTTCAAAGACCGCGAGGTTCAATTACCAGGTATCTTGGCCGCTGACCGTGCTGATTCCCAGACAGACATATCCCCTGTTGCACTGGACTACGAGTTCCGCTTCAACCGCGACTGGCGCGCCACTGCCGACTACAACTGGGACACCGAAGAACACAGTCCTCGCTCCGGCAGTGCGATGTTCCACTACCAACCGGAAGACAACCCCAACAAGGTGGTCAACCTCGGTTATCGCTATCGCAACGACCAGGTGGTTTACAACCAGTTGACCGGCAAGTGGCAGTTCGGCGGGGACTACGGCACCCAAGGTCAACCGAACTTCGTGAAGGATTACTACAAAATCCAACAACACGACTTCTCGATGATGTGGCCGATCATTCCGCAGTGGAACCTGATCACCCGCTGGCAGTATGACTATGCCCGCAACCGCACCCTGGAAGCTTTTGGTGGTTTCGAATACGACAACTGCTGCTGGAAATTGCGTGTCATCAACCGTTACTGGGTTTCCAACGACGAATATACCCAGCTCGCCCCGCTTAACGAAAAGGGTGACCACGGGCTCTTCTTCCAGATCGTCCTCAAAGGACTCGGCGGCCTGACCGGCGCCAAGGTAGAGAGCTTCCTCGACAAAGGCATTCAAGGTTATCGTGAACGTGAAGATCAAGCTTTCTGATTGTCTGCGCCCGCTCGTACTGGGCGCGCTGTTCCTGGGGACCGTCTCGGCACACGCGGCGGTCCAACAGTTGGACAAAGTGGTGGCCATTGTCGATAACGACGTGATCATGCAGAGCCAACTCGACCAACGGGTCAAGGAAGTTCAGCAGACCATCGCCAAGCGTGGCGGCGGTGTGCCACCTACCAGCGTGCTGGACCAGCAGGTGCTGGAACGCCTGATCGTCGAGAACCTGCAATTGCAGATCGGCGAACGCTCCGGCATCCGTATCTCGGACGAAGAGTTGAACCAGGCAGTGGGCACCATTGCCCAACGCAACAACATGAGCATTGACCAGTTCCGCGCGGCGCTGGCTCACGATGGTTTGTCCTACGAGGACGCCCGTGACCAGATCCGCCGTGAAATGATCATCAGCCGTGTACGTCAGCGCCGCGTCGCTGAGCGCGTCCAGGTTTCGGAGCAGGAAGTGAAGAACTTCCTGGCATCGGACCTGGGCAAGATGCAGCTTTCCGAAGAGCTGCACCTGGCCAATATCCTGATTCCGACCCCGGACAGCGCCAACTCCGAACAACTCAATGCGGCAGCTGCCAAAACCAAGGCGATTTATGATCGCCTCAAGGCCGGTGCCGATTTCGCGCAAATGGCGATCGCCCAGTCCGGCAGTGACAACGCCCTTGAAGGCGGTGATATGGGCTGGCGTAAAGCCGCTCAATTGCCACCTCCGTTCGATCGTGAACTGAGCGCCATGGAAGTGGGCGGCATTACTCCGCCAGCTCGCACGCCAGGCGGTTTCATCATCCTCAAGTTGCTCGAGCGCCGTGGCGGCCAGACGTCGTTGAAAGACGAAGTGCATGTTCGCCACATCCTGGTCAAGCCAAGCGAAATCCGTAGCGAAGCGCAAACCAAGGAGCTGGCCGAGAAGATCTACGACCGTATCCAGAACGGTGAAGACTTCGCCACCCTGGCCAAGAGTTTCTCGGAAGATCCGGGTTCTGCCCTCAACGGCGGCGACCTGAACTGGATCGATCCGAAAGCCTTGGTACCAGAGTTCCAGCAGGTGATGGCCGATACTCCGCAGGGCGTGTTGTCCAAGCCGTTCAAGACGCAATACGGCTGGCATGTCCTGGAAGTCCTTGGCCGTCGTGCCACTGACAACACCAGCCAGGCTCGCGAGCAACAGGCTCTGAACGTGCTGCGTAACCGCAAATACGACGAAGAGCTGCAAACCTGGTTGCGTCAGATCCGTGACGAAGCCTATGTGGAAATCAAGCTGCCAGGCGCCGGACCAACAGGCACCGACCAGGCAGCCCAGTGAAACCAAAGCGTTTCGCGGTGACTCCCGGCGAGCCCGCCGGCATCGGTCCAGACCTGTGCCTGCTGCTCGCCTCGCAACCTCAGCCACACCCCCTGATTGCCATTACCAGCCGTGGCCTGCTCGTTGAGCGGGCCGCGCAGCTGGGTGTGGCTGTCACCCTGTTGGATGCGTCACCGGGCAATTGGCCTGACGCGCCCGCGCCCGCCGGCAGCCTGTACGTGTGGGACACCCCGCTGCAGGCCAAGGTCGTAGCGGGTCGCCTGGACAAGGCTAACGCGGCATTTGTGTTACAGACCCTGACTCGCGCCGGGCAAGGCTGCCTCGACGGCGACTTCGCCGGCATGATCACCGCGCCGGTGCACAAGGGCGTGATCAACGAGTCCGGCATCGCGTTTTCCGGACACACCGAGTTTCTCGCCGAGCTGACTCACACCGCGCAGGTGGTAATGATGCTGGCCACGGGCGGCCTGCGTGTGGCGCTGGTGACCACACACCTGCCCTTGCGCGAGGTGGCCGACGCCATCACCGCCGAGCGTATAGAGCGCGTGACTCGCATCCTGCACGCCGACCTGCGCCACAAATTCGGCATTGCCCAACCGCGTATCCTGGTCTGCGGGCTCAACCCTCATGCCGGAGAAGGTGGCCACTTGGGCCATGAAGAAATCGACATCATCGAACCCACCCTGGAGCGTCTGCGCCAAGAAGGCATGGACCTGCGCGGCCCGCTGCCCGCAGACACTCTGTTTACCCCCAAATATCTGGAGCACTGCGATGCAGTGCTGGCGATGTACCATGACCAGGGGCTGCCGGTGCTGAAATACAAAGGCTTCGGCGCCGCCGTCAACGTGACCCTGGGCCTGCCGATCATTCGTACCTCCGTCGACCATGGCACCGCCCTGGACCTGGCGGGCAGCGGCAAGATCGATACCGGCAGCCTGCACGTGGCCCTGGAAACCGCCTACCGGATGGCCGAGACCCGTATATGACCGAGCATTACCAACACCGGGCGCGTAAGCGCTTCGGGCAAAACTTCCTGCACGACGCTGGCGTGATCGACCGAATCCTGCGCTCTATTCATGCCAAGCCGGAAGATCGCCTGCTGGAAATCGGCCCGGGCCAGGGAGCATTGACCCAAGGCCTGCTGGCCAGCGGTGGGCAGCTGGACGTGGTGGAACTGGACAAAGACCTGATCCCGATCCTCAATCAGCAGTTCGCCGGTAAGCCCAACTTCAACCTGCATCAAGGCGATGCACTGAAGTTCGACTTCAATACCCTTAACGCCGCGCCCAACAGCCTGCGCGTGGTGGGTAACCTGCCGTACAACATTTCCACGCCGCTGATTTTCCACCTGCTGAATAACGCCGGGATCATCCGCGACATGCACTTCATGCTGCAAAAAGAAGTGGTGGAACGCCTGGCTGCCGGCCCTGGCGGCGGTGATTGGGGCCGCCTGTCGATCATGGTTCAATACCACTGCCGCGTCGAACATCTGTTCAACGTCGGCCCGGGGGCCTTCAATCCGCCGCCGAAGGTCGATTCGGCCATCGTACGCCTGGTTCCCCACGCAGTGCTGCCACACCCGGCCAAGGATCACAAACTGCTTGAGCGCGTCGTACGCGAGGCGTTCAACCAGCGGCGCAAAACCCTGCGCAATACGCTCAAGGCGCTGTTGAGCAACGCCGAGATCGAAGCCGCCGGCGTCGACGGCAGCCTGCGACCCGAACAACTGGATCTGGCCGCGTTCGTGCGCCTGGCTGACCAGTTGGCCGTCCAGCCTGCGCCAGCCGCGGACTGAGCCTGCCGTGCACCAGGCCGGACAGCATGTCTGGCCTAGTACACACTTCTTGGCCTAGACTGATCCGCATCTGCTGTCTTCCGCTTTTGCTTTTAAGGCCTCTTGCATGTCCGATCCTCGCTACCAGATCGACGTCAGCGTCGTCACCCGCTTCCTGGCGGAACAATCGCAACCTGAACAAAACCGCTTCGCCTTTGCCTACACCATCACGGTGAAAAACAATGGGCTGGTGCCGGCCAAACTGCTCTCACGCCACTGGGTGATCACCGACGGTGACGGCCAGGTCGAAGAAGTCCGTGGCGCCGGCGTCGTCGGCCAGCAGCCACTGATCGACAGCGGCGCCAGCCACACCTACAGCAGCGGCACGGTGATGACCTCCAAGGTCGGCACCATGCAGGGCTCATATCAGATGAAAGCCACCGATGGCCATGTGTTCGATGCCATGATCAAGCCTTTTCGGCTCGCCGTGCCAGGAGCCCTGCACTGATGGCGACATATGCGGTCGGGGATTTGCAAGGCTGCCTGGAGCCCCTCAAGTGCCTGCTGGAACGGGTAGCCTTCGACCCGGCGCAGGATCGCCTGTGGCTGGTGGGCGACCTGGTCAATCGTGGCCCCGCGTCACTCCAGACCCTGCGCTACTTATATAGCCTGCGCAATTCGTTGGTCTGTGTTCTGGGCAATCATGACCTGCACCTGCTGGCCGCCGCGAATAACATCGAACGCCTGAAAAAGGGCGATACCCTGCGGGAAATTCTCGACGCACCGGACCGCGCCGAGCTGCTCGACTGGCTACGTCGGCAAAAACTCATGCATTACGATGAAAGCCGCAATATCGCGCTGGTCCATGCAGGTATTGCGCCGCAATGGACACTGAAGAAAGCCCTCAAGTGTGCCGCCGAAGTTGAATGCGCCCTCGCCGACGACAGCCTGTACACCGCCTACCTCGACGGTATGTACGGTAACGAGCCGGTCAAGTGGGATAACGATCTCACCGGTGTCGCTCGCCTGCGGGTCATTACCAATTACTTCACCCGCATGCGCTTCTGCACCGCCGAAGGAAAACTTGATCTCAAGAGCAAGGAAGGCGCCGACACCGCCCTGCCCGGCTATAAACCCTGGTTCGCCCACAAGGAACGCAAGACCCGCGACACGAAGATCATCTTCGGTCACTGGGCGGCCCTGGAAGGCCACTGCGATGAACCCGGCGTATTCGCCCTCGACACCGGCTGCGTGTGGGGTGGCGCCATGACCTTGATGAATATCGACACCGGCGAGCGCCACCGCTGCCAGTGCCCACCCCCTCTTGCCGTTACACAGCCGGCCGCCGCCAAGCGCTAGACACCGCTTGCCGCCCGCCCAAGGAGCCCGCCATGAGCGAATTCAAACGTATCCCTCCCGAACAAGCCCAGGCCCTGCGCGAACAAGGCGCAGTGGTGGTCGATATCCGCGATCAGCCTACTTACGCCGCTGCCCACATCACTGGTGCCCAGCACCTGGACAACGTCAACATCGCCGATTTCATTCGCGCCGCCGACCTTGACGCACCGCTGATCGTGGCCTGCTACCACGGCAACTCCAGCCAGAGCGCAGCCGCCTATCTGGTCAGCCAGGGCTTCTCGGACGTCTACAGCCTGGATGGCGGATTTGAGCTATGGCGTGCGACCTTTCCTGCAGAAATCGCATCAGGCGACTCGCAATAATTTTTTTCACACCCCGCCACCCCGCGTGTCACTTGGGCTCGCGCCGTTTCTGACGAACGGCGCGGGCAAACTAATTACGTCTCGCACCTTGACCTCTCCGATTCCGAACTATCCTTAAGCGCAGGCCATCCGAATCAGGGGAGAGCCGGTACACCGGCGTGCGGGTCATCGGTAGCGTTTCAGGGTGTTCTGGGGGGAAAACAACCATTGGCGATCGTCAATGGTTGCCAGCATCAACTGATTGATCCGGCGTCGGCTCCACGTATCGAGCGAGGTGACGACGTCATGAGTATTTTTAGCCACTTCCAACAACGCTTCGCGTCCACACAGCAGGAAGAACTCACGCTTCAGGAGTATCTCGACCTGTGCAAACAGGACCGAAGCGCCTACGCATCCGCTGCCGAACGCCTGCTGCTGGCGATCGGCGAGCCGGAGCTGGTAGACACCTCGAATAATTCGCGCCTGTCACGAATATTCTCCAACAAGGTGATCCGCCGCTATCCGGCCTTTGAAGACTTCCACGGCATGGAAGAATGCATCGACCAGATCGTTTCCTACTTCCGCCATGCCGCCCAAGGCCTGGAAGAGAAGAAACAGATCCTCTACCTGCTCGGCCCCGTCGGCGGCGGTAAGTCGTCCCTGGCCGAAAAACTCAAACAGTTGATCGAGAAGGTGCCCTTCTACGCTATCAAGGGCTCACCCGTTTTCGAGTCGCCCCTGGGCCTGTTCAACGCCACGGAAGACGGCGCGATTCTCGAAGAGGACTTCGGCATTCCACGGCGCTACCTCAACACCATCATGTCGCCCTGGGCTACCAAGCGCCTGGCGGAGTTTGGCGGTGATATCAGTCAGTTCCGCGTGGTGAAACTCTACCCGTCGATCCTCAACCAGATCGGCGTGGCCAAGACCGAACCGGGCGACGAGAACAATCAGGATATTTCGGCGCTGGTCGGTAAAGTCGATATCCGCAAACTCGAAGAATTCCCGCAGAACGACGCCGACGCCTACAGTTACTCGGGCGCATTGTGCCGGGCCAACCAAGGCCTGATGGAGTTCGTGGAAATGTTCAAGGCACCGATCAAGGTGCTGCACCCACTGCTGACCGCCACTCAGGAAGGCAACTACAACAGCACCGAAGGCCTGGGGGCGATTCCGTTCACCGGGATCCTGCTGGCCCACTCCAACGAATCGGAATGGCACACCTTCCGCAACAACAAGAACAACGAGGCGTTCATCGATCGGATCTACATCGTCAAGGTACCGTACTGCCTGCGGGTCAGTGATGAAATCAAGATCTATGACAAATTGCTGTTCAACAGCTCCCTGTCCAAGGCCCATTGCGCGCCCGACACCTTGAAAATGCTCGCTCAATTCACCGTGCTGTCGCGCTTGAAAGAACCGGAAAACTCGAATATCTACTCCAAGATGCGCGTGTACGACGGCGAAAACCTCAAGGACACCGACCCCAAGGCCAAGTCGATTCAGGAATATCGCGACTCCGCCGGCGTGGACGAGGGCATGAACGGCCTGTCGACGCGTTTTGCGTTCAAGATCCTGTCCAAAGTGTTCAACTTCGACCCCCACGAAATTGCCGCCAACCCGGTGCACCTGCTTTATGTGCTGGAGCAGCAGATCGAACAGGAACAGTTCCAGGCCGAGACCCGCGAGCGTTACCTGCGATTCCTCAAGGAATACCTGGCACCGCGCTATATCGAGTTTATCGGCAAGGAAATCCAAACCGCGTACCTGGAGTCTTACAGCGAATACGGCCAGAACATCTTCGACCGCTACGTGCTGTATGCAGATTTCTGGATTCAGGACCAGGAATACCGCGACCCGGAAACCGGCGAGATTCTCAACCGCGTAGCCCTCAACGAGGAACTGGAAAAAATCGAGAAACCGGCAGGTATCAGTAATCCGAAGGATTTCCGCAACGAAATCGTCAACTTCGTGTTGCGTGCCCGCGCCAACAATAACGGCAAGAATCCGACCTGGCTCAGCTACGAAAAGCTGCGGGTGGTGATCGAGAAAAAAATGTTCTCCAACACCGAGGATCTGCTGCCGGTTATCAGCTTCAACGCCAAGGCCAGCAAGGAGGACCAGCAAAAACACAACGACTTCGTTACTCGAATGGTCGAGCGTGGCTACACCGACAAACAGGTACGCCTTCTTTCGGAATGGTACCTGCGGGTTCGGAAATCGCAGTGAGAGAAGCAGCTGTAAGCTTCTAGCGACAAGCGGCAAGGGAAAAGCGACAGAGCCCGTCAGCGGGTTCTGCCTTGCGGCTTGAAGCTCACGACTTGAAGCTCCCCGGAGGGGCCCCATGAGCTATGTGATCGACCGACGCCTCAATGGCAAGAACAAGAGCACGGTAAACCGCCAGCGTTTCCTGCGGCGTTACCGTGACCACATCAAAAAGGCGGTGGAAGAGGCCGTCAGCCGCCGCTCCATCACCGACATGGAGCATGGCGAACAAATCAGCATTCCCGGACGCGACATCGACGAGCCGGTGCTGCACCACGGCCGGGGCGGCAAACAGACCGTCGTGCATCCCGGCAACAAGGAGTTCACCACAGGCGAGCATATCCAGCGCCCTCCAAGTGGGGGTGGCGGCAAGGGGCCGGGCAAGGCCGGTAATTCCGGCGAGGGCATGGATGAGTTTGTGTTCCAGATCACCCAGGAAGAATTCCTCGAATTCATGTTCGAGGACCTGGAGTTGCCCAATCTGGTTAAACGCAATCTCACGGGCACCGACACCTTCAAGACGGTGCGCGCCGGCATCAGCAACGAAGGCAACCCTTCGCGGATCAATATCATCCGAACCCTGCGCTCGGCCCACGCCCGGCGTATTGCCCTATCGGGCAGCAGCCGCGCCAAGCTCAAACAGGCCAAGGAAGAGTTGGCGCGGTTAAAGCGCGAAGAACCGGATAACTTCGGCGATATCCAGGAAATCGAGACGGAAATCGAAAAACTCAGCGCGCGGATTCGCCGCGTGCCGTTCCTCGATACCTTCGACCTGAAATACAACCTGCTGGTCAAGCAACCCAACCCCAGCTCAAAGGCAGTGATGTTCTGCCTGATGGATGTGTCCGGATCCATGACCCAGGCCACCAAAGACATCGCCAAACGCTTCTTTATCCTGCTGTACCTGTTCCTCAAGCGCAATTACGACAAGATCGACGTAGTTTTCATCCGTCACCACACCAGCGCACGGGAGGTGGACGAAGAGGAGTTTTTCTACTCGCGCGAAACCGGCGGCACCATCGTCTCCAGTGCCTTGAAACTGATGCAGGAGATCATGGCTGAACGTTACCCCGCCAACGAATGGAACATCTACGCAGCCCAAGCCTCCGACGGCGACAACTGGAACGACGATTCGCCGATCTGCCGCGACATTTTGATCAACCAGATCATGCCGTTCGTGCAGTACTACACCTATGTCGAAATCACCCCTCGGGAGCACCAGGCCCTGTGGTTCGAATACGAGCGTATCGGCGAAGCCTTCGCCGACACGTTCGCCCAGCAACAACTGGTCTCGGCCGGCGATATCTATCCGGTCTTCCGTGAACTCTTCCAGCGCAGGTTAGTGACATGACCGCCAAAAAAGAGACTAAGCGCCAACCCATTTCCACCGGGTCCGAATGGACCTTCGAACTGATCCAGGCCTATGACCGGGAAATCAGCCGTATCGCGGCGGGTTATGCCCTGGACACTTACCCCAACCAGATTGAGGTAATCACCGCCGAGCAGATGATGGACGCCTATGCCTCGGTCGGCATGCCCCTGGGCTATCACCATTGGTCCTACGGCAAGCACTTCCTCAGCACCGAAAAATCCTACAGCCGCGGCCAGATGGGCCTGGCTTACGAAATCGTGATCAACTCAGACCCGTGCATCGCCTACCTGATGGAGGAAAACACCATCTGCATGCAGGCACTGGTGGTCGCCCATGCCTGCTATGGGCATAACAGCTTTTTCAAAGGCAATTACCTGTTCCGCACCTGGACCGACGCCAGTTCGATCATTGATTACCTGGTGTTCGCCAAGCAGTACATCATGCAATGCGAAGAGCGCCATGGCATCGACGCGGTGGAAGACCTGCTCGACTCCTGCCACGCGCTGATGAATTACGGGGTCGACCGCTACAAACGCCCTTACCCGATTTCCGCCGAAGAAGAACGCCTGCGTCAGAAAGAGCGCGAAGAACACCTGCAGAAACAGATTAATGACCTGTGGCGCACCATCCCCAAGCGCGCCGGTAAACACAACGACAAGGATAATGCACGCTTCCCCGCCGAACCTCAGGAAAACATTCTGTATTTTCTGGAAAAGCACGCTCCGCTGCTGGAGCCGTGGCAGCGCGAGATTGTGCGAATCGTGCGCAAAATTGCCCAGTATTTTTACCCGCAGCGCCAGACCCAGGTGATGAACGAGGGGTGGGCCACCTTCTGGCACTACACCCTGATGAACGACTTGTACGACGAAGGCCTGGTCACCGACGGCTTCATGATGGAGTTCCTCACGTCCCACACCAGTGTCGTGTTCCAGCCAGGTTTCGACAGCCCGTATTACAACGGTATAAACCCCTACGCCCTGGGGTTTGCGATGTACCGCGATATTCGGCGCATGTGCGAAAACCCCACCGAGGAGGACCGCCGTTGGTTCCCGGAAATCGCTGGCAGCGACTGGCTGTCCACCATCAAGTTCGCCATGAGCAGCTTCAAGGACGAGAGCTTCATCCTGCAGTACCTGTCGCCCAAGGTGATCCGTGACCTGAAGTTGTTCAGCATTCTCGATGACGACCTCAAGGACGACCTGGTGGTACCGGCCATCCATGATGAACCGGGCTATCGCATTATTCGCGAGACGCTGGCCGCGCAATACAACCTGGGCAATCGCGAACCCAACGTGCAGATCTACAGCATCGATGTGCGCGGCGACCGCTCGCTGACCCTGCGTCATCAGCAACATGATCGCAAACCCCTGGGGGACTCCACCGAGGAAGTGCTCAAGCACCTGCATCGCCTGTGGGGCTTCGATATTCACTTGGAAACCCTGCAGGGCGATCAGGTGATGAAGACTCATCATGTTCCGCCGCGCAGCGACCACAACGATAATGACTACGGTCGCCTGGACATGGCCGTCGTCCATCTGTGAAACAGCAAAGCCTCCATTGGCCAGGGACAGGCGTTATCCTGTGCCGCTAATGGAGGCTTTTTCATGAAAATCTATAAAGTTGGTGGCGCGGTGCGCGACCGCTTGCTGGGCATCGACGTTACTGACATCGACCGCGTCGTTGTCGGCGCGACCACTGAAGAAATGCTCGCCAAGGGTTTCAAGCCGGTCGGGGCTGATTTCCCGGTGTTCCTGGACCCGAAAAACGGCGATGAATACGCCCTCGCCCGCACCGAACGCAAGAGCGGCAAGGGTTACGGCGGCTTTGTATTCCATGCAAGCCCAGACGTTACGCTGGAGGAAGACCTGATTCGGCGCGACCTGACTATCAATGCCATGGCGCAAGACGATGACGGCAACCTGACCGACCCCTATCACGGCCAACAAGACCTGCAAGCCCGCATACTCCGGCATGTATCCCCGGCGTTTGCCGAAGATCCGTTGCGCGTACTCAGAGTCGCGCGTTTTGCCGCGCGTTATGCACACCTGGGTTTCACAGTGGCGCCGGAAACCCTCGAGTTGATGCGCCAACTCAGCGAATCCGGCGAACTGGAGGCCCTGACGCCCGAACGCAGTTGGAAAGAAATCTCTCGCGCACTGATGGAAGATCAACCTCAGGTATTTATTCAGGTGTTACGCGACTGCAATGCGTTGAAAACCCTGATGCCAGAAATCGATGCGCTGTTCGGCGTGCCGCAACCCGTGGCACACCACCCTGAAATCGATACGGGCGTGCACACCCTAAGCGTGCTGGAACAGGCCGCCGTGCATCGGCAACCGCTGACCGTACGCTGGGCTTGCCTGCTGCACGACCTGGGTAAAGGCCTGACGCCTGTGGATAAGTTGCCGCAGCATATTGCCCATGAACACAGGGGTTTGAAGCTGATCAAGGCGGTCAATGAGCGCTTCAAAGTGCCAAGGGACTGCCAGGAACTGGCGCTGCTGGTCGGCCAGTATCACACCCACGGCCATCGCGCATTGGAGCTGAAGGCCTCGACGCTGCTGGAGTTGTTGCAGAGTTTTGACGTGTATCGCCGGCCGCAGCGCTTCGAGGAGTTCGTGGTTGCCTGTGAAATGGACGCGCGTGGCCGCAAAGGCCTGGAGCAGCGCAGTTATCCACAGGCCGATTATTTGCGCGGTGCAGCGCAGGCAGCGCGCGGCGTGGCCGTAGCGCCGCTGCTGGAGAAAGGTTTCAAAGGTCCGGAACTGGGCGAAGCGCTCAAGCGGGAAAGGCTCAAGGCACTCAAGGCCTACAAGGAAAAGTGCGCGTTATAACAACCCACTCGGCGTGAGCTGCTGGCCCTGCCATTCGAACGGGACGGGGGCCAGCACCTGATCAATGTGCGCATCGCGCCATAAGTGGGCCATTGTCTTGCCCGCCTCAGGGTGCATGCGATCCGGCGCCATCAACGACAACGGCCATAACACAAAGGCGTTTTTCAGGATCTCTGCCCGTGGCAGCACCAAACCGTCAAAGTTACCCACCAGCTCGCCATACAGCAGCACATCGATATCCAGCGGCAAGCCTTTGCGGTCCGGTGCATAGCGGCCGTTATCCGCCTCGATCAACTTCAACCGACGATCCAGTTCCATCAACGCCAGATC
Source organism: Pseudomonas sp. lyk4-R2A-8 (assembly GCF_030209095.1). Classification (NCBI taxonomy): domain Bacteria; kingdom Pseudomonadati; phylum Pseudomonadota; class Gammaproteobacteria; order Pseudomonadales; family Pseudomonadaceae; genus Pseudomonas; species Pseudomonas sp. lyk4-R2A-8. Next base: position 46,999 of record NZ_JARVSS010000005.1, read on the forward strand.
GGTATACGCCGACACCACCAAATTGAAGAACGGCCCGCTCTTGATGCCAACCGGCTGACTCTCGAACACCGCCGAACAGCGTATGTCCACCAGCAGACTCGCCAGCGCGTCCAGCCCCGCGCGCAAGTGGCGCTCACGCTCGATGTTGCTGCCAAGACCAAGGTAAACCTGAGTTAGCGACATCCGCGCTCGATCTCCACACCGACACCCTTGGCGGCCGGCACGGCGCCGGGCTTGGTCAATTTGAGGCGCAGCCAGGGAATGTTGAACTCGCGCATCAGCACTTCAGCCAGGCGCTCGGCAAACGTTTCCACCAACTGGTATTGGGATTGCTCCGCGAACGCCTGGATGCGCGCAGACACGCTCGCGTAGTCCAGCGCCAGGGTCAGGTCGTCGCCGGCCGCGGCCGGGCGGTTATCCCAGGCGAAGCTCAGGTCCAGACGCAGGCATTGTCGGATCCCGCGCTCCCAGTCGTAGGCCCCGATCACGGTGTCGACTTCCAGGCCTTCGATAAACACTCTGTCCAAGCACTCTTCTCCGCAGCACGACAAGGGCGCGATGCCCCGTTAGAATCAGGGCGTCCTCGCCCGGAATAGTTAGCATGTTTTGGTCACTGGCGATTCTCGCCTACCTGCTCGGCTCGCTGTCCTTCGCCATTTTGCTCAGCCGCCTGACGGGTAACCCCGATCCGCGAATGGGTGGCTCCGGCAATGCCGGCGCTACCAATATGCTGCGCCTGGCCGGCAAGAAGCTCGCCGTACTGACGTTGCTGGGCGACGTCTGCAAAGGCTTGTTACCCGTGCTGATCGCCAGCCTCGCCGGCCTCACCCTGCAACAGCAGGCCTGGGTGGGCGTATGCGCCGTCCTCGGCCATCTGTTTCCATTGTACTTTCGCTTTCGCGGCGGCAAAGGCGTCGCCACGGCGGCCGGCATGCTGCTGGGGATCTACCCACCCGCCGCGCTGCTGGCCGTACTGGCCTGGCTGCTGACGTTTTACTTGACCCGCACCAGCTCGCTGGCCGCGCTGATCGCCACGCCCCTGACCCTGCCACTGCTGGCCTGGCAGGAGCCGGCGGCGCTGTTACCCATGAGCGTGCTGACGCTGCTGATCGTCTGGCGCCATCGCGGCAATCTACGCGACCTGTTTGCCGGGCGCGAACGGCATTTTTAAATACCGACGCACCTCGTGTCCTACAACGGCGACAGCTGCTCCATCGGCCAACGCGCCTGCACGCTGATCGCCAGGCTTTCATGCTGCCCCGCCTGTAACCGCTGACAACCGGCGTAGGCGATCATCGCGCCGTTATCCGTGCAGAATTCAGGTCGGGCATAGAACACATCGCCGTTCATATCGCCGAGCATTTTCTCCAGGGAACTGCGCAACGCCTTGTTGGCGCTGACGCCGCCGGCGATCACCAGACGCTTCATGCCCGCCTGCTTGAGGGCGCGCTTGCACTTGATGGTCAAAGTCTCCACCACGGCCTGCTGGAACGCCAGTGCGATGTCGCAACGGACTTGCTCGCTGTCGTCCCCGGCGCCGAGGCTTTGCTGCCAGGTGTTGAGTGCGGAGGTTTTCAGGCCGCTGAAGCTGAACATCAGGCCTGGGCGATCGCACATCGGGCGCGGGAAGGTGTAGCGGCCGGCGACGCCCTTTTCGGCGAGGCGTGCGATCTCCGGACCGCCGGGGTAATTGAGGCCCATCATCTTGGCAGTCTTGTCAAAGGCTTCGCCGGCCGCGTCATCCAGGGACTCGCCGAGCAGCGTGTATTGGCCGATGCCATCCACCTGAACCAGCTGCGTATGCCCGCCCGACACCAACAAAGCGACGAACGGGAACTGTGGCGGTGTTTTTTCCAACATGGGTGCCAGTAAATGACCTTCCATATGGTGCACACCGAGTGCCGGAATGCCCCAGGCGAATGCCAGCGCCTGGGCGCAAGAGGCCCCAACCAGCAGGGCTCCGACCAATCCGGGGCCGGCCGTGTAGGCAATCGCATCGATCTCGGTGGGCACGCAACCGGCCTCATCCAGCACCTGGCGAATCAACGGCAGCATGCGCTTGACGTGATCACGGCTGGCGAGCTCCGGCACCACGCCGCCATAGGCGCGGTGCAGGTCGATCTGACTGAACAGTGCATCGGCCAGAAGCCCGCGTTCACTGTCGTAAAGGGCGACGCCGGTTTCGTCGCAGGAGGTTTCAAGTCCCAGTACTAGCATGGGTTTGCGCCTTGTAGAGGCTGAATTCGAAGGCGCGCATAATAGTCGCCGCTCCACCTCCCGACTAGCGGTTTTCGATCAGAGGCTTTGCATTCCAGGCAATGAGGGGTTAACATCCGCAACCCTTAAAAACCGACGACCTCAGCCGTGAATTGTTTGCGACGAGAACGTTGATCCCGGTAATGAAAGAAGGTAGCTCTGGATGCCAGCCGTCAAAGTTAAAGAGAACGAACCCTTCGACGTAGCTCTGCGTCGTTTCAAGCGCTCCTGCGAAAAAGCCGGTGTACTGGCTGAAGTTCGTAGCCGCGAATTTTACGAGAAGCCAACTTCTGAGCGTAAGCGTAAGGCAGCAGCCGCTGTTAAGCGTCACGCCAAGAAAGTTCAGCGCGAACAGCGCCGCGCCGTTCGTCTGTACTAATACACAGACGATCGTAGCAAGCTTCTGCCAAGCCCGGCCCTCAGCCGGGCTAATGGCATTTGCGGATATCGCTTGATGCTTCATCGTCGACGCCGCACACGCGACCGAGACACTGCTTCACACGTCAGGACTGGCTCTTCTGCCAGCGGTGCGCGTCTCTTCTGACGAGCCTTACAAGGCTACTGACGAGCACACTTATTTTATAAACAGGCGATCAACTGCGTCGGCTGTGCCCACCACCGAGCTTCCGAGGCCTGCCATGGGTCAAGACCGGATGCCTGGGCAACATTTCAAGCCGAAGACTGATAGACACTAACGTCAGCGAATGTCCGGCAGATACACTTCCTGACAGTCCAAACAGATAATTGATGATCAAGCCCGCATGACGTGCGCTTGAATACTTCATGGGCCCTCATTTACACGCAGTGATGACGAGAACGCCATGGCCGGGCTGATTCCCCAGAGCTTTATTGACGACCTTCTGAACCGCACCGACATCGTCGATGTGGTCAGCTCGCGCCTGCAAATGAAGAAGGCGGGCAAGAACTACACCGCCTGCTGCCCGTTCCACAAAGAAAAGACCCCCTCGTTCAGCGTCAGCCCCGACAAGCAGTTCTATTACTGCTTTGGCTGCGGCGCAGGCGGTAATGCCCTTGGCTTTATCATGGACCACGACAACCTGGACTTCCCCCAGGCCGTCGAGGAACTGGCCAAAGCCGCCGGCATGGAAATCCCCCGCGAAGAAAGCGGCCGTTCGCACAAACCACGACAACCCACCGACTCGCCGCTGTACCCGTTGCTGACGGCCGCTGCCGACTTTTATCGTCAAGCGCTTAAAAGCCATCCGCAGCGCAAAGCGGCCGTCGAGTACCTCAAGGGGCGCGGCCTCACGGGTGAAATCGCCCGCGACTTCGGCCTTGGCTTTGCACCGCCGGGCTGGGACAACCTGTACAAACACTTGAGCAGCGACACCCTGCAACAGAAAGCCATGATCGATGCTGGCCTATTGGTGGAAAACGCCGAGACCGGCAAGCGCTATGACCGCTTCCGCGACCGCGTGATGTTTCCGATCCGCGACAGTCGCGGCCGCATCATCGCCTTTGGTGGCCGCGTGCTGGGTGACGACAAGCCTAAATACCTGAACTCCCCGGAAACCCCGGTATTCCACAAGGGCCAGGAACTTTACGGGCTGTTCGAAGCGCGCAAGAACAACCGCAACCTTGACGAAATCATCGTGGTTGAAGGCTACATGGACGTGATAGCCCTCGCTCAGCAAGGCTTGCGCAACGCCGTCGCTACCTTGGGTACCGCCACCAGCGAAGAGCACATGAAGCGCCTGTTTCGCGTGGTGCCCAGCGTCCTGTTCTGCTTCGATGGCGACCAGGCCGGCCGTAACGCCGCGTGGCGAGCGCTTGAGGCCACGCTGTCGAGCCTGCAGGACGGGCGTCGCGCGCGCTTCCTGTTCCTTCCCGAAGGCGAGGATCCGGACACCCTGGTGCGCTCAGAAGGCACCGACGCCTTCCGTGCACGAATCAACCAGCACGCGCAGCCGCTGGCGGATTATTTTTTCCAGCAACTGACCGAAGAAGCCGACCCACGCTCCCTTGAAGGCAAGGCCCACATGGCGACCCTCGCGGCGCCGCTGATCGACAAGGTGCCCGGCGCCAACCTGCGCACACTGATGCGTCAGCGCCTGCTGGAAATTACCGGTTTGAGCGGCGAGGCCGTGAGTCAGTTGGTGCAGAGCGCGCCACAGGACGCCCCGCCCGCCTACGACCCAGGCATGGACTACGACGCCATGCCGGACTATGCCGATTTTCATCCACAACAAGACGCCTATGCGCCCCAGCAGGAGTGGACGGCGAAGAAGCCCGGCGCCGGCGGCAAGAAATGGGACAACAAAAAACCCTGGAGCAAGAACGGCAAGCGTGGCGATCGAGATGAAGCCTATGCCCCGCGCACACCGGTCGCGGTGGAAGCGCCTACGCTGATTGCACTGCGCACGCTTATTCATCACCCGCAACTGGCGGGCAAAGTTGACAGTGCCGAGCACTTTGCCAACGAGAGCAACACTTACGCGCAGGTACTGATCGCTTTGATCGAGGCGGTGCAGAAAAACCCCAGGCTAAACTCCATTCAGCTGATGGCAAGATGGCATGGCACCGAACAGGGTCGATTATTGAAGGCACTCGCGGAAAAGGAGTGGCTAATTGACGGCGAAAACCTTGAACAACAGTTTTTAGACACCATTACTAGGTTATCCGCGGGCCAGCACACGCAGACCCTCGACGAACTTATCAAGAGAGCAAGGCAGCCTGGATTATCGGCTGAAGAGCAGATTCAGATAGCAAAACAGATGCGCGACCTCTTAAAACAGAATGTTTCCGCATCAAACCCGACCTCAGCTGGCGTGTGAGGTCATAGCTCGGGTATAATCCTCGGCTTGTTTTTTGCCCGCCAAGACCTTCAGTGGATAGGGTGTTATGTCCGGAAAAGCGCAACAGCAGTCTCGTATCAAAGAGTTGATTCTTCTTGGTCGTGAGCAGGGTTACCTGACTTACGCGGAGGTCAACGACCACCTGCCTGAGGATATTTCAGATCCAGAGCAGGTGGAAGACATCATCCGCATGATTAACGACATGGGGATCAACGTATTCGAAACTGCGCCAGATAAGGATTCCCTTATGCTGGCCGACGCCGATACCGACGAAGCCGCCGCTGAAGAAGCTGCCGCCGCGTTGGCTGCGGTGGAGACCGATATCGGTCGCACGACGGACCCTGTGCGCATGTATATGCGTGAAATGGGCACCGTCGAGCTGCTGACACGCGAAGGCGAAATCGAAATCGCCAAGCGTATCGAAGAGGGCATCCGCGAAGTGATGGGCGCAATTGCGCACTTCCCCGGCACGGTTGACCACATTCTCTCCGAGTACACCCGCGTAACCACCGAAGGTGGCCGCCTCTCCGACGTCCTGAGCGGTTATATCGACCCGGACGACGGCATTGCGCCGCCAGCTGCCGAAGTTCCGCCGCCTGTCGACGCCAAGGCCGCCAAGGCGGACGACGACACCGACGACGACGAGGCTGAAGCCAGCAGCGACGACGAAGAAGAAGTCGAAAGCGGTCCGGACCCGGTGATCGCGGCTCAGCGTTTCGGTGCGGTTTCCGATCAAATGGAAATCACCCGCAAGGCCTTGAAAAAGCACGGTCGCGCCAATAAGCAGGCTATCGCCGAGCTGCTGGCATTGGCTGAGCTGTTCATGCCCATCAAGCTGGTGCCTAAGCAATTCGAAGGCCTGGTTGAGCGCGTTCGCAGCGCCCTTGAGCGCTTGCGTGCTCAAGAGCGAGCAATCATGCAGCTTTGTGTGCGTGATGCACGCATGCCGCGTGCCGACTTCCTGCGCCAGTTCCCGGGCAATGAAGTGGACGAAAGCTGGACCGACGCTCTGGCCAAGGGCAAGGCGAAGTACGCCGAAGCCATCGGCCGCCTGCAGCCGGACATCATTCGTTGCCAGCAGAAGCTGAGCGCGCTTGAGGCCGAGACCGGGCTGACGATTGCCGAGATCAAGGACATCAACCGTCGCATGTCGATCGGTGAGGCCAAGGCCCGCCGCGCGAAGAAAGAGATGGTTGAAGCAAACTTGCGTCTGGTGATCTCCATCGCCAAGAAGTACACCAACCGTGGCCTGCAATTCCTCGATCTGATCCAGGAAGGCAACATTGGTTTGATGAAGGCTGTGGACAAGTTCGAATACCGTCGCGGCTACAAGTTCTCGACTTATGCCACCTGGTGGATCCGTCAGGCGATCACTCGCTCGATTGCCGACCAGGCCCGCACCATCCGTATTCCGGTGCACATGATCGAGACCATCAACAAGCTCAACCGTATTTCCCGTCAGATGCTGCAGGAAATGGGTCGCGAACCGACCCCGGAAGAGCTGGGCGAACGCATGGAAATGCCTGAGGATAAAATCCGCAAGGTGTTGAAGATCGCTAAAGAGCCGATCTCCATGGAAACCCCGATCGGTGATGACGAAGACTCCCATCTGGGTGACTTCATCGAAGATTCGACCATGCAGTCGCCCATCGATGTCGCCACCGTTGAGAGCCTCAAGGAAGCCACCCGCGACGTACTGTCCGGCCTCACAGCCCGTGAAGCCAAGGTACTGCGCATGCGTTTCGGCATCGACATGAATACCGACCACACCCTTGAGGAAGTCGGTAAGCAGTTTGACGTAACCCGCGAGCGGATCCGTCAGATCGAAGCCAAGGCGTTGCGCAAGTTGCGTCACCCGACGCGAAGCGAGCATCTTCGCTCCTTCCTCGACGAGTGATCCCAGAACCCCCGGCCCAGGCCGGGGGTTTTGTTTTGCCCAGATAAAAATCCCCGCGACACCCCTCCTGCGAAATGCCCGTCTACACTCGAAACAATTCCCCGTGCCATAACGAGACCGTTATGCCCAGTTTGCCGACCGTGATACTACTGTCGCTGCTGATCTGGACCGCAACGGCTGGCGCGTTGACTCTCACCGATCAAGAGCGTGCCTGGTTGGCGGACCATCAGGAGCTGCGCCTTGGCGTGGACACTTCGTGGCCACCTTTCGAATACCGTGACGAGAATGGGCATTATCAAGGTCTCGCCGCGGACTATGTGCGACTGATCCAGGATCGCCTGGGCGTCAAGGTCAAACTGATCGAACCACCGCGCTGGGGCATGGTGCTGGAGCTGGCCCGAGACAATCAACTCGATCTTGTCCCCGGCGTCATGTCTACGCCCGAGCGCCAGAAATACCTGGCCTTTACCCGGCCCTATATCGACTTTCCGATGGTCATTCTCGCCCATGAAGGCGGAGCGCGACCGCGAAACCTCAAAGACCTCTACGGGCTGAAAATCGCCGTAGTGGACAGCTACGCCCCCCACGAACTGCTGCGCACCCATCACCCTGACCTGAATCTGGTGGCCATGCCCAACGTCAGCTCCACCCTGCAGGCTCTGGCCACCGGAAAAGTGGACGCCGTCGTCAGCGACCTCGCGTCCAGTGTCTGGAGCCTGCGCGAACTCAAACTTGAAGGCCTTTACGTCAGTGGTGAAACGCCCTACCGCTATCAACTGGCGATGGGGGTACCAAGCGAAGACAAGCTATTGGTGGGTATCCTCGATAAAGTGCTGGCCGACCTCAGCCTGGACGAAACCAACGCAATCCAGCACCACTGGGTTGGCAACTTCTCGGATAACCGCACGTTCTGGAGCGATCTGCTGTTATACGGCGTGCCGGCGCTACTGCTGCTCAGCACCGTATTGGTCATCGTCATCCGAATCAATCGTCGGCTCAGCTCGGAAATTTCCCGCCGTGTCGCACTCGAACAGGAGCTGCGCAGCAGCGAATATCATTACCGTGGCCTGGTAGAAAGTCTGTCCGCCATCGCCTGGGAAGCCAGCATTACCGACTTCACCTACAGCTACGTGTCTCCCCACGCCGAAGAACTGCTCGGTTATCCACGCGCCCATTGGCTGATACCCGGCTTCTGGCGCAACATCATCCACCCCGCAGACCTCACCCGCGCCGAAGCTTATTGCTGGCGCGAAACCCGTGCCAATCGCGATCATAGCGTCGATTACCGAGTGATCACCGCCGACGGCCGCTGCCTGTGGGTGCGCGATATCGTCAGCCTGATCAAGCACGGCCATGAGCCGGTACTTCGTGGCTTGATGATTGATATCAGCGAGGCCAAGCGCACCGAGGAGGCCTTGCAACGCTCCGAACAGAAGTTCGCCTCGGTGTTCCAGCAATGCCCCGACATTCTGGTAATCGCACGCCTGAGCGATGGCTGCCTGCTGGAGGTCAACAAAGCGTTTGAAGACCAGATCGGTTTAAGCGCCGCCGACGTGCTGGGCAAAACCGCCACTGACCTAAATATCTGGGGTGTTGACCAAGCAGGCCCCGACCTGCTGCACCGCGTACAAACCACCAGCATTCGCAACCTGGAAATGGCGTTCCGACGCAGCAATGGCCAAGCCTTCACCGGGCTGGTATCCGCCGAACCGTTCCAGCTCGATACGGTGGAAGCCATTGTGGTAGTGGTGCGCGACATCAGCCAGTTGAAGGAAACCCAGCAACAACTGCAGACCTCCGAGGAGAAATTCGCCAAGGCCTTTCATGCCTCGCCCGACGGTTTACTGCTGAGCCGCCAGCGCGACGGGCTGCTGATCGAGGTCAACGAGGGTTTCAGCCGCATTACCGGTTTCACCGCTGCCACTTCGATTGACCAGACCGCATTGGAACTGGGCATCTGGGTCGACCTCAACGAGCGCAAACATCTGCTGGAACTGATGCGGCGCGACGGGTTTGTGCGTGACTTCATCTGCCACATCCGCCGGGCCGACGGGCTGATACGCCTGTGCGAATTGTCCAGCCGCCCGCTGCCCATCGGTGGCGAGGACTGCATGCTCACCATCGCCCGGGATATCACCGAGCGCCAATTGATGCAGGAAAAGCTGCAACAGGCCGCTACCGTATTCGAGAGCACCGCCGAGGGCGTGCTGATCACCGACACCCGGCAAAACATCAGCGCCGTCAACCGCGCCTTCAGCGAAATCACTGGCTACAGCGAGGCCGAAGCGCTTGGCGAAACGCCGAGGCTGCTGGCATCAGGGCTGCACGACAGCGCCTTCTATGCCGCCATGTGGCACCAGTTGACCGCCTATGGGCACTGGCAAGGCGAGATCTCCAACCGCCGTAAGAACGGTGAGCTCTACCCCAGTTGGCTGACCATCAGCGCCGTGCGTAACGGCGACCAGGTGACGCATTTTGTCGCGGTATTCGCCGATATCTCCAGCCTCAAACTCGCCCAGGCCCGCCTCGACTACCAGGCGCACCACGACCCCCTCACCGGACTGCCTAACCGCACACTGTTTGAAAACCGCCTGCAGGCCGCGTTGAACGGCCAGCAGGAAACCGGCAAACAGGGCGCGGTGCTGTTTCTCGACCTCGACCGCTTCAAGCACATCAACGACAGCCTCGGCCATCCCGTTGGCGACCTGTTGCTCAAGGACATCGCCCTGCGCCTCAAAGAGCAACTGCGGGACATCGACACCGTCGCGCGCCTGGGCGGCGACGAATTCATCATCCTGCTGCCCGGCCTGCAACACCCCAGCGATGCCGAGCACCTGGCCAATAAACTGTTGGCGTGCTTCACCCCGCCATTCCAGGCCGGCGAGCACGAGTTCTTTATCAGTGCCAGCATCGGCACCAGTCTCTACCCGCAGGACGGCACCGACGTCGCCACTCTGGTCAAGAACGCCGACGCCGCGATGTACCGCTCCAAAGCCAAGGGGCGCAACCGGGTTGAAAGCTACACCCGCGACCTCACCGCACAGGCCAAGGAGCGCGTCGCCCTGGAACAAGAACTTCGCCGCGCCATCGAACGCAACGAATGCAGCCTCTACTACCAACCCAAACTGTGCCTCAAGACCCACGCGCTGATCGGCGCCGAAGCCTTGATCCGCTGGCACCACCCGACCTTCGGCGACGTGCCGCCCGAACATTTCATCCCCCTTGCGGAAGAAAACGGCATGATCCTGCAGATCGGCGATTGGGTGCTGGAGCAGGCCTGCCGCCAGCTTCACGCCTGGCAAGGCACTTTCGACGATTTCGGCCCGCTGTCGGTCAACCTCGCCGGCGCACAACTGCGCCACCCCAAGCTGCTGCCGCGCATCGAACAGTTACTGCGCGACTACCGCCTGGAGCCAGGCTGCCTGCAACTGGAGATCACCGAAAACTTCATCATGAGCCAGGCTGAAGAAGCCCTCGACGTACTGCACGAACTCAAGCGCCTGGGCGTCCAACTGGCGATCGATGACTTCGGCACCGGGTACTCCTCCCTCAGCTACCTCAAACGCCTGCCGTTGGACTTCCTGAAAATCGATCAATCCTTCGTCCGCGGCCTGCCCGACGACACCCATGACGCCGCCATCGTGCGCGCCATCATCGCCCTGGGCCACAGCATGCAATTCACCATCATCGCCGAGGGCGTGGAAAACCCCGCACAGCAAGCCTTTCTGGCCGATGAAGGCTGCGAACAAATGCAAGGCTACATCGTCAGCCTGCCTCTGCCGCCAGCACTTTTCGCCGCAACCTTCCTTCGTATGAAGGTTGAGGACTTTTCGGATAGCACAGCGAGGAAACCATCGTTATAATCCGCGACCTGTTAAGGGCCTATAGCTCAGTTGGTCAGAGCAGAGGACTCATAATCCTTTGGTCCACGGTTCAAGTCCGTGTGGGCCCACCAACTCCAAAGCCGCGCATTGCGCGGCTTTCGCGTTTCTGGCAGTTGGAAAGTCGCGGGCAATCAATCTTTAAAAATCTGACTCTTTGCAAAAACGTCCACATCTCACTTGGCAAACAACTGCCCAATATCCCTGAACGCCTTGAACTACAGCCCACCCGATTTGCCAGTTCCCCACTGTTCGCGCGCTGCCTGCCGCCGATGCAAGTCTGTAACATGCGCATCCATCGCTGCCTCACGGAGTTCTGCCCTTGTCTGTCCTGGATGAAATCGATCGCCAGCTGATCGCTGCGCTGCAGATCAACGCCCGCGAAAGCGTGGCCATGCTGGCCAGGCGCTTAGGCATTGCGCGTACCACGGTCACCTCGCGCCTGGCGCGCCTGGAAAAAACCCAAGTGATCACCGGTTATGGCGTGCGCCTGGGCCAGCGTGTGGTGGATGGCGGCCTGCAGGCTTATGTCGGCATTACCGTACAGCCGCGCTCCGGTAAAGAAGTGCTGCGCAGGCTTAGCGCCATGGCCCAGGTGCAACAGCTGTGCGCGGTGAGCGGCGAGTTCGATTACGTGGCCTGGCTGCGCACCGATTCGCCGGAGCAGCTGGACCAACTGCTGGACCAGATCGGTAGCGTCGACGGGGTCGAGAAAACCACCACCTCGATCATCCTCAGTAACAAATTGGATCGCGGTCAGCCAATCTGACCGAACATTTCGTCATATCGACTGAAATGAAGCCAATTCGACGACACATTGCGCCTTATTAACGAGCGCAACGCTGCCTAAACTGGCTGCCATCTTTTCCTATACTCAGCGGGTCGCGTCCCGCCGAGCCTTCAGTAAGGTCAGCCATGAGCATTCCGTCGAGCACTGTCAGCAAGCCCCATCGCCACCCCGCAGACGGGAAAAAACCCATCACCATTTTTGGCCCGGACTTCCCGTTTGCCTTCGATGACTGGATCGAACACCCCGCCGGCCTGGGCAGCATCCCGGCTGAACAGCATGGCGCCGAGGTGGCGATCGTGGGGGCGGGCATCGCCGGGCTGGTCGCGGCGTACGAGCTGATGAAGCTGGGCCTCAAACCCGTGGTGTACGAAGCCTCGAAGATGGGCGGACGCCTGCGCTCCCAGGCGTTTGAAGGGGCCGAAGGTATCATCGCCGAACTCGGCGGCATGCGCTTCCCGGTGTCGTCCACCGCGTTCTACCACTACGTGGACAAGCTGGGACTGGACACCAAACCATTCCCCAACCCACTGACGCCCGCCTCCGGCAGTACCGTGATCGACCTCGAAGGCCAGACCCACTACGCACAGAAACTGTCGGATCTGCCAGCCCTGTTTCAGGAAGTGGCTGACGCCTGGGCCGATGCGCTGGAGGCCGGCTCGCAGTTCGGCGATATCCAGCAAGCCATCCGCGACCGCGACGTGCCACGCCTCAAGGCCCTGTGGAATAAGCTGGTGCCGTTGTGGGACGACCGCACCTTCTACGATTTCGTCGCCACCTCCAAAGCCTTCGCCAAGTTGTCGTTCCACCACCGTGAAGTGTTCGGCCAGGTCGGTTTCGGCACCGGCGGCTGGGACTCGGACTTCCCCAACTCAATGCTGGAGATCTTCCGCGTGGTGATGACCAACTGCGACGATCACCAGCATCTGGTGGTCGGCGGCGTGGCCCAGGTGCCCATGGGCATCTGGCGCCATGTGCCGCAGCGTTGCGCCCACTGGCCGGCGGGCACCAGCCTCAGTTCGCTGCACCGTGGTGCGCCACGGGCCGGGGTCAAGCGCATTGCCCACGCCGCCGACGGCCGCTTTGCCGTCACCGACACCTACGGCGATACTCGCGAATACGCGGCTGTGCTCACCACTTGCCAGAGCTGGCTGCTGACCACCCAGATCGAGTGCGATGAAACGCTGTTCTCGCAAAAAATGTGGATGGCCCTGGACCGCACCCGCTACATGCAGTCCTCGAAAACCTTCGTGATGGTCGACCGCCCGTTCTGGAAAGACAAAGACCCTGAAACGGGCCGCGACCTGATGAGCATGACCCTCACCGATCGCCTGACTCGCGGTACCTACCTGTTCGATAACGGCGACGACAAGCCTGGCGTGATCTGCCTGTCGTACTCGTGGATGAGCGACGCACTGAAAATGCTCCCGCAGCCAATCGATAAGCGGGTGAAACTGGCCCTCGACGCGCTGAGCAAGATCTACCCGAAAGTCGATATCAAGGCCCGCATCATCGGCGACCCGATCACCGTGTCCTGGGAGGCCGATCCACACTTCCTCGGTGCCTTCAAGGGCGCGCTGCCCGGTCACTATCGCTATAACCAGCGCATGTACGCGCACTTCATGCAAAAGGACATGCCTGCCGAACAACGCGGGATTTTCATCGCCGGCGATGATGTGTCCTGGACACCCGCCTGGGTGGAAGGCGCGGTGCAGACCTCGTTGAATGCCGTGTGGGGCATCATGAATCACTTCGGCGGCCGCACTCATCCTGAAAACCCAGGGCCAGGTGACGTGTTCGACGAGATCGGGCCAATCGCCCTCGCCGATTAAGGAGCCAAGCCATGCGTGTCGCCCTCTACCAATGCCCGCCCCTGCCGCTGGATGTGGCGGCTAACCTCAAGCGCCTGCACACCGTGGCGCATGAGGCATCCGGCAGCGCCGATGTGCTGGTGCTGCCGGAGATGTTTCTTACCGGCTATAACATCGGTGCCGAAGCCGCCGGGGCCCTGGCCGAAGCGCAGGACGGGGACTCGGCGCAGGCGATTGCCGAGCTTGCGAAAAACGCCCGCCTGGCCATCCTCTATGGCTACCCGGAGCGCGCCGCAAACGGGGATATCTACAATGCCGTGCAGTTGATCGACGCCAACGGCCAGCGCCTGTGCAACTACCGCAAGACCCATTTGTTCGGCGACCTGGACCACTCGATGTTCAGCGCCGGGGAGGATGATTTCCCGGTGGTGGAACTCAACGGCTGGAAGCTGGGGATGCTGATCTGCTACGACCTGGAGTTCCCTGAAAACGCCCGCCGCCTGGCCCTGGCCGGCGCTGAACTGATCCTGGTGCCCACCGCCAATATGGTGCCGTTCGACTTTATCGCCGACGTTACCGTGCGCGCGCGCGCGTTCGAGAACCAGTGCTACGTGGCGTATGCCAACTACTGCGGGAACGAAGAGGACCTTCACTACTGCGGGCAAAGCAGCCTGGCAGCGCCGAATGGCGAGCGCATTGCCCTGGCAGGCCTGGATGAAGCCCTGATTGTCGGCACCGTGGATCACCAGGCAATCCTCGACGCACGCATCGCCAATGACTATTTGCACGACCGCCGCCCCGAGTTGTACGGCACGCTGCACAAGCCCTGATCCCGCGGGTTTGCTAGCATGGGCACTCCCCACGTTCTGGAAGTGCCCATGCCCGCCCCGGCCCACCCTCACTCTGCCACTCTGACTCTGGCCAATGGCCTGCGTGTCATCCTGCACGCAGCGCCCCATTTACAGCGCTGCGCCGCTGTTGTGCGGGTGGCCGCCGGTAGTCATGACGCGCCCTTGGCGTGGCCGGGGTTGGCGCATTTTCTGGAACACCTGTTGTTCCTGGGAACCGAGCGTTTTCCGACAGGCGAAGGGCTGATGACCTACGTGCAGCGGCATGGCGGACAGGTCAACGCCAGTACCCGCGAGCGCATCACCGAATTTTTCTTCGAACTGCCGGTGCCGAACGTTGCACAAGGGCTGGAGCGCTTGGCGGACATGCTCGCCCGACCACGCCTGGCACTCGACGATCAGCTACGCGAGCGCGAAGTGCTGCAGGCAGAGTTTGTCGCCTGGTCGAGGGATGCCAAGGCCCAGCAGCAAGTGGCATTGCTCGAAGGTGTCGCGAACGGTCATCCGCTTCGGGACTTCCATGCCGGCAACCGGGACAGCCTGCCGGTCGAAACGGAAGCCTTTCAGCAAGCCTTGCGAGCATTTCACGCACAGTTCTACCAGAGTGGGCAGATGACATTGAGCCTGGCCGGTCCCCAACCGCTGGACGAGCTCCAAGCCCTGGCACACCGCTTCGGCGAAATCATCCCCACCGGCTCTGGACATCCACAGGCCGCACCACCGGCCCTGATGGACGGCCAACCCCAGGCTTATCGCCATGTCGCCGGCCAGCAACTGCACCACGTCATCGCCTGCAACGCGCCACGCGAAACCTTGGAGTTTCTGTGCACCTGGCTCAACAACCCGGCGCCCGGCGGGCTGCTGGCTGAACTGCAAGCCCAAGGCATGGCCACCGCGTTACACGCAAGCGTGCTTTACCACTTCGCCGGGCAGGCGCTGTTGGATATCGACTTTACCCTCAGCCAGCCAGGCGAATCGGTCACACCGGTTGAAGCCTTGCTGCACGATTGGCTGAGCTTTTTCGCACACAGTGACTGGACGCCACTGCGCGAGGAATTCGCCCGAGTGACCGTGCGCCAGCGGCAGGTTCAGGGCGCACTGGCACTGGCCCGCAACGACAGCGAAGCGCTGTCAGACCACAGCATCGCGGCGCTGCACACGCTGCTGGATTCACTGCAACTGCCAGCCGCCAAGCAAACGTGGCAACGGCCACCCGACAACCCCTTCCTACGCCCCTCCGACACAGAACCGCGTGCCGGCCTGATTCGTGGCCAGACCAGCGCCCACCGCGGCTTGCGTACCTTTGCCCAGGACCGCTCGCGGGGTCGCCGGGAAGCATCCGCGCTGACCTTCAACCAGGCTGTACCCACAGACCGCCAGGAAGGCGCGTTGTACCTGAACTGGCGGTTTGACTCACCCGCGCCGTCCGGACTGGAAGGTGCGTTGCACGTCTTGAGCGAAAACGCTCGCCAGGCTGGGCTGGCGTTAACGTTTGAAACGACCGGCCACGATTGGCGGATCAGCATGGTCGGGCTTCACGCGCTCATGCCGAAGGTACTCGAAGCGTTGGCGCAAAGCCTTACGCAGGCGCACCCAACACCCGACACCACGCCGCCGCCGCTCGCCATTCGCGCATTGCTTAAAGCATTGCCCGCTTACTGCGCAGAGACCACGGCCGAGCGCGCACATCAGCCTGCTTCCTGGCATACCGCCCGTTGGCATGGGCTGGGTATAGGCTTGCCGGCAACGTGCGAGGCGCTGATAAAAACAGCTGCCGCCGGCTTGCCGGGGCAACCGGCGGGCATTGAGCGCCAACCCCGTGACCTCAACGGTCAGTGCGTGTGGCATGCAGTTAAAACCGACGCCAGCGAAGCCGCGTTGTTGCTGTTCTGCCCGACACCCAGTCTTTCCCTGGCGGATGAAGCCGCATGGCGCCTGCTTGTTCATCGGGTGCAGGGGCCGTTTTACCAACGCTTGCGGGTGGAACAGCAAATCGGCTACGCCGTGTTCAGCGGTATCCGACAGATCAACGGGCAGACCGGCCTGTTGTTTGGCGTGCAATCTCCGCACCTGTCTCTGGATGAAATTGTGCAGCACCTGCACCGCTTCCTGGCGCAAGTGCCTACGCTGATCGAGCGCGATACAGACTTGGGCAACACGGCCCTGGCGCAGCAATTCAACGTCGACACGCTGCCGACATCGCAAGCAGCGGAACTGCTGTGGCATGCGCACCTGGCGGGCCATCCGTCGGATTACCTGGAGCGCCTCCAGCAACATCTATATGCCTGCACCTACGCCGATTTGCAGCATGCCGCCCAGCACCTGAAGGACGCCGTCGGCGGCTGGCTCTGGGTCGCCAACGGCGCGCCTTCGACGGACCTCTGGACGGTTAAAGGTTGATCATTGCCAACCCTGCAACAGCCTTTTTCCACCAAGACAGCGCTAACTTGAAAAGAATTGCGTAACATTCCCACGCACACATCTGAACATCTCCGACTGGAGGTGGACTATATGTATTACTTGGTAGTAAACGTCCCATCCCTTCGTAGGAGTAAGAATATGACCTGGTCCAAACCTGCTTACACTGATCTGCGCATCGGTTTCGAAGTCACCATGTACTTCGCCAGCCGTTAATCGGCTGGGTATGACAACGCCTCGGTTCGCCCGGGGCGTTTTTGTTTTGAGCTTTGCTTGATGGAGCGGCCATGTTTGTCCAGATTCTAGGTTCCGCCGCCGGCGGTGGTTTCCCGCAGTGGAACTGCAATTGCGTGAACTGCGCAGGTTTTCGTGATGGCAGCCTACGAGCCCACGCGCGCACCCAGTCGTCCATCGCAATCTCCGACGATGGCGTGAATTGGGTGCTGTGCAATGCCTCGCCGGATATTCGCGCGCAACTGCAAAGCTTCGCGCCGATGCAACCGGGCCGCGCCCTGCGTGACACCGGCATCAGCGCAATCATCCTGATGGACAGCCAGATCGACCACACCACCGGCCTGCTGAGCCTGCGCGAAGGCTGCCCGCATCAAGTCTGGTGCACCGACATGGTCCATGAAGACCTGAGCACCGGTTTTCCGCTGTTCACGATGCTGACCCATTGGAACGGCGGCCTGGCCTGGAACCGCATCGAACTGGATGCCGGCTTCACCATCCCGTCCTGCCCCAACCTGCGTTTCACCCCGCTGCCGTTGCGCAGCGCGGCACCGCCCTACTCGCCGCACCGCTTCGACCCGCACCCGGGCGACAACATCGGCCTGATCGTCGAAGACCTGCGCACCGGCGGCAAACTGTTCTACGCCCCAGGCCTGGGCAAGGTCGATGCGCCGTTGCTGGACATCATGGCCGGCAGCGATTGCCTGCTGGTGGACGGCACGATGTGGGACGACGACGAAATGCAACGCCGGGGCGTCGGCACCCGCACCGGGCGCGAGATGGGCCACCTGGCACAGAACGGCCCCGGCGGTATGCTGGAAGTGCTTGAGCAGTTGCCAACGCAGCGCAAGGTACTTATCCACATCAACAACACCAACCCGATCCTCGACGAAGACTCCCCCGAGCGCGCCGAGCTGGTGCGACGCAATGTGGAAGTGGCTTACGACGGCATGAGCATTGAATTGTAGGAGCAAGCCAAATGACTGACATACCAATGACGCGCGACGCCTTCGAACAGGCCCTGCGGGCAAAGGGCGCCTTCTACCATATCCATCACCCCTACCATGTGGCGATGTATGAAGGCCGCGCCACCCGCGAGCAGATCCAGGGCTGGGTTGCCAACCGCTTCTATTACCAAGTGAATATTCCGCTGAAGGACGCCGCCATCCTGGCCAATTGCCCGGACCGTGAGATACGTCGCGAGTGGATCCAGCGCCTGCTCGACCACGACGGCGCACCGGGTGAAGACGGCGGCATCGAGGCCTGGCTGCGCCTGGGCCAGGCGGTGGGTCTGGACCCCGAGCAACTGCGCTCCCAGGAACTGGTCTTGCCCGGCGTGCGGTTTGCGGTAGACGCTTACGTCAACTTCGCCCGTCGCGCCAGTTGGCAGGAAGCCGCCAGCAGCTCGCTGACCGAACTGTTCGCGCCGCAGATCCACCAGTCGCGCCTCGACAGTTGGCCGCAGCATTATCCGTGGATCGATCCGGCCGGTTACGAGTACTTTCGCACTCGCCTGGGCCAGGCCCGCCGCGATGTGGAACACGGCCTGGCAATCACCCTGCAGCACTACACCACCCGCGAAGGCCAGGAGCGCATGCTGGAAATTCTCCAGTTCAAACTGGATATCCTATGGAGCATGCTGGACGCCATGAGCATGGCCTACGAACTGAACCGCCCGCCGTACCACAGCGTGACCGACCAGCGGGTGTGGCATAAAGGGATCACCCTATGAGCTTTGATCGCAGCAGAAAACCGACCTGGCGCCAGGGCTACCGCTACCAGTACGAGCCCGCGCAGAAAGGCCATGTGTTGCTCTACCCCGAAGGCATGATCAAGCTCAATGACAGCGCCGCGCTGATTGGTGGCTTGATCGACGGAGAGCGCGACGTGGCGGCGATCATTGCCGCGCTCGAAGAACAGTTCCCCGGCGTGCCTGAGCTGGGCGACGACATCGAGCAATTCATGGAGGTCGCCCGTGCAGAGCACTGGATTACCCTTGCCTGAAAAACCGCCGATCGGCCTGCCGCTTTGGCTATTGGCCGAACTGACCTACCGCTGCCCGCTGCAATGCCCGTACTGCTCCAACCCGCTGGACTTCGCCGAGCAGGGCAAAGAGCTGAGCACCGAGCAATGGTTCAAGGTGTTTCGCGAAGCCCGCGAGATGGGCGCCGCGCAACTGGGGTTTTCCGGCGGTGAACCGCTGGTGCGACAAGACCTTGCCGAGCTGATCGGCGAGGCGCGCAGGCTAGGCTTCTATACCAACCTGATCACCTCCGGCATCGGCCTGACCGAGCAGAAGATCAGCGACTTCAAGAAAGCCGGCCTGGACCATATCCAGATCAGCTTCCAGGCCAGCGACGAACAGGTGAACAACCTGCTGGCCGGCTCGAAAAAGGCCTTCGCGCAAAAGCTGGAAATGGCCCGCGCGGTGAAAGCACACGGCTACCCGATGGTGCTCAACTTCGTCACCCATCGGCACAATATCGACAAGATCGACCGCATCATCGAGCTGTGCATCGCCTTGGAAGCGGACTTCGTCGAACTCGCCACCTGCCAGTTCTATGGCTGGGCGCAGCTCAATCGCGTGGGCCTGTTACCGACCCGGGAGCAACTGGTACGCGCCGAGCGCATCACCAATGAATACCGCGCCAGGCTCGAAGCCGAAGGCCACCCGTGCAAATTGATCTTCGTGACGCCGGATTACTACGAGGAACGCCCGAAGGCCTGCATGAATGGCTGGGGCAGTATCTTTCTGACGGTGACGCCGGACGGCACTGCCCTGCCGTGTCACGGCGCCCGACAAATGCCGGTGCAATTTCCCAATGTGCGCGACCACAGCATGCAGCACATCTGGTACGACTCGTTTGGCTTCAATCGCTTTCGCGGCTACGACTGGATGCCCGAGCCGTGCCGTTCATGTGACGAAAAAGAGAAGGACTTCGGCGGCTGCCGTTGCCAGGCCTTCATGCTCACGGGAGATGCCAGCAATGCCGACCCGGTGTGCAGCAAGTCCGAGCATCACGGCCTCATCCTCAAGGCGCGGGAAGAAGCCGAACACGCCACCCAGACCATCGAGCAACTGGCCTTTCGCAATGAGCGCAACTCACGCCTGATCGCGAAAGGCTGAGGGCCTTAACGCTTGGCGATGATGTACACCGCGTGGACGATGCCTGGGATGTAACCGCACAGGGTCAGCAGAATATTCAGCCAGAACGCGCCGGCGAAGCCCACTTGCAGAAACACCCCCAGTGGCGGCAGCAGAATGGCGATGATGATGCGAATGAAATCCATGGGTCAGCTCCAATCAATCGGCTCGTGTGAGCCGTGTAGCTAATCGACCTTGGGTGTTCGTGAGGGTTCAGTGGGATCTGGCACGGAGCCATGCGTTAACAATCAGGCAAAAAAACACCCCCAGCCAAAAAAATCAGGCTGGGGGTGCTGCGTATACCGCGAGACGGTTCAGGAAATCGGGTTAAACAGCGATGCCTTTGCGACATTGCAATTGCGCAGTGCGCACGCGGGAGAAAGCGCGGGCCAGGCGCAGAAGCATTTCGTCGATGTTGCTTTTGCTCACGGTCAGCGCGGGGGTGAAGCGCAGGCAGTCGGGCTGCGGGGCGCTGAGGATCAGGCCTTCATGTAAAGCCGCATTGACCACCGCATCCGCGGATTCTTCCGACAACGTCAGCCCCCATAGAAGGCCCTGGCCGCGCGGTGCGCCATGGTCATAACGGTAAGCCAGGCGCGCCAGGCCCTCGCCCAGATAGAGGCCGGACTCACGCACGTGCTCAAGAAAACCATGCTCCAGCACGTTGGTGAGCACCGCGGCACCGGCCGACGCCATCAGCGCATTGCCATGATGGGTGCCTTCCAGCTCGCCCAGGTCGAAGCAACAGGCGTTACCCCGCGCCAGCAGCGCCGCCAACGGCACACCGCCGCCCAAGCCTTTGCCCAGGGTGATGATGTCGGCGCGCACCCCATAGTGCTGCTCGGCCAGTAACGTCCCGCAACGCCCCATGCCGGTTTGCACCTCGTCGAGGATCAGCAGAATCCCCAATTCCCGGCACAGCCGTTCGACGCCCTTAAGATAGTGCTCGGTCGCCGGCACCACTCCGGCACCCTGGATCGGCTCAAGCATGATGGCCACGGTTTGGGCGTCCACGGCGGCGTGCAGTGCTGGCAAGTCGTTGAAGGGTACGTGGCTGAAGCCGGGCAACTGCGGCTCGAAACGGTTTTCCTGGGCGCCGGTGGAGGCCGCGAGCGCCGCGAAGCTGCGACCGTGTCGCGCGTTGCTCGCGCTGATGATGCGGTAAGCCCCACCGCGATGCAGTTGGCCCCATTTACGCGCCAGCTTGATCGCCGCCTCGCACGCCTCCGCGCCGCTGTTAAGCAGGTAAGCCTGGTCGCTGCCGGTGCGATGGCACAAGCGTTCGACCAGACTGAGTTGCGTACGGTTGTGCAGGGCCATGCCGGGGTTGATCAATGCCTGGGTCTGGTCGGCAAGCGCCTTGATCAGCACCTGTGGGCTGTGGCCGAGGCTATTGGCGGCATTGCCCTGGCTGAAATCGAGATAGGCGCGGTCGTCACTGTCCCATAACCAGGAACCCTGTCCGCGCACGAATACTTGCGGGGGCTTGGCGACGGTGGGCATCAGCGCATCACCGGACGGTTCACCGGGTGACACTTCGAGCACCAGGTCATCCAGGCTCGGCGCGGGACGGCGCAAGGTGAACAGATTCACACTTCACCTCCAGCGGCAAGTGAACCTTGCCCACCCACGGGCTGGAGGTTTTTTGAGTTGCCTATATAAACGCTATCAACGTGAACGCTGTTCATTGCTCGATTCGGCCCTGTAAGCCCTGCGAATAGGCGCTAGACTAGGCGTCTCGAGGGCCCTGGGCCATTTCGTTTTTCCAGCTTTTTCGATAAGCAAACCTTATGGATTTTAAGCAACTGCGTTATTTCGTCGCGGTGTATGAAGAAGGCCATGTGGGCCGGGCTGCAGAACGCCTGTCGATTTCCCAACCGGCGTTGTCACAGCAGATCCGTCATTTGGAGCAGCACCTGGACGTCAGCCTGTTCGAGCGCAGCAGCAAACGCCTGCTGCCAACCCTGGCAGCGCACACGCTCTACAACCATGCACTGCCGTTGATCGATGGCATGCAGCACGCCGTCGAAGCGTTGCGTCACTTCAAAGGCCAGGCGTTGCGCACGTTGGCCATCGGTGTGCTGCAGACCGTGCACACCAGCCTGGTGCCGCAGATGCTCGAACGGGTGCGCAAAGCCCAACCGCACCTGGTGGTGCAGATCTATGAATTGACCGGGCTGGAAATTGAACGGCGCCTGCTCAACGGCTCGCTGGACATCGGCATCAGCTACCTGCCGCCACGTCAGCCTGGGTTGCAAGGCGTGTTGCTGTACGAAGATGAGCTGAAAGTGGTCATCCCCGAGGACCATCCTTTGCGGGAATTCAAAAAGGTCTCGTTGAAGCAGGCGGCTGAGTTGCCGATGTTGCTGCTGGGGGAGGAGTTTCAGATTCGGCAGATCTGGCAAGGCCAGCTCGCCAACCTCGGACGGCGTCCGCAGGTGCAGGCCGAGCTCAATACCATGGTGGGGATTCTCGACAGCTTGCCTCATACGCGGCTGGCGACGGTGCTGCCGGGACGCTCCCAGGATGAGCACAACAGTCAGTCACTGCTATGGAAACCCTTGAGCGAACCACGGGTGCCGCTCAAAGTCGGGTTGGTGTGCCGTGATGTGCAGCGCCAGCAGGCAACGATGGCCTTGCTGCGCACCTTGCTCGAAGACGTGATGAACGCCCCGCAGACGCCCGCCTGACTTTTTCGCGGGCAAAAGAAAACCCCGCCGAAGCGGGGCTTTGCAGACTGTTTCCCTGACATCCATTTCACTCCGCCGTCCTGGCAGAATCCTACGTGTCCGTGTTGTTGCTTTGCGCTTCCTGCGCGACGTCCATGTGAAGTAGATTATCGATGGATCCAATGTGGCGATAGAGGACGATTAGCAGCACGTCATGTAAGAGATTGCTTACACGCCCTCCACGCCTTTAGAACTGGGCTTCATCCAGCAAAAACAGCGATTCGCTCCCGGCTTTTACCGACGCACTCAACGAGTGGATACGCGGCAACAGGCGCGCGAAGTAGAAGCGCGCGGTGCCCAATTTGCTGGCGTAGAAATCGTCTTCGCCCTCCTTGCCCCACGCGGCCTTGGCCATGCGCGCCCACATGTAGGCATACGCCATGTAACCAAACGCATGCAAATACTCCACCGACGCCGCGCCGATTTCGTTGGGGTTGGTCTTGGCGCGATCAAGCACCCAGGCGGTCAACTCATCCAGGTTATCCACCGCCGCATTCAGCGGGCGGATGAATTCGCCCAGCTCAGACCCGGCGTTGGCGGTGAACTGGCGGATTTCGTCGGCAAACAAGCGGTAGAACGCGCCGCCACTGCCGACGATCTTGCGTCCCATCAAGTCCAGGGCCTGGATGCCATTGGTGCCTTCGTAGATCTGCGTAATACGCACATCGCGCACCAGTTGCTCCTGGCCCCATTCGCGGATGTAACCGTGGCCACCAAACACCTGCTGGCCAAGCACGGTGGTTTCCAGGCCCAGGTCGCTGAGAAACGCCTTGGCCACCGGTGTGAGCAAGGCCACCAGGTTGTCGGCGCGCTCGCGGGCTGCGGCGTCGTCGCTGAACTTGGCGATATCCAGTTGAGTCGCCACGTAGGTGGAGAACGCACGACCACCTTCGTTCGACGCTTTCATGGTCAGCAGCATGCGACGCACGTCGGGGTGGACGATAATCGGATCAGCCACTTTGTCCTTGGCCTGGGCGCCGGTCGGCGCGCGGCTCTGCAAGCGGTCACGCGCGTACTCGATGGCGTTCTGGTAGGAACGCTCACCGGATGCCAGGCCTTGGATACCAACGCCCAGGCGCTCGTAGTTCATCATCGTGAACATCGCCGCCAAACCACGGTTAGGCTCGCCCACCAGGTAACCCACGGCTTCGTCGAAATTCATCACGCAGGTGGCGGAGGCCTGGATACCCATCTTGTGCTCGATGGAACCGCAGCTCACCGGGTTACGCGCACCCAGGCTGCCATCGGCATTGACCATGAACTTGGGCACCAGGAACAGCGAGATGCCCTTGGGCCCGGCCGGGGCGTCAGGCAACTTGGCCAGCACCAGGTGGATGATATTTTCGGTCAGATCGTGTTCACCGCCGGTGATAAAGATCTTGGTTCCGCTGACCTTGTAGGAACCGTCCGCCTGCGGCTCGGCTTTGGTACGAATAATCCCCAGGTCGGTGCCGGCGTGGGCTTCGGTGAGGCACATGGAACCGGCCCACTCGCCCGAATACATTTTCGGCAGGTAAGTGGCCTTGAGCGTTTCGGTGGCGTGAGTCGCAATCGAAACGCAGGCGCCGGAGGTCAGCATCGGGTACAGGCCGAAGGCCAGGCTCGACGAGTTGATCATCTCTTCAACCTGGGCCGACACTGCCTTGGGCATGCCCATCCCGCCAAACGCAGGATCGCCGCCCACCCCCACCCAACCACCTTCGGCGTAGGTTTTGTAGGCCTGTGGAAAACCATCCGGGGTGGACACCACCGTGTCCGCCCAGCGGCAGCCCTGCTCATCGCCGCCGCGACTGAGCGGGGCGATGGATTTGGCAGTGACTTTGCCGGCTTCTTCGAGGATCGCCTCAACGGTTTCGGCGTCCACGCTGTCCGCCAATGCCGGCAGTTGGGCCCACGTGTTGGCAACCTCGAACACTTCGTTGAGGACGAAGCGCATATCCCGCAGCGGCGCTTTGTAATCAGCCATGGCAAACCTCGTTAGAACGTAAAAAGTGATTCGGTAGGATCGGTTTTGCAGGCCCCGAGTGTAACCGAACAACTTTTGAGACACATAGGGTCCACTTGTGACTGATTGGTATTTTTAAGTCATCCAGGCAGAAATGCCTCCGCAGGCAGACTCATCAGGCAGTCACTGCCTGCTTCCACGGCCGCGCGATGGGTGGAGGTACGCGGCAACAGGCGTTTAAAGTAGAACTCGCAGGTGGCCAGCTTGGCCTTGGCGAACTCACCGTCGCTGTGGGCCTGCGCGGCAATGGCCATGCGCAACCACAGATAGGCGAGGATGATGTAGCCGCTGTACATCAAGTAATCCACAGCCGCCGCGCCCACTTCGTCCGGGTTCTTCATCGCGGCCATACCCACCTTGGTGGTCAGCTCTCCCCAGTCCTGGTTCAGGTGATTGAGCTGCGCCACATACGCGTTGAATTGCGGGTGCTCGGCATTCGCGGCGCAGAACTTATGCACCACTTTGGTAAACCCGCGCAGCAGCCTGCCTTGGCTGCCAAGCACCTTGCGGCCCAGCAGGTCGAGGGCCTGGATGCCGTTGGTGCCCTCATAGATCGGCGCGATGCGTGCATCCCGTGCCAGTTGCTCCATGCCCCATTCGCGAATGTAGCCGTGGCCGCCGAAGATCTGCATGCCGAGGTTGGTCACCTCCAACCCGGTATCGGTCATAAAGGCTTTGCAGATCGGTGTCAGAAAGGCCAGCAGGTCTTCAGCTTCCTGGCGCTGGGCGGCATCGTCGCTCAGATGGGCGGTGTCCAGCAGCTGCGCGGTGAAATAGGCCAGTGCGCGATTGCCTTCGTTGAAGGCTTTCATGGTCAGCAGCATGCGTCGCACGTCGGCGTGCACGATGATCGGGTCGGCGGCTTTGTCCGGGGCTTTGGCGCCGGTCAGCGAGCGCATCTGCAGGCGGTCATTGGCGTACTTGATGGCGCCCTGGAAACTCGCCTCGCCGTTGCACAGGCCTTGCATGCCGGTGCCCAGTCGCGCGTGGTTCATCATGGTGAACATGCAGTTAAGGCCTTTGTTGGCCTCACCGATCAGGAAGCCTTTGGCGCCATCGAAGTTGAGCACGCACGTGGCCGATGCCTTGATGCCCATTTTGTGTTCGATGGAGCCGCAGTACACCGTGTTGCGCTCGCCGGAATCGGCGTGGAACTTGGGCACGATAAACAACGAAATACCTTTGGTGCCCGCCGGCGCGTCCGGCAGCTTGGCCAGCACCAGATGGATGATATTGGCGCTCAGGTCGTGCTCGCCGGCCGAGATGAAGATTTTGCTGCCGGTGACGGCATAGCTGCCATCGGCCTGGGGCACGGCGCGGGTCTTGATCAGGCCCAGGTCGGTGCCGCAATGGGCCTCGGTCAGGCACATGGTGCCGGTCCATTCGCCGGCTGTGAGCTTGCTCAGGTAGGTGTCCTTCTGCTCGGCCGTGCCGTGGGCGTGAATCGCCGACATGGCGCCGTGGGTCAGGCCTGGGTACATGCCCCACGAGGTATTGCTGGAGCCGATCATCTCGCTGAGCACCAGGCCCAGGGACTGCGGCAAGCCCTGGCCGCCGTAGGCCGGGTCGGCCGCTACGCCGTGCCAGCCGCCTTCCACGTACTGGGCGAAGGCTTCCTTGAAGCCTTTGGGTGTGGTCACCACACCATTGTCGAAGTGGCAGCCCTCTTCATCGCCGCTGCGGTTGAGGGGCGACAGCACGTTTTCACAGAATTTCGCACCCTCTTCAAGGATTGCACTGACCATATCCGGGCTCGCGTCCGTCGCGCCCACTGCGGCGTAGTGGCCGTGGAAATCAAATACGTTGTCGATCAGAAAGCGCATGTCGCGCAGGGGAGCTTTGTACTCAGGCATGGCGATGTCTCCGGCGGCAGATGGCTCCAACCTACTGCCGGCCCGCGCGTCGTTCAATCACTGTAGGGCCGCTGAATACACCGCCATCAGTCAACCGGCAGCGCTCTGCATGCGCACCGCGCCACGACGGTTCTGCCCGGCCGCGACCACGCAGTTACGCCCCGCGCCCTTCGCTGCGTACAGTGCCTGGTCGGCGGATTTGAGCACCTCTTCGGGCGTACGCTGCTCCACCTGGCGCTCGGCGACGCCGATACTGACCGTCACCGAAACACTCGACGCCCCACTGCCCGCCCGGCGTTGGCGACCCTGCTGGTCATCCTGCGGGCGGTCCGAGTTGCGCAGCTTGATATCGTAGTTGGCGACGATCTCGCGGATCTCCTCCAGATGCGGCATGCATTCGTCCAGGGTCTTGCCCGCGAACACCACGGCAAATTCTTCGCCGCCGTAACGGTAAGCGCGCCCGCCACCATTGACCTTGGACAGCTTGCTCGCCACCAGGCGCAGCACCTGGTCGCCGACATCATGGCCGTGGGTGTCGTTGAAACGCTTGAAGTGATCGACATCGGTCATCGCCAGCACATAGTTGCGCCCCAGGCGCTGCATGCGCTCGTTGAGGGCGCGTCGCCCCGGCAGACCGGTCAGTTCGTCACGGAATGCCATTTGATAGGCCTCATGGGCCACACCGGCCGCAATCATCAGCATGACCTGGCTGCACATGATGTTCAGGGTGAACGGCAGGATGAAGGTTTGCGGCAGCATCCAGAACAACCCCATCACGCCTACCAGTTGCGCCGCATGCAAGGGACGTGGCTGGTACCAGTACTGCGCCGCGAGGGTGACAAAACCGATCAGGAACATCGGATACGACAGTTGAATCAGGCTCATCCAGTTGCCATGCAGCACCGGCCAGCGAATTTCCGCCAACCAGTTCAACAGCGCCTGGGGATAACTTTGCTCCAGCGCCAACGCGACACTGCCGACAGCCAGCAGCACCGCGCAACGTGCGACAAAGTCGCGGAACAAGTGGGTTTTTTCCTGCCACAGCGCGTAGATGCTGAACAGTAACGGCAATAGCAGGCAGCACAGATGAAACACCACCGCCGCGTCTTCGCGCACGCGGCCGTTGTCGCGATAAAAATCAGTCTGGGTGTCGAGCAGGAAGTAAGCGACGTACACCGTGATCATCAAAAACAGTTCGCGCTGGCGGCGGTACACCGCGCAGTACGAACCACCGAGCAACAGCACCAGGGTCGGCAATACGTTGAACAGCGAGGTGAAGAAGACGTTGAGGTCCTTGACGTACGCAGCCGAGAGCCCGGCCAGCAATAGCAGCAATGACGGAAGGAAATGGCTGAAACGGACAGCGGACACGCGTGACAAGGGTAAAGCTCCGACCCGCAGAAAAGTAATGGCACTTCGCCTTAGCGCGAACAGTTAAGCACACCCTGTTCGACATGTATCACATTGCCATCACTTTAACGGCAGGCCTGCGCATTCCCTGAGCGATAAGCTGCGTTTTTTATCAGGCAAAAAAAACCGCCGCTCCCCAGGGGAAGCGGCGGCATTGGAAGTAACCCGGTAAGGCTTAGTAAGCCAGGCCGAAGTTTTCTTCTTTCATGTCCATCAGGTTGCTGGCGCCCGACAGCATGGTCGCCACGTGGGTACGGGTGCGTGGCAGGATACGCTGGAAGTAGAAGCGCGCGGTCTGCAGCTTGGCGGTGTAGAACGCCTCTTCGGTGGTGCCGGCAGCCAGTTTCTCGGCGGCCAGGCGTGCCATGTCGGCCCAGAAGTAGGCCAGGCAGGCGTAGCCGGAGTACATCAGGTAGTCCACCGACGCGGCACCGACTTCTTCACGATCTTTCATCGCCGCCATGCCGACCTTCATGGTCAATTCGCCCCACTCTTTGTTCAACGCCGCCAACGGCGCGACGAACTCGCTGACCGCTTCGTTGCCTTCGTTGGCCTGGCAGAACTTGTGCACGATCTTGGTGAAGCCCTTGAGCGCTTCGCCTTGGGTCATCAGCACTTTGCGGCCGAGCAGGTCCAGGGCCTGGATGCCGGTGGTGCCTTCGTACAGCATCGAAATGCGGCTGTCGCGCACGTTCTGCTCCATGCCCCACTCGGCGATGAAACCGTGACCGCCGTAGATCTGCACGCCGTGGTTGGCCGCTTCAAAACCGACTTCGGTCATGAAGGCCTTGGCGATCGGGGTCATGAAGGCCAGCAGGCCGTCGGCCTGTTTCTTGGCTTCGTCGTCGGTGCCGTACTTGACGATGTCCACTTGCTTGGCCGTGAAGTACACCATCGCACGGTTGCCTTCGGCGAAGGCTTTCATGGTCAGCAGCATGCGGCGCACATCAGGGTGCACGATGATTGGGTCGGCGGCCTTGTCCGGGGCTTTCGGGCCGGTCAGGGAACGCATTTGCAGGCGATCGCGGGCGTATTTCAGGCCGCCCTGGAAGCCGATTTCAGCGTGAGCCAGGCCTTGCAGCGCAGTGCCCAGGCGAGCGGTGTTCATAAAGGTGAACATGCAGTTCAAGCCTTTGTTGGCCGGGCCGATCAGGTAACCGGTGGCCGCATCGAAGTTCATCACGCAGGTGGCGTTGCCGTGGATGCCCATCTTATGTTCCAGGGAACCACAGCTCACCGCATTGCGCTGGCCGATCGAGCCATCGGCGTTGGGCAGGAACTTGGGCACGATGAACAGCGAGATGCCTTTGGTGCCGGCCGGTGCGTCCGGCAGGCGAGCCAGCACGATGTGCACGATGTTATCGGCCATGTCGTGTTCACCGGCCGAGATGAAGATTTTGGTGCCGGTGACTTTGTAGGAACCGTCGGCCTGAGGCTCGGCCTTGGTGCGCAGCATGCCCAGGTCGGTGCCGCAGTGCGGCTCGGTCAGGCACATGGTGCCGGTCCATTCGCCCGACACCAGCTTGGTCAGGTACGCCTCTTGCTGCTCGGGCGTGCCGTGCTCGGAAATGGTGTTCATCGCGCCGTGAGACAGGCCTGGGTACATGCCCCACGACCAGTTGGCCTCGCCGACCATCTCGCTGACCGCCAGGCCCAGGGATTCCGGCAGGCCTTGGCCGCCGTGCTCCACATCATGGGCCAGGCTTGGCCAGCCGCCTTCGACGAATTGCTTGTAGGCTTCCTTGAAACCGGTTGGCGTTTTAACGCCCGACTCACTCCAGGTGCACCCTTCCAGGTCGCCCACGCGGTTCAGCGGTGCCAGCACTTGCTCACAAAACTTGGCGCCTTCTTCGAGGATGGCGTCGACCATGTCCGGGGTAGCGTCCTGGCAAGCCGGCAGGCTCTGATAGTGCGCTTCATAGCCAAGCAGTTCGTCACGAACGAAGCGAATATCACGCAAGGGGGCCTTGTAGTCAGGCATAGCGATAAACCTCTGCTGATGTATCTGGAATGAACAACCGCGTGGATGTGCTGTGGCGGTCAAACAGGTGTTTGAAACATACGTTTACGACCTGGGGATGTCAAGCGCCGTCCAGATGCCGTTTGTCATGACGCACATCAATGCCGCCCACGACTACGCTTGCGGCGCAATGCCACATGAGGTGAGTGTAGAGAATCAAAACAAACACGCCGGGCCGAGGTCAGGACCAGCGCGTTGGATCGGGGGAGTGGATAGGAGCGTCCGGGCTGCCAAGCAGCCCGCGCGGGGCAGGCCCGCTGCGCAATAAAGCGCGGGCTAAGCGTAGGTGTCGATCAGCGTACCGAGCATTTCATCCGAAGCCTTGGCGACTTTGACGCCCAGCTCCACCTGAAACTTGCCCTCGGCCATTTCGACCATATTGCTGGCGGAGTTGGAAGGTTGGGCACGGTCGTTGGCGCGCAGGCGGTCGATCTGCGCATCCGACGGCTGGCTCGTGGCGGCGCTGGCAATTCTGCCGGCGGCCTGGTCGACACGGCTCTGCCCGGCCTGAATGCTGCTCAGGCCCGAATAAAACGCGCTGCTTCCAGAGATTTCCATGGCGTCAACCTGCCTTTAGAGAATCATGAGCTGTGATTGAAGCAGAGTTGGTGGCAAAACGCCCGTTAAAAACACTAATGGCACAATGCCCAAGCGATAGCCAAAATCAGTCAAGCAGGTCCAGTTGCAGGTACTCAGCGACCGCCTCGGCGCTGGCGTGCTTGAGCTTGGGTACGCGCCCCAGGCATGGCGCGGGCAAGCGCTCGGCCAGGGTGGCGAGGTTTTCTTCCAGACGAGAGGTCTTGGGGTCGACGATATTGGCCACCCACCCCGCCAGCGACAAACCATCCCGCGCAATCGCTTCTGCAGTCAACAAGGCATGGCTGATGCAACCCAGGCGTACACCCACGACCAGGATCACCGGCAGCTTGAGCGCCATCGCCAGGTCCGAGAGGTTGGCCTGATCGGCCAATGGCACGCGCCAGCCGCCGGCTCCTTCGATCAGGGTGAAATCGGCCTGCCGCGCCAGGACCTGTTGCATCGGCTTGAGCAGCGACTGCACCGTCAGTGCAACACCCGCCTCACGCGCGGCCAAATGCGGAGCGATGGCGGGTTCGAAGGCCACGGGGTTCACTTCGGCATAGGTCAGCGGCACCGAACACTCAGCCAGCAGCGCCAGTGCATCGGCGTTGCGCAGGCCCTTGGGCGTCACCGCGCAACCGGACGCCACCGGTTTACCGGCCGCCGTGCTTTTGCCCGCCTGCCGAGCTGCGTACAACAGGCCCGCGGCGATGGTGGTCTTGCCCACATCGGTGTCGGTGCCGGTGATGAAATAGGCGGCGCTCATAGAGGCTTCTCCAGTACGGCATAGACCACTTGGTAAGTCGCCGGCAGACCCTGGGCCTGGCGGAACTGCTCATAGGCCTGCACCAGTGCAGCAATCCGCGCGCGCCCCGTCAAGCCACCCGGCCGGCCGGGGTTCAGGTTGTGCGCACCAAGTGCCTTGAGTTCATGGGTCAGGCTGCGTACATCCGGGTAGTGCAGCACATGGGCGTGACGCGTCAGGCTCAATGTACGCAGGCCACTGGCGGCGCACAGTTGCTGGTACGTGTCGAAGGTGCGGAAGCGGTTGACGTGCACCAGGCCATCGGCCGCGCGCCAACTTTCACGCAGTTCCTCCAGCGTGCCCACGCACAGGCTGGCGAACGCCAGCACACCGCCCGGCTGCAGCACGCGACGGGCTTCGCTGAGCACCGACTCGAAATGGGCGCACCACTGCACCGCCAGGCTGGAGAAAATCAGACCGCAGCTGTCGTCTTTGAGCGGCAGACGCTCCGCGTCCCCGGCAATAAAGTGTGCCGCGCCGCCCAACGGCCGCGCGTGATTGAGCATGCCTTCGGCGATATCCAGCGCCACGCCGTGGCTGTGGGGCAGCCGCTCGCGCAACGCCCGACTGAAATAACCGGTACCGCAGCCCATATCCAGCCAGCGCGCGGGTGCGATGCCCGCCGGCAAACGCGCCAGCAATTCACCACCCACTGCCCGTTGCAACTCGGCAACGCTGTCATAGCTGGCCGCCGCGCGGGAGAACGACGCCGCGACCTGGCGTTTATCCGGCAAGGCGCCGGGCAGCGGGGGATGGGATAAGTCAGTCATCAACGCACTCATGCAAAAAAGCCTGGATGGCCGCCGCAACACCGTGGGGGTCCTCCAGAAGAAAAGCGTGACCGGCCTGCTCAATCAGGCCGATTTCAACCTCGGGCAGCAGGGCCAGCAATTCACTGGCGGCTTCGGCGGGCACCAGCTCATCCGTGCCGCCAAACAGGTGCAATTGCGGCCCGCGATAGGCCAGCAACGCATCGCGGGTGTCCAGTTGCGCGAGCAGTTCGAGGCCGTTCATCAACCCCTCAGAAGGCGTATTCGGTGCGCCGCCGACCAACAAACGCGCCAGACCGCGCGGGTCGGCGGCGCCCTTGGCACACAGCAGGCCGAAGCGCTTGAGCGTGACTTGGGAATCGGCGTGGCAACCGGCGAGGAAGGCATCGAACGTCTCGGCGGGCATCGCGTTGGGCCAGCCGTCATGGCCGACAAAACACGGGTTGCTTGCCAGTGTCACCAGGCCGCAGCAGCGTGCGCCGCGGCGTGCCGCCAGCTCGCTGGCCAGCATCCCGCCGAGGGACCAGCCGCCCAGCCAGGCGTTGTCCGGCAGGGTGGCGTCGAGTTCGTCGAGCCATTCATTCAGGTCGCTGGAGTCCAGCGCGGGCAGCGGCTCGATGTGCACCTGCAGGTGTTCATCCACGCCACGCAAGGCCGCGGCCAACGGCTCCAGCGGTGAGATACCCAGGCCCCAGCCCGGCAACAGAATCAGTCGATCACGCATGGTCGCGCTCCCAACACACTTGCAACGCGTCTAGCAACAACTGCACCTGTGCTTCGGTATGGGCGGCCGTCAGCGTCACACGCAAACGCGCACTGCCGGCGGGCACGGTCGGCGGGCGGATTGCGCTGACCATCAGGCCACGCTCGCGCAGCATCCGGGACAGGCGCATCGCCCGGGCACTGTCGCCGACCAGGATCGGTTGGATCGGCGTAAAGCTGGGCATCAAGTCCAGACCGATCTGTTCGGCGCCGTGGCGGAACTGGCGAATGAGCGCATTGAGGTGTTCGCGGCGCCAGTGTTCGGTGCGCAGCAGCTCCAGGCTTTTCAAAGTGGCACAGGCCAGCGCGGGCGGTTGGCTGGTGGTGTAGATGTACGGCCGGGCGAACTGGATCAGGCTCTCGATCAGGTCTTCACTGCCCGCCACAAACGCACCGGCGGTGCCGAACGCCTTTCCTAAAGTCCCGACCAGCACCGGCACGTCCTCCTGGCTCAGGCCGAAATGCTCGACAATCCCGCCGCCGTTGGCGCCCAGGGGGCCGAAGCCGTGGGCGTCATCCACCATCAACCAGGCGCCTTTTGCGCGGGCTTCCCGAGCCAGCGCGGGCAGGTCCGCGAGATCGCCGTCCATGCTGAACACGCCGTCGGTGACCACCAGGGTGTTGCCGGTGGCCTTCTCCAGGCGCCTGGCCAGGCTGGCGGCGTCGTTATGCAGGTAGCGATTGAAACGCGCCCCGGACAGCAGCCCCGCGTCCAGCAATGACGCATGGTTGAGGCGGTCTTCGAGCACGGTATCGCCCTGGCCTACCAGCGCCGTGACCGCACCGAGGTTGGCCATGTAGCCAGTGGTGAACAGCAGAGCGCGTGGGCGACCGGTGAGGTCTGCCAAGGCTTCTTCCAGTTCATGGTGTGGCGTCGCATGGCCGACCACCAGGTGCGAAGCGCCGCCGCCCACGCCCCAGCGGGACGCACCGGCGCGCCAGGCTTCGATCACCTGTGGATGATTGGCCAGGCCCAGGTAATCGTTGTTGCAGAATGCGAGCAATGACTGGCCGTCGACGACTACCTGCGGGCCTTGAGGACTGGCAAGCAACGGCCGTTGGCGATAAAGGTGTTCGGCACGACGGGCAGCGAGGCGCGCGGCGAGATCGAAAGACATGCAGGCCTCGGATTGGCAGGTTTAACTCGGTCAACCATATGGGAGGGAGCTTGCTCCCGATGAGGGTGTGCCAGCGCATGTGTTGACTGACCCACCGCTATCGGGGGCAAGCCCCCTCCCACATTGGGATCGCACTTCAATTAAACGACGGCGTTGTAGAACTGCTCGCTGCTTTTCTGCTCCACCAAGGCCTGTTCGATCGCCGCCTGGTGCACCTCATCGGCGTGCTCTTCGCGCGCCTCCGGCTGGATGCCCAGACGGGCGAACAGCTGCATGTCCTTGTCCGCCTGCGGGTTGGCGGTGGTCAGCAGTTTGTCGCCGTAGAAGATCGAGTTGGCGCCGGCAAAAAAGGCCAGTGCCTGCATCTGCTCGTTCATGGCTTCGCGACCGGCCGACAGGCGCACATGGGAGGTGGGCATCAGGATGCGCGCCACCGCCAGCATACGAATAAAGTCGAACGGGTCGATGTCATCGGCATTTTCCAGCGGCGTACCGGCCACCTTCACCAGCATGTTGATCGGCACCGACTCGGGATGCTCCGGCAGATTGGCCAGTTGGATCAGCAGGTTGGCGCGGTCGTCGAGGGACTCGCCCATGCCGAGGATGCCGCCGGAACAGATCTTCATTCCCGACTCACGCACATAGGCCAGGGTCTGCAGGCGCTC
Organism: Pseudomonas sp. lyk4-R2A-8; assembly: GCF_030209095.1. Lineage (NCBI taxonomy): Bacteria > Pseudomonadati > Pseudomonadota > Gammaproteobacteria > Pseudomonadales > Pseudomonadaceae > Pseudomonas > Pseudomonas sp. lyk4-R2A-8. Next base: position 81,805 of record NZ_JARVSS010000005.1, read on the forward strand.
GCTATAGGTGCGGGTGGTGATGATCGAGCCGTAGAACTCCGGCGAGGTGTCGAGGTTGTGGTTGTAATAGTCGAGGCCAGCCTCGGCCAGGGCTGCGGTCTGGTCCTGATCGAGGCGACCGAGGGTCATGCAGGTCTCCAGGCCCATGGCCTTGACGCCTTTGACCATCTGCAGCACGTAGGGCATGTCTTTGGCCGACGGGTGTTTCCACGCGGCGCCCATGCAGAAACGGGTCGAACCGATGGCCTTGGCACGCGCGGCCTCTTCGAGCACCTTCTGCACTTCCATCAGCTTTTCTTTTTCCAGGCCGGTGTTGTAGTGACCCGACTGCGGACAATATTTGCAATCTTCCGGGCAAGCACCGGTTTTGATCGACAGCAGGGTCGACACCTGTACGCGGTTGGCGTCGAAATGCGCGCGGTGCACGGTCTGCGCCTGGAACAACAGGTCATTGAACGGTTGCACGAACAACGCTTTGACTTCGGCTAACGACCAATCGTGACGCAAGGTGGCGGTGGTGCTGGCGCTCATGGGCGATTCCTTGATTATGCTTCGGCAGGCGCTACGGGCAGGCAATACCCACAGGCACGACACGGATGCTCGGCATATTTAAGGAAGATTCATGCACTGTCAACCTGGACACAAACACCAAGTTTACAACTGGTTAAAAAACGAACAAATCTGTTTAATCTGCGATGAAACCACCGAATCGGCGCAGTGTGTGTGCAACGTCTGCGAAACCGAGCTGCCGTGGCTGCTGGACCAGTGCGACGTGTGCGCACTGCCCTTGCCGATGGACGGACTGACCTGTGGCCAATGCCAGAAAAAGCCGCCTGCGTTTAAACAGGTGATCGCGCCCTGGTCCTACAGCTTTCCGGTCGACAGCCTGATCAGCCGCTTCAAGCATCAGGCGCGCTGGCCGTTGGGGCAGATGCTTGCGCGACTGCTCGCGCAGCACGTGCAGCATCGCTTCGACAACACCGACCTGGCGCGTCCCGACTGCCTGCTGCCGGTGCCTCTGGCCCGCAAGCGCCTGCGCGAGCGCGGCTACAACCAGGCGCTGATGGTTGCGCGCTGGCTCAGCCAGGACCTGAACATTGCCTGCGATGCACAGTTGCTGCTGCGTCCCCACGAAACCGTCGCGCAACAGGCCCTCGACGCCCGGACACGCCGACGCAACCTGCTCAACGCCTTTGCCCTGGCGCCCGATGCGCAGGTGCAAGGCCGCCACTTTGCGCTGGTGGACGATGTGCTCACCACGGGCGCCACCGCCCACAGCCTGAGCCACCTGCTGATCAGTGCCGGCGCGCGCCAGGTCGATGTGTATTGCCTGGCCCGCACGCCCAGGCCCGGCGCCTGACTTGACGGCGGTCCGTCTTGCCCGCAACGTTCGGTCGAGCCCATTCAAGCGTATTGCCATGCCTCTGCCGACGCCCCTCAGCCAACACATCATCCGCCGCCCGCAGCGTATTGCGCTGCTGGCCCATATTGCCGAACAAGGCTCGATCACCCGCGCGGCCAAGAGCGCGGGCCTGAGTTACAAAGCCGCGTGGGACGCCATCGATGAGCTTAACAACCTCGCGCAACAGCCCTTGGTCGAGCGCAGTGTGGGCGGCAAAGGCGGCGGCGGTGCACGGCTGACCCACGAGGGCGAGCGGGTGTTGCGCCTGTATCAGCGCCTGCAACTACTGCAGGCCGAGGTGCTGGCGTCGGACGAAGCGGCCAGTGATTTCAACCTGCTCGGCCGCCTGATGCTGCGCACCAGCGCCCGCAACCAGTTGCATGGCCGGGTCCACGCCATCGAGTCTCAGGGCCGCAATGACCTGATCCATCTGCAGTTGGCCGGTGGCCTGACGCTCAAGGCGCAGATCACCCACGACAGCACGCAACGGCTGGAACTGGAACCGGGCGTGGAAACCGTGGCGCTGATCAAGGCCGGGTGGCTGGAGCTGCTGGGCCCAGGGCGAACCGCAACACCTGGAAACAATTGCCTGGACGGCGTAATCGAGACAATTCTCCACGCCGACGATGGCCCCGCCGAAGTGCGCATCATCTTGCCAAATGGCCTGGTCCTCTGCGCTTTGGCCCAGGCCAATGCGTTTGAAGCACTGGGCGCGGCAACCGGCCAGCCGATCCAGGTGCAATTCGCGCCGAGCCAGGTATTGCTGGGAACGCCCGTATAAGGGAGGCGTTTCTTCAAACTGCAACAATTTCGTCACGGCCGCTGCTTAAGGTGTTGGCAAAAAGCACTCAAGGAGCCTGAGATGAGCCTGTTAGAAGAGAACCAAGCCACCGACCTCGAACAGATGGTCGGCCTGACCCGTCGCCGCTTTATCGGTGCCGGCGCCCTGTGCGGTGCCGCGATGTTCCTGGGCGGCAACCTGCTCAGCCGCAGCGCCCTGGCGGTCAATGCCGCTAACGCCAGCCCGTTGCTGGGTTTCGACAGCATCGCCGCCGCCACCAGCGACACCATCAGCCTGCCGCCAGGCTACAGCGCCTCGGTGCTGATCAGCTGGGGCCAGCCGCTGCACAAGAATGCGCCGGCCTTCGACCCGTCCGGCAACGGCACAGCGGTGGCACAGGAGCAGCAGTTCGGCGACCACAACGACGGCATGAGCCTGTTCCCCTTCCCCGGCGACAACAACCGCGCGCTGATGGCGATCAATAACGAATACACCAACTACCGTTATCTCTATGCCCACGGCGGTACGCCGCAATCGGCCGAAGAGGTGCGCAAGGCCCAGGCCAGCGAAGGCGTATCGGTCATCGAAATTCGGCGTAAGGGGGACACCTGGCACTTCGTTCAGGACTCACGCTACAACCGTCGCATTCACGGCAACACGCCGATCCGCCTCAGTGGCCCCGCCGCCGGCCATGAGTGGTTGAAGACCAGCGCCGACAAGTCCGGCAAGAAAGCCCTCGGCACCTTCCAGAACTGCGCCAACGGCATGACCCCCTGGGGCACCTACCTGACCTGCGAAGAAAACTTCACCGACTGCTTCGGCAGCAGCAACCCGCAGCAAGCCTTCGACGCCGGGCAGAAACGCTACGGCGTGGTGGCGGCCAGCAAAGAGATCAACTGGCACCTGCACGACCCGCGTTTCGACATGGCCAAGAACCCCAACGAACTCAACCGCCATGGCTGGGTAGTGGAAATCGACCCGTTCGATCCGCAGTCCACCCCGGCCAAACGCACGGCCCTGGGCCGCTTCAAACACGAGAACGCGGCACTGGCGCAAACCCGTGATGGCCGCGCCGTGGTGTACATGGGCGATGACGAGCGCGGTGAGTTCATTTACAAGTTCGTCAGCCGCGACAAGATCAACCACAAGAACCCCAAAGCCAACAAAGACCTGCTCGACCACGGCACCTTGTACGTGGCGATCTTCGATGCCGGCGACGGCAACGCCGACCATCCGCGTGGCAAGGGTCAGTGGGTGGAGTTGACCCATGGCAAAAACGGCATCGACGCCGGCAGCGGTTTCGCCAGCCAGGCCGAAGTGCTCATTCACGCGCGCCTGGCCGCCAGCGTGGTCAAGGCCACGCGCATGGACCGCCCGGAATGGATCGTGGTCAGCCCCACCGACGGCCAGGTCTATTGCACCCTGACCAACAACGCCAAGCGCGGCGAGGACGGCCAGCCAGTGGGCGGGCCCAACCCACGCGAGAAGAACGTCTACGGCCAGATCCTGCGCTGGAAGGCCAACGCCGACGACCATGGTGCCGACGATTTCAGCTGGGACCTGTTCGTGGTGGCCGGCAACCCGCAGGTGCACGCCGGCGCGCCCAAGGGCGGCTCGTCGAACATCAACCCGCAGAACATGTTCAACAGCCCCGACGGCCTGGGCTTCGATAAGGCCGGGCGTCTGTGGATTCTCACCGACGGCGACTACAGCAACAGCGGCGACTTCGCCGGCATGGGCAACAATCAAATGCTCTGCGCCGACCCGAGCACCGGCGAAATCCGCCGTTTCATGGTCGGACCGGTGGCGTGCGAGGTGACCGGCATCAGCTTCGCGCCGGATCAGAAGACGCTGTTTGTGGGCATCCAGCACCCGGGCGAAACCGGCGGTTCGACCTGGCCGGAGCACTTGCCCAACGGCAAACCGCGCTCGTCGGTGCTGGCCATTCGGCGGGATGACGGCGGGATCGTCGGCGCCTGACACGGCCTTATCGGGGGCAAGCCCCCTCCCACATTTTGACTGGTGATGACCTTCAAAGGTGGGGGGAGTTTGCCCCCGATGACAATGGCACAGTCGCCCCCTATCTCAAGCCGTGTGCGTTACCATACCCGGCCGGACGCGGCGCCCTGCTGCGCGCAGGAGTTCGCATGGCCCACCCGTTTGAAACACTCACCCCCGACCTGGTACTCGACGCCGTCGAAAGCATCGGTTTTTTAAGCGATGCCCGCGTATTGGCGCTCAACAGCTACGAAAACCGCGTGTACCAAGTGGGCATCGAAGACGCCGAGCCGCTGATCGCCAAGTTCTACCGGCCGCAGCGCTGGACCAACGAAGCGATTCTGGAAGAACACCGTTTCACCTTTGAGCTGGCCGAGTGCGATGTACCGGTGGTGGCGCCGCTTATCCACAACGGCGAAAGCCTGTTCGAGCATGCGGGATTCCGCTTTACCCTGTTCCCCCGGCGCGGCGGCCGTGCGCCGGAACCGGGCAATCTGGACCAACTCTATCGCCTGGGGCAACTGCTGGGGCGCTTGCACGCCGTGGGCTCCACGCGGCCGTTCGAACACCGCGAAGCATTGGGAGTGAAGAACTTCGGGCACGATTCGCTGACCACGCTGCTGGAGGGCAATTTCATTCCCAAAAGCCTGCTGCCGGCCTACGAATCGGTGGCGCGCGACCTGCTCAAACGCGTGGAGGAGGTGTACAAGGCCACCCCGCACAAGAACATCCGCATGCACGGCGATTGCCACCCCGGCAACATGATGTGCCGCGACGAGATGTTCCATATCGTTGACCTGGACGACTGCCGCATGGGCCCGGCGGTGCAGGACCTGTGGATGATGCTCGCCGGTGATCGCCAGGAATGCCTGGGCCAGCTGTCGGAATTAATGGACGGCTACCAGGAGTTTCACGATTTTGACCCGCGAGAACTGGCGCTGATCGAACCGCTGCGCGCCTTGCGTTTGATGCACTACAGCGCCTGGCTGGCGCGGCGTTGGGATGATCCGGCGTTCCCCCACAGCTTCCCGTGGTTCGGCACGGAGCGGTATTGGGGCGATCAGGTCCTGGCGTTGCGTGAGCAACTCTCAGCCCTCAACGAAGAGCCGCTGAAACTCTTCTGATTGCTTCTAAGGTGGGAGGGCCTTGCCCCTCCCATACAAAGCACAACTCATTACCAAGCAGTCCCATTGGTTGAGAAATATCCTTACAATCGCGCTTTGTTAGCTGCCTAAGCAAGGATTCCGCATGCAAGCCGCCAACCCCCGCAAGGGGTACATCCTGGGCCTGAGCGCCTACGTCATCTGGGGCCTGTTCCCGCTCTACTTCAAAGCCATCGCCAGCGTACCCGCCGCCGAGATCATCGTGCATCGGGTGCTGTGGTCGGCGCTGTTCGGGGGCTTGCTGCTGATGGTGTGGAAACATCCCGGCTGGTTTCGCGAGCTGCGCGACAACCCCAAGCGACTGGCGATTTTGGCACTGAGCGGTTCGCTGATTGCGGCCAACTGGCTGACCTATGTGTGGTCGGTCAACAGCGGGCGCATGCTCGAAGCGAGCCTGGGTTACTACATCAACCCGCTGGTGAACGTGCTGCTGGGCATGCTGCTGTTGGGCGAGCGTCTGCGCCGCTTGCAATGGGTGGCGGTGATATTGGCCGCCGTGGGCGTGGCGCAACAGGTGTGGCAGGTCGGTAGCTTGCCATGGGTGTCGCTGGCGCTGGCGTTGACCTTCGGTTTCTACGGATTGATCCGCAAGCAGGCACCGGTCAAGGCGTTGCCGGGGCTGGTGGTGGAAACCTGGATGCTGGTGCCGATTGCGGTGGCGTGGCTGCTGTTCAACCCCAGCGCACACAGTGCGCAACTGGCATTCTGGAGCACCTCCGAAGCCTGGTGGCTGGTGGCCGCGGGCCCGGTGACACTGATCCCGCTGGTGTGTTTCAACGCCGCCGCGCGGCATTTGCCTTACACCGCATTGGGCTTTTTGCAGTACGTGGCGCCCACGTTGGTGTTGCTGGAAGCGGTGCTGCTGTTCGGCGAACATTTGGCGCCGAGCACGCTGCTGGCCTTCGCGTTCATCTGGGCCGGGCTGCTGGTGTACAGCGTGGACGCCTGGCTGAGCGTACGTAAACGCTGATCAAATAACGTACAAAACTCTGCAAGCCACGGTCTGTGTGGCTTGCAGACATTCACCCCAAGGTTATCCACAAGCTGGTCCCCGCCATTTGTGCACAAGCCATTGAAACTGCTCGTTTTTTGCTCAGTTTACGAAGAGCCTCGGCCCACGTGGCCTGCCGAGCAGTCTCTACAGGTTATCCACAGGCCCATGCAAGATTTCCATGCATAACCCTGTGATTACTCTTCGTGGTGCAGTTCCACCATCAGATCATCGGCCAGTGTTTCCAGCGAGGCTTGCAACGCATCCAGGGGCAACGTCGACGGCACCTGCAACAGCGCCTCGGCCTTGAACAGCAGGTCCCCACTCATCGGCGCCGGGCTTACGCCCGTACTCAGGCTCTCGAGGTTGACGCCCTGCCGGCTCAACAGCGCCGTGATCTCTCGCACGATGCCCGCGCGATCATTGCCCACCAACGTCATCACGATGGGCTTGGAAGCCGGTGCCTGCCCGGTGCTGCCCTCGCCCACCAGCACGCGAATGCCGTGGGTGGATAAGTCCTCCAACGCCCCCACCAGGGCCTGACGATTCTCCGTCGGCACACTCACCCGCAGGATGCCGGCAAACTGCCCCGCCATGTGGGCCATGCGGCTGTCCAGCCAGTTGCCGCTGTGGGCAGCGATGTTCTGCGCGATGCGTTCCACCAGGCCGGGTTTGTCGGCGGCAATAATAGTGAGTACAAGATGGTCCATAGCGAAGCCCTCTGGAAGTCAATCTACAAGGTGGACCCGAGGGCCCTCGAAAACAAATCGTGTACCATTTTTATATTTATCTGGAACAATCCAATAGGTTTTTGAGAACATACCGTTCTCCGCTGTGACCGTACGACCAAAGTGGGTCGCTAAACGACGTATTTAGTCTAATTTTCACAACCGCAAGTCATCATGTAGTATGCCCAACCGTGCACTACATAATGAAAATCTGAAACAGCGCATAAGCTCCGCAGAGTGAGGCAAGCAATGACTGAACACGTTCAAGTCGGTGGCCTGCAGGTCGCCAAAGTCCTGTTCGACTTCGTGAACCACGAAGCCATTCCCGGTACCGGCATCACTGCCGACCAGTTCTGGGCCGGTGCCGACAAGGTCATCCACGACCTGGCGCCGAAGAACAAAGCCCTACTCGCCAAACGCGATGATTTCCAAGCGCGGATCGATACCTGGCACCAGACCCATGCCGGCCAGGCCCACGACCCGGTGGCCTACAAAGCCTTCCTGCAAGACATTGGATACCTGCTGCCAGAAGCCGCGGATTTCCAGGCCTCGACCCAAAACGTCGATGACGAAATCGCGCGCATGGCCGGCCCGCAGTTGGTGGTGCCGGTAATGAATGCGCGCTTCGCCCTCAACGCATCCAACGCCCGCTGGGGTTCGCTGTACGACGCGCTCTACGGCACCGACGCCATCAGCGAAGCCGATGGCGCCGAGAAGGGCAAAGGCTACAACAAGGTGCGCGGCGACAAGGTCATCGCCTTCGCCCGCGCCTTCCTCGACGAAGCCGCACCGCTCAGCGCCGGCAGCCATGCCGATTCCACCGGCTACAAGATTGCCGACGGCAAACTGATCGTCAGCCTCAAAGGCGGCAGCAACAGCGGCCTGCGCGACGACAGTCAATTGATCGGCTTCCAGGGCGACAGCGCCCAACCGATCGCGATCCTGCTCAAGCACAACGGCCTGCACTTCGAAATCCAGATCGACGCCAGCAGCCCGGTCGGCCAGACCGATGCCGCCGGCGTCAAAGACGTGCTGATGGAAGCCGCGCTGACCACCATCATGGACTGCGAGGATTCCGTCGCCGCCGTGGATGCCGACGACAAAGTGGTGATCTACCGCAACTGGCTCGGCCTGATGAAGGGCGACCTGGCCGAAGACGTGGCCAAGGGTGGCAAGACCTTCACCCGCACCATGAACCCCGACCGTGTCTACACCGGCGTGGATGGCCAGGACGTGACGCTGCATGGCCGCTCGCTGCTGTTCGTGCGCAACGTTGGCCACCTGATGACCATCGACGCGATCCTGGATAAAGACGGCAACGAAGTGCCGGAAGGTATTCTCGACGGTTTGATCACCAGCCTGGCGGCGATCCATAGCCTCAACGGCAATACCAGTCGCAAGAACAGCCGTACAGGTTCGGTGTACATCGTGAAACCGAAGATGCACGGCCCGGAAGAAGTCGCGTTCACCAACGAGCTGTTCGGCCGCATCGAAGACGTGCTGAACCTGCCGCGCAATACCCTCAAAGTCGGGATCATGGACGAGGAGCGCCGCACCACGGTCAACCTCAAAGCCTGCATCAAGGCCGCCAGCGAGCGTGTGGTGTTTATCAACACCGGCTTCCTCGACCGCACCGGCGATGAAATCCACACCTCCATGGAAGCCGGCGCGATGGTGCGCAAGGCAGCGATGAAGTCGGAAAAGTGGATCGCGGCGTATGAAAACTGGAACGTCGATATCGGCTTGAGCACCGGCCTGCAAGGGCGTGCACAGATCGGTAAAGGCATGTGGGCAATGCCCGACCTGATGGCGGCGATGCTCGAACAGAAAATCGCCCACCCCCTGGCCGGCGCCAACACCGCCTGGGTGCCTTCGCCCACGGCGGCCGCATTGCACGCGCTGCACTACCACAAGGTCGACGTGTTCGCGCGCCAGGCCGAGCTGGCCAAGCGCGAGCGCGCCTCGGTGGACGATATCCTGACCATCCCGCTGGCGCAGAACACCGCTTGGACCGAGGAAGAAATCCGCAACGAGCTGGACAACAACGCCCAGGGCATCCTCGGTTATGTGGTGCGCTGGATCGACCAGGGCGTCGGCTGCTCGAAAGTGCCGGACATCAACGACGTCGGCCTGATGGAAGACCGTGCCACCCTGCGTATTTCCAGCCAGCACATCGCCAACTGGCTGCGCCATGGCATCGTCAATCACGCGCAAGTGATGGAAAGCCTCAAGCGCATGGCGCCGGTGGTGGACCGCCAGAACGCCGGGGACGCGCTGTATCGCCCTTTGGCACCGGATTTCGACAGCAACATCGCGTTCCAGGCGGCGGTGGAACTGGTGATTGAAGGGACCAAGCAGCCTAATGGGTATACCGAGCCGGTGTTGCACCGTCGGCGTCGGGAATTCAAGGCTAAAAACGGCCTGTAAATGAAAAAGCCCTGATCGAAAGATCAGGGCTTTTTCTTTGAGGGTGAACGAGCAAGCGGTGAACGCATTCCTACAGGAAGTACGCGGTCAACAGTGTGAGAAGCCTGCCGCCGTTGAGCCCCGTACACTCAATGCAAAATCAGGAAGCCATCCCCAGCTCCCGCTTCACCAACTTCGCCAGCTTCACGCTATCAATCGGCTTGAGCAGAAAATCCACCACACTCAAATGCATGGCATCAATGACATCGGGCGCTTCGGCATCCCCCGACATGATGATGATCGGCAGCGCCGCGCGGGTGGATTCGCGCACCTGTTTGATCAGCTCCAACCCGTTGCTGGGTTGCATGCGCAGGTCGGTAATCAACAAGCCGATGGAGCTGCTGGATTTCAACAAGTCCCACGCCCGCTCACCACTGTCGGCGGTCATGCAGCGAATGCCGTCCAGGCCCAGGATCTCCGCCAGCAGTTCGCGCGCGTCCTTGTCGTCGTCGACAATCAACACGCGTTGTGGCGGTAGATCGGGTTCCAGCATCACGGCGTTGAGCGCCTCGCGCTCGGCATCACTCAAAATATCGTGGTCGGACATACGGTTCTCAGCGGTTCTAATCAATCTCCCAGCACTCGTCAGACATCTGCGGAAGGTCGAACAATGTGCACTTCGTCGGAAAGTTTGCCTAGTGGGCGTTCTACGGAGTTTGGACGATAACCATGTAAGGTTTTTCCCTAGTCCCGCTGCGTTTTCATAGACCTAGACTTACGTCCAATGGGCACCCATGGCGCAGGAGCCGACCATGCACCTCGATAACGACAAAAAAACGCGGTCACTGTAATGAGTAAAGCTGATGCCTTCGCCCAGGCGGGGAAAACTGCGGTGTTGCAAAATATCCAGGGCACGCTGCAGTTCCTGCAACGCTTCCCGCCGTTCAACCAGATGGAAAACGCGCACCTGGCGTACCTGGTGGAACAATGCCAATTACGCTTTTATGCTCCCGGTGACAGCATCCTCAAACCCTCCGGCGGGCCGGTCGAACATTTCTACATTGTCAAACAAGGCCGCGTGATCGGCGAACGGCCGGACACCACCGAGACCACCTTTGAAATCACCACCGGTGAATGCTTCCCCCTGGCCGCGCTGTTGGGCGAACGCGCCACGCGCACCGAGCACAAGGCCGCCGAAGACACCTTTTGCCTGCAACTGAACAAGCCAGCCTTTATCAAGTTGTTCGCCCTCTCCAGCCCATTTCGCGACTTTGCCCTGCGCGGCGTCAGCAGCCTGCTGGATCAGGTTAACCAGCAAGTGCAGCAAAAAGCGGTGGAAACCCTCGGCACCCAATACTCGCTCAATACGCGCCTGGGCGATTTGGCCATGCGCCATCCGGTCACCTGCAGCCCGCACACGCCACTGCGCGAAGCAGTGACACTGATGCACGAGCAGCAAGTGGGCAGCATTGTCATCGTCGACGATAACAAGGCGCCGCTGGGGATTTTTACCCTGCGCGACCTACGCCATGTGGTGGCCGACGGCGTCAGCGATTTCAGCCAGGCCATCGACGCGCACATGACCCAGTCACCGTTCTTCCTGACGCCGGACCACAGCGCCTTCGACGCCGCCATCGCCATGACCGAACGGCATATTGCCCATGTGTGCCTGGTCAAGGACCAGCGCCTGTGCGGCGTGGTGTCCGAGCGCGATCTGTTTTCCCTGCAACGCGTGGATCTCGTGCACCTGGCGCGCACCATCCGCAACGCCCCGCGTATCGACAACCTGGTGGCGATTCGCGGCGAGATCGGCCAATTGGTCGAGCGCATGCTGGCCCACGGCGCGTCATCCACCCAGATCACCCACATCATTACCCTGCTCAACGATCACACCGTTTGCCGGGTGATCGAGCTGACCCTCGCTGAAAAGGGCGACCCGGGCGTGCCTTTCAGCTGGCTGTGCTTCGGCAGCGAAGGCCGTCGCGAGCAGACGCTGTACACCGACCAGGACAACGGCATTCTGTTCGAGGCCAGGGACGCCGCCGACGCGGTTGCGATCCGTGCTCGCCTGCTGCCGCTGGCCCAGCAGATCAACCAGAGCCTGGCGCTATGCGGTTTCAGCCTGTGCAAGGGCAATATCATGGCCGGCAACCCGGAGTTGTGCCTGTCGCGGGCCGAATGGGCACGGCGCTTTGCGGCGTTCATTCGCGAGGCGACGCCGGAAAACCTGCTGGGTTCGAATATCTATTTTGACTTGCGCGTGGTGTGGGGCGACGAGCAAGGCTGCGAGCTGTTGCGCCAGGGCGTTCTCGATCAGGTCGCGGATAACCGCCTGTTCCAACGCATGCTGGCCGAGAACGCGCTGCGCCAGCGCCCTCCGGTCGGGCGTTTCCGTGACTTTGTGCTGAGCCGCAAAGCCGGCGAAAAAGCCACCCTGGATCTCAAGGTGCAGGGCCTCACCCCGTTCGTGGATGGCGCGCGTCTGCTGGCCCTGGCCAATGGCATTCACGCCAACAACACGCTGGAGCGGCTGCGCCAATTGGTGGTCAGGGAGGTCATCGAAGCGCTGGACGGCGCCGCGTACGAAGAGGCCTACCACTTTATTCAGCAAACCCGCATGCAGCAGCATCAACGGCAAAGTCGCGAAAACCAGCCCTATTCGAACCGCGTCGACCCCGACAGTCTCAACCACCTGGACCGGCGCATCCTGCGCGAATCCCTGCGCCAGGCCCAGCGCCTGCAAAGCAGCCTGACCTTGCGGTATCAGCTGTGAGCCTGTTCGGCTGGCTGCGCACGGCCAAACCCCAGCTTGATGCGACGCAGCAACGACGCTTGGCGCAACTGCGCAGACCCGCGCCGCTGAGTGAAGACGCCTTGCGCAGCCAACGCTGGGTGGTGCTGGACCTGGAAACCAGCGGCCTGAACCTCAACCGTGACCAGGTGCTGTCCATTGGCGCAGTGGTGATCGAGGATGGCGCGGTGGATTTTTCCCAGTTGTTCGAACGCACCCTGCACCGCGCCCACACCCGACTCAGCCCCAGTGTGCTGATCCACGGCCTGGGGCCCAGTGCCATTGCCGCCGGCAGCGACCCGGTGGAGGCCCTGCTGGACTTCATGGAGTTCCTCGGTGACAGCCCGTTGCTGGCGTTCCATGCGCCTTTCGATCAACACATGCTGGGCCGCGCGCTCAAGGACAGCCTGGGGTATCGCCTGGTTCACCCGTTTCTGGATGTGGCCGACATCGCCCCGCTGCTATGCCCCGAAGCACCTATTCGCGAGGCTGGGCTGGACGATTGGGTCAAGTATTTCCACCTGGAGGTCGGCGAACGCCACCACGCCAGCGCTGACGCCCTGGCCACGGCGGAATTGATGCTGATCCTGTTCAGCCGTGCGCGTCGGCAGTTCATCGACACGCCGCACGCATTGCACGGGCGCGTAAGCCAATGGAAACGGCGCCAACAGGCGCCATCGTTTTAATCTCATCTCCCGACAGACGCCAATTGCGCCCACCCACCGCCTCTGACACAATCGCGAATAATTCTCGTTAGTTTAAACCTCTTGTTTATTCGGTGATGCCTTGTCGTCGATCCAGACCCCACACAGTGAGCGGGTTGGTGCGTTGTATCGCGACCATCGCGGCTGGCTGCTGGCCTGGTTGCGGCGCAACGTGGCCTGCCCGAGCCGCGCCGAAGACCTGAGCCAGGACACGTTCATGCGCCTGCTGGGTCGCGACACGTTGCCGGAACCGCGCGAGCCAAGGGCATTTCTGGTGGCCATCGCCAAGGGCCTGCTGTTCGACTATTTCCGGCGCACGGCGCTGGAGCAGGCTTACCTGGCCGAGTTGATGCTGATCCCGGAAAGCGAACACCCCTCACCCGAAGCCCAGCACCTGATCCTCGAAGACCTCAAGGCCATCGACCGTCTGCTTGGCACACTGTCGAGCAAGGCTCGCGCGGCGTTTCTCTACAGCCGCCTCGACGGTCTCGGCCATGCGCAGATCGCCCAGCGCCTCGGCGTGTCGGTGCCGCGCGTGCGCCAGTACCTGGCCCAGGGCATTCGCCAGTGCTACGTCGCGCTGTATGGCGAGCCGACATGAGTGCGATCGGCACCCGACCGGTCTCGGCCCGCGTGCTCGATGCCGCCATTGCCTGGCAGTTGTCCCTGGATTCGGGCGATGGCAGTGCCCTGGAACGGGAAGAGTTCAGCAAATGGCTGGCCAGCGATGAAGAACACGCCCGCGCCTGGCGGCAGCTGGGCATGCTCGACCAACGTTTCAGCGTCGCCTCGGGCCCGGCGCGGGCGGCGCTGTTGCAGTCGCGCCAGGCCATTCGCCAACGGGTGCGCAAGCTCGGCAGCGGCCTGGCGAGCATCGCGCTCATCTGCGGCCTGGCTTTGTTTGCGGGCGAGCGCTATGTGCCGATCCACTACTGGCTGGCCGATCAACGCACCGCCACCGGCGAGCAGCGCACCCTGAAACTGTCGGACGGCACGCAGATCAACCTCAACACGCACAGCGCCATCGACGTGCGCTTCGATGAAAAGCGCCGATTGATCGTGTTGCAGGACGGTGAAATCCTCGTCGAAACCGGCCACAACGACGCTCGCCCGTTCTACGTGCAAACCCGCGACGGCCGCCTGCGGGCGCTGGGCACGCGGTTTATCGTCAAGCGCGAAGACGACGCCACGCGCCTGAGCGTGCTGCAGTCAGCCGTGGCGGCGCAGCCGCAGGCACTGCATCAGGAACAGATCTTCAAAGAAGGCCAGCAGGTGCTGATGCGCAGCGACGGCCTCGGCCCACTGCTGGCGGTGAGCCCTGCCACCGATGCGTGGACACGCGGCATGCTGGTGGTGGACAACGCGCGCCTGGGCGACGTGATCGAGGAATTGAGCCGCTACCGGCCCGGTTACCTGGGTGTGGATAAAACCGTGGCCGACCTGCGCATCACCGGCAGCTTCCCGCTGCACGACACCACACTGGCGCTCAATGCGCTGTTGCCGACATTACCGGTGCAGATCAGGCAGCGCACGCCGTGGTGGGTGACGGTGGGTGCCAGGCCTTAGGCATCAGTAATGCCTGGGCTGAGGCTATCGGGGGCAAGCCCCTCCCACATTTACCTGAACAAAACCCGATTAACTGTGGGAGGGGGCTTGCCCCCGATAGGCCTTCAAACACACCGAGAAATCCCCGGCAAAAAAATATTTTCATCTCGCCCTATCACTTTTCCAATCTCGCTCGGCACATAGGCAATTGCGAATTACTTCCATTCAGGAGCCGCCTCATGTCCCGCACGCTAGATACCCTGCTGCGCCCCAGTCTGTTGGCCGTGGCCATTGCCCTCAGCACACCGCTGATTACGCCTCAGCTGTTGGCCGCCGAACAGACCTCCAGCGTGCGAGCCTACAACCTGCCGGCGGCGCCTTTGGCCAGCACGCTCAACCAGATCGCCAGCCAGGCCGGCCTGGCGTTGACCCTCGACCCGGCCCTGGCCGCCGGTAAAACCTCCGCCCCCGTAAACGGCCAGTTCGATGCCCAGAGCGCACTGCGCCAGGCCCTGCACGGCACGGGATTGCAGTTGGAACAGAGCAGCGCCGGGACGTTTACCCTGGTGGCGATTCCGGACGGCGTGGTGGCATTGCCGGAAACCAACATCACCGGGCAAGGCAGCTATGAAAGTGCCTGGGGCCCGGCCCAAGGCTACCTGGCGACACGCACCGCCGCCGGCACCAAGACCGACACCGCCCTGGTGGAAGCGCCACGCTCGATCTCCGTCGCCACCCGCCAGCAAATGCAGGACCGCAGCGTTCACACCCTCGATGATGCGGTCAAATACATGCCCGGCATCGTGTCCGCCAGCTACGGCAGCGACACTCGCTACGACTGGATGCGGGTACGCGGCTTCGAACCCACCCAATTCCTCGACGGCCTGCCCCTGCCACGCGGCGTGTATGCCAACCCAAAAGCCGAGACCTGGAACCTCGACCGCCTGGCCCTGCTGCGCGGGCCGGCCTCGTCGGTGTACGGCCAGACCCCGCCGGGTGGCCTGCTGGACATGGTCAGCAGCCGTCCCAGCGAGCAGACCAGCCATGCGGTGCAAGTGCAGTACGGCAGCGACAACCACCGCCAGATCAACTTCTCCAGCACCGGCAAGATCGACGACGATGGCCAGTTTCTCTACGGCCTGAGCGGCGTGGTGCGCGACTCCGGCACCCAGGTCGATCACATCGACAACAAGCGCTACAACATCGCACCCAGCCTGACCTGGAACATCGACCCCGACACCCGGCTGACCTTGCTGTCGCAGTTCACCCGCGACGATACCGGCGCCACCAGCCAGTTCCTGCCGATCCAGGGCACCAAGATCAAATCGCCGCTGGGGGAGGTGTCGCACCACAAGAACCTCGGCGATCCGGACTATGAGTTCTACGACCGCACCTATTACGCGCTGGGCTATGCCTTCGAGCATCGCTTTAACGATACGTGGCAGTTCAAGCAGAACCTGCGCTATACCAAATCCGAGTTGTCGTTCCAGACGCTGACCGTAGGTGCCTATCCGTTCACGCAGGTAGAGGCCAATGGCGACGTGGGCCGCACCTCGACCAATGTGGATGAAAATATCGGCCAATTGGCCCTCGACAATAACTTTCAGGCCGACTTCAGCACTGGCGACCTCACTCATACCCTTCTGCTGGGCCTGGATCACCAACGCACCGACACCTCCTACCTGTCGATTTACGGCGACGGGCTGAAGACTAACGTCAACAATCCAATATACGGCCAGCCTATCGTGCGCCCCGCACGTTCGGGTGCGTATTACGACTACAACCAGAAAACCGTGCAGACGGGTCTCTATATCCAGGATCAATTGGCACTGGATAAATGGCGCCTGACCGTGGGCGGCCGTGAAGACTGGGTGCATCAAGGCACCACATATTTCAACCAGAACGACGCGACCAATACCGACCGCATTAAGCATTTCAGTGGCAATGCGGCACTCAGCTATGTGTTTGACTCCGGCTTTGTACCCTACATCTCCTACGCCGAGTCCTTTCAGCCTGCGAGTAATGCCAGCGTCTCCGCCACTGAGTCGTATAAACCCACCGAAGGCAAACAATGGGAACTGGGTATCAAATACCAGCCTGCGGGTTCGAACACGCTGCTGACTGCCGCCATTTACGACCTGACCCAGAAAAATGTGCTGGTGACCACAACCACGGCAGGCAGTATCCCCGTCACTAACCAGTCCGGTGAAGTGAAAGTAAAAGGCCTGGAATTGGAGGCAGTGTCAGATGTGACTGAAAACCTCAAAGTCATCGCCTCCTACACCCTGGCAAAATCCGAAGTGCAAAAAGGTGACTACAAAGGCAATCGTCTGCAACTGATGCCAAACCAGCAAGCCTCCCTATGGACGGACTACACCTGGCATACCGGTGTACTCGACGGTTTCGGCGTTGGCTTTGGTGCGCGCTACACCGGCAACACTTACGGTGACCAAGGCAATACCTGGCTTGGCAAGGCCGACGCCTACACGGTGTTCGATGCCGCAGTGCATTACGACCTGGGTCGCCTGGATAACAGCCTCAAAGGCGCATCGGTAAAATTGAACGCCACCAACCTGTTCGACAAAGACTACATTTCGACCTGCGATGGCTTTTACTGCTACTTCGGCGACCAGCGCAGCGTCGTCGCCAGCGCCACGTACCAATGGTGATCGGCGCACAGGCAGCAGGCTGAAGCATGAAAAGCACAACCATCCGTCGCTGGTCCTTCGTCCACACCTGGACCAGCCTGATCTGTACGGCGTTCCTGCTGCTGCTCGCCCTGACCGGCCTGCCGCTGGTGTTTCACCATGAGATCGACCATCTGCTGGGCAACGAACCCCAGCTCCAGCAGATGCCGGCCGATACGCCGCGATTGAACCTGGAACAACTGGCGAACAAGGCCCTGGCCCATCGCCCCGCAGAGGCCCTGCAATACCTGGCCTGGGATGAAGACGACCCGAACGGTGTGATCGCGATTATGGCCGCCACCGCCGGCACGGAGCCGAACGCGTCCCACACCTTCATGCTCGATGCACGCACCGGCGAAGCGCTGGAGATGCCCTCGGCCAATGGCGGTTTCACCTTGTTTTTGCTGCGCCTGCATGTGGATATGTTCGCCGGTCTGCCGGGCAAGCTGCTGCTGGCGTTCATGGGCGTGCTGTTTGTGCTGGCGATCATTTCCGGCACGGTGCTGTACCTGCCGTTCATGCGCCGTCTGAAATTCGCCAGCGTGCGCCGGGACAAAACCACTCGCCTGCGCTGGCTCGACCTGCATAACCTGATCGGCGTGGTCACGTTGACCTGGGCGCTGGTGGTGGGCGTGACCGGCGTGATCAGCGCCTGCGCCGACCTGATCATCGCCGCCTGGCGCCAGGACAGCCTTACGGCCCTGATCGAACCGTACAAGGACGCGCCGCCGCTGACCTCACGCGCCCCGGCCAGCGAGTTGCTGAGCATCGCCGCACGCGCCGCACCCGGCATGCAGCCGGACTTTATCGCCTTCCCCGGTACGCGCTTTTCCAGCGAGCATCACTACGCGGTGTTCATGAAAGGCAGCACCCACCTGACCTCGCACCTGCTCACCCCGGTGCTGATCGACGCCAGCACCCTGCAGGTCACGGCCATCGCCGAGCGGCCCTGGTACATGGACGCCATGGGCCTGTCCCAGCCGCTGCACTTTGGCGACTATGGCGGCATGCCGATGAAAGTCCTGTGGGCGCTGTTGGACGGGCTGACCATCGTCGTGCTGATCAGCGGGATCTACTTGTGGATCGCCAAGCGCAGGGCGGGCAAGGCATGAGGCCACGCCAGTCGAGTTTCTGGAAGGTATTTGGCATTCCGCTGGGGATTGGCGTGCTCAGCGCCGCGGGGTTGTTTGCGGCGTTGCTGGGGGATGGGCTATGGGATTCGTTGAGCTGGGTGGGGTTGGGCATACCGGCGGCCATTGGTAGTTGGGGGTTGTTCAAGCGTCGTGGCTGAGGGCCTCATCGGGGGCAAGCCCCCTCCCACATTTTTGATTTGTGAACACATTCAAAGTGTGGGAGGGGGCTTGCCCCCGATGAGCCCTCAACCTGCCCCTCGCCAGCCACCGCGCGACCCTCTAGGCTAGCCACAGTCAATCCAGAGGAATGCCCATGTCCACGCCCAACATGACCTTGTTCCACAACCCTGCATCGCCGTTCGTACGCAAAGTCCGCGTGCTGCTGCTCGAAACCGGCCAGCAGGACCGCGTGGCCCTGCACGCCTGCATGCCGACGCCGGTCAACCCCGATGCGCAGTTGGTCGACGGCAATCCCGTGGGCAAGATCCCGGCCCTGCGCCTGGCCGATGGCAGCGTGCTGCACGACAGCCGGGTGATCCTCGATTACTTCGACCACCAGCACGTCGGCAACTCGCTGATCCCCCGCGACGGCTCGGCGCGCTGGCGTCGCCTGACCCTGGCCTCGATGGCCGACGGCATCCTGGATGCCGCCGTGCTGGTGCGCTATGAAACCGCCCTGCGCCCGGTGGAGAAACACTGGGATCAGTGGCTCGACGAACAGCGCAACAAAATCCGCCGCACCCTCGCCGAGCTGGAACAGAATGCCATCGCCGAACTGGCCAGCCATTTCGACGTCGCCGCGATCAGCGTGGCCTGTGCCTTGGGCTATCTGGATTTTCGCCATCCGGATATGCAATGGCGCGTGGACAACCCGCAGCTTGCCGCCTGGTACGCCGACGTCAGCCAGCGGCCTTCGATGCAGCAGACCCAACCACCGGCCTGACCTGCACACCGACCCAATGTGGGAGCGGGCTTGCCCGCGACTGCGGTATGTCATTCAGTACATCTGTTTGTGAACCACCGCTATCGCGGGCAAGCCCACCCCCACCTTGGACGGTGGTGACAGCAAGGAATGTGGCGATCCTTGTGGCTAACTGCGCCCCTACTTGTCGATCCTCGCGCAAGCCGATCATTGCACCGCCTCCAGATCAAACTGCAGCGGCTCGGTCGCCTTGCGCTTGCCCACGCCGTACCAGTCCAGGTTGCGCGTCAGCACCATCACCGTCCCGAGCAGGCCGAACAGCAGCAGCGAGCCCATCAGCAGTGCGTAATCCTCCGCACTCAGCAGCCCATACAACAAGCCATACAACGCCGCGAGCCCCGCTGAGAACCCCAGGCCATGGGCGACACTGCGCAGCACATGGCACACATAGAAACCGATCAACATCACGCATGCGCTTGCGGAAATCAGGTACGCCAGGGCAAACCCCAGGTGCTCGGACAGCGACAACAGCAGCAGATAAAAGAACGCCAGCGCCACGCCCACCAAGGCATATTGAATCGGGTGCACCGCCAGGCTCTTGAGCACTTCGAACAGGAAGAAGCCGGCAAAGGTCAGGGCGATGAACAGCAGCGCATATTTGATCGCACGGTCGCTCTTGAGGTACTGGTCCACCGGATCGATGAAGTTCACGCCGAAGCTGCGGTTGTTGAAGTCCTCACAGCCCTGGCGATCCAGGCAGGCTTGCAGGGCCTGTTCGAGGTTGGTGGAGAAGAACGAGGTTTGCCAGCTGGCGGTGAAGCCTTTGTCGGTGATGTCACGCTGGGTCGGCAGGAAGTTGCCGATAAAGCTGGGGTGCGGCCAGTTGGACGCGAGGGAAACCTGACTGGTCTTGCCCACCGGCACCACTTGCAGTTGTTCGGTGCCTTGCAGGCGCAGGTCGAAGGCGAAGTCCACCATCGCCGGCTTTTTGCTGTCCTGTTCCGGTAGCGCCACATGCACGCCCTCCCCCAGCCAGTCCACTTGTGAGCCTGGTTCGAATTCCAGGCGCTGGCTGCCCAGCTCCAGCTTCAGCGCATTTTCGATGCCGCGAATATCGCTGATACCCACCGCCAGAAAAGCCGGCTCAAAACGGTAATCCTCAAAGTGTTCGGTGATGCCCAACTGCGCAGGCAGCTCAAAACGCCCGCTGATACGGGTGTCGGCATGGAACAGCCGCGCCTGGTAAATACCCCGCGCGCGCAACTCGGTCTGCACCTTGCCATCGAGTTCAAAACGGTCCGGCAGGAAATACAAGCGGCCACGCTCTTCACGGGTTTCCTCGTAGCGCTTGTTGAGCTTCTCGTTGAGCTTCCACTCACGCACGGTCTTGCGATACGGCACCACCATCACCGGCCCGGTCAGGCGCTGGGCGTAGCTGGAGCTGCGGGCGATGTCCATCACGACACCGTCGCGCAGTTGCTGGCGGTCACTGATGATGCCGTTGATCATCAACAACGGAATCAGCAACAGCAGGATCAGTAGCGCAATGGCGCCAAGTTTGAAAAGCAGGCTGCGGTTCATGGGGCTCTCCCTGTTTTGATGGGCAGAGCGTGAGCCGCGTGCGTGGGTGTTTTATGTGGGCATTGTGGAGACTGTGTGGAGATGCAGCACCACCTGCACGCCGCCCGACGTGTTGCCGATCTGCAGGGCGCCACCGTGCAGCTTCATCACCTCCTCGACGAAGTTCAAACCCAGGCCCGTGCTCTTGCGCCCACTGACCGGACGCGGCAATGAATAGAACCGCTCACTCAAGCGGGGCAAGGCATAGTCGGGAATCGGCGCGGCCTGGTTGAACAGGCTCACCTGCACATCGTTGTGCCGGCTGCTCGCACTGAAGCGCAACGTGCCACCCGACGGGGTGAAATCCAGGGCGTTGTCCAGCAGATTGCCCAACGCCTGACGCAACAGGAAGGGTTCGCCAAACACTTTCACATCCGCCGCAATCGCTTGTTCGACGTGTAACCCGGCGCCTTCGATGCGCGCACATTGGGCATTGAGCACATCGTCTACCAGGGCCGCCAGCGGGATACTCACTTGTTCTTCCAATCCCTGGCGCTGCTCCACCTGCGCCAGGTTGAGCAGGCGTTCGATCAACTGTTGCAAGCGCGCGCTTTCGCTGTCGATATTGCCGACAAAGCGCTGCTGCTGCTCACGGCTCATATCGCCCTGCAACAGCTCCGCCGCGCCGCGAATGGCCGCCAGCGGGCTTTTCAGCTCGTGGGTCAGGGTGTGCACATAATGTTCGACGTAGGCCTTGCCCTCCAACTGCGTGCGCATGTGCTCCACCGCGGTGGATAACTGCTTCAACTCGCCGCCGCGGTAATGCGGCAACTCGGCCCGCCGGCCCTCGCTGACCGCTTCGGCATAGGCGGTCAGTCGTCTTAACGCAACGCTTAACCACCACGACAACAAGGCGCCCAACAGCAAACCAAGGGTCACCAGGCCGGCGCCGTACCACAGCAGGCGCCGCTCGGTGCGGTCGACGTAAGGCTGCAACGAGCTGTTCGGCTTGGCCACGGTGACCACGCCGATGATCTGGCCGTTATCGCGGATCGGCGCGCCCACGTGCATCACCGACGAGGTGGCGTCCTCCGGGTTGCTGCGGGTGGAGCGCGCGCCGTATTCGCCACGCAGGGTCAGGTAAACGTCGTTCCATTTCGAATAGTCCTGGCCCACCGCCACGCCGCTGGAATCGAGCAGCACGGTGCCGTTGGCGTCGGTCACGTAGATACGGTGGTTGACCTGGTTTTTCGGCAACCCCCAAATGGTCGCGCCCGGCTGGCGGTTGCCGTAGGCCTTGAGCAATTCGGGCCAGTGGCTTTGGCCGAGGGTGCCATTTTTCACATCATCGCGCAGGATCTCGGCCAACAGGTTGGCAGTGTCCACCAGGGTTTCTTCGGTGGACTGGCGCACGCCGGGGCGGATTTCCTTCATTACGGTGCTGAGCACGAAATAGCCGGTCAGGCCGATAAACAGCGCGTACACCAGGAAAATCCGCAGCCCCAGGCGCATCAGCCGTGGCTCGGACTGTAGCTGTAGCCGAGGCCGCGATGGGTCTGGATCGGTTCGGCTTCGGCGGCAACGCCGCGCAGTTTGCTGCGCAGGCTTTTGATATGGCTGTCGATGTTGCGCTCGTAGCCGGCATCGGCGGGCACGCCCACGGCGTCCAGCAGCTGTTCGCGGCTGAACACCCGCTCAGGTTGTTCCAGCAGGCTCTGCAGCAGACGAAATTCATGGCGCGTCAGGCTCAAGGGCTGACCGCGATAGGCGATCTGCATGCGCTCCAGGTCCACCTGGAACAACGCCGGCGCCACGCCGGGGCCGACGCGCTTGAGGATCGCCTTGACCCGCGCCGCCACTTCCCTTGGGCTGAACGGCTTGACCACGTAATCGTCGGCGCCGATCTCCAGCCCCACCACCCGGTCGATCTCGCCGTCGCGGGCACTGAGGAACATGACAGGCACTTCGCTGAAACGGCGCAACTGCTTGCAGGTCTCAAAGCCACTGATATCCGGCAGACCGATGTCGAGAATGATCAGGTCGGCCGGCGTCTTGCGTTGATGCTCCAGCGCCGCCTGGCCCAGGCTCAGCCAAGTAGTGCCGAAGCCCTCGCCTTGCAGGGCGAATATCAACGTGTCGGCAATCGCGGCTTCGTCTTCGACAATCAGGATGTGGGGCATGGCAGTCCGTCAGCAGTCCGGTTTGTCAGCAGTGTACCGACGGGCCGGATTTACCGCAGCGCCGAACTCACGCAGGGCCTTGGCACCGATCAGCAGCGGGTAATTGAAACTGCTGCGGTCGGTGAGGTTGACCTCGACGGTGCGCTTGACGTTGCCCAGGCACATTTCCAGGTCGATGACCGGGCGTTTGGCCACGGTGGCTTCGTCCTTGTCGTCATCTTCGTCGGCACGGCTCTTGATCTTGCTGATGCGCGAGACTTTGTGTTCGTAGACCTTGTCGGATGCGCCCGTGCCGCCGAGGCGGAAGCGCACCCAGTCGTCGCCATCGCGGGTAAAGGTCTGGATGTCACGGGCCGACAGCGAGGCGGTCAGCGCGCCGGTGTCCATCTTGGCCTTGAAGGTTTCGCCGATCTCCGGCAACTGGATGTATTCGTAGCGACCGTAAAGGGTCGGTTCGGCGGCCATGACCGGCAGGGCAACCAGGGCGAGGGAGGCAAGGAGCAGTTTCACGAAGTGATTCCTTGGAAAAGAAGTAGGCGGATTCTAGACCGCATAAGCGCTACTTAGTTAGATCCCCCGGCGTTTTGTGATTTGGCCTCTAGACTCAAGCTGCTTATCATGGCCCGCCCACACCCTGCCAAGAGTTGCTTATGCGCCGCCTGCTCATCGGCTGTCTGGTTACATTGCTGCTGTTACTCAATACGCTGGTCCTGATCGGGCCGCTGATGGTGTTTGCCCTGCTCAAGCTGGTGGCGCCCGGTCGTTATCGGGACTACATGTCCTGGGCGGTGATGTGGATCGCCGAGACCTGGGCCGAGATCGACAAGCTGATCTTCGCCCTGTGCATTCCAACGCAGTGGGACATTCGTGGCGGGGAGGATTTGCGCAGCGACACGTCGTACCTGGTCATCGGCAACCACCAGTCCTGGGTGGACATCCCGGCGCTGGTCCAGGCCCTCAACCGGCGTACGCCGTTCTTCAAGTTCTTCCTGAAAAAAGAGCTGATCTGGGTGCCCTTCCTGGGGCTGGCCTGGTGGGCGCTGGATTACCCGTTCATGAAGCGCTACACCAAGGCGTTCCTGGCCAGGCACCCGGAGCTGGCGGGCCAGGACTTGAAGATCACCAAACAGGCCTGTGAGCTGTTCAAGCGCCAGCCGGTAACGGTGGTCAATTACCTGGAAGGCACGCGCTTCAGCCAGGCCAAACACGCGCAGCAGGCGTCACCGTTCAAGCGGTTGCTCAAGCCCAAGGCGGGCGGTGTGGCGTTTGTGCTGGCGGCGATGGGTGAACAGCTGGATGCGGTTCTCGACGTCACCGTGGTCTACCCGTCGCAGCACACTCCGGGGTTCTGGGACTTGATCAGCGGCGCGGTGCCGAAGGTGATCATCGATATCCAGACCCGCGAGCTGGACCCGGCGTTGTGGCAGGGAGATTACGAGAACGATCCGGTGTTTCGCCAGACCGTACAGAGCTGGGTCAACCAGCTCTGGGAAGAGAAAGACGCGCGCATCGAACACCTGCGCGCGCAGGGGTAATCAGCTGCCGGTACCCCAGGCCTGAGCCAGTTTGCCCAGCACCGAGCTGTTGGCGCCCTGGCTGCCCAGGAACTGCAGGATCACCGGGGCAAACTGGCCGACCATGCCGCTGTCCATGCCCAGGGCGCTGAACGCGGTGTTGAGGTCGTTGGTGTTCTTCACGTTACCCAGCAGGCCGTCGAGGCCGCTGGTCTTGCTGCCGCCGGTCTGGCCAAGCATCCCGCTCAAGGCTCCGAGGCTGCCCAGAGCATTGTTGCCCGACAACTGGTCAAGCCCGGGCACGCTCTGGCCCAACTGTGAGTAGTCTTTGCCGCTCAACTGGTTGCGCGCCAGGCCAAGCATGGCGCCGGTGCCGCCGATGGCTTGCTCCGGCGTGACGTTCAGTTGCGAGGTCAACGCGCTCAGCAGGTCGGCCGTCTCGGACGACGGTGCGGCAGCGGCGGCTTTGTTGTTGCCACCCTGCATACCGGAAATCGCATTGGCCGCGTCGCCCAGGCTGAAGCCCGCAGCGAATGCGGGCCCGGCAGCCAGCGTCATCAGGCAGGAAAGGGCGAAACCGCGTGAAATCTTCATTGGACCAACCTCGGGATATAAGGGCAAAAGCAGGCGTTGGACTGGGTAACCGGTCGGTTGTTCCAAGCCCTGGGAGGAACCGATCCAGCCAAAGCGGGTCCATGAACTGACTACAAAATTTGTCAGGAAGAGACTTATGACTGCGATCCAACCCCCAGTGATTGAGCACAAGCCTGCATTCTGGAGCCGCCCTCGCCTGTTCGTCGGCGCCTGTGTCGTGGTGGTTGCCGGCATCGGCGGCGCGATCTACACCCACGACAGCGTCAAATCCGCCGCCACCCTGGTGACCACCACCCAGCAGCCGGCCGCGCAGATCATGGCGCACAAGGATTACCTCGAAGTGCAACCCATCGCCGCCGCCGCGGCGGAGCCGGATAAGAGCCTGGAACTGTGGGCGATCCCCAAAGACGGCACCCCGATCTCCCTGGGCCTGTTGCCGGAGGACGGCAAAGGCATCATTGGCCTGAACCCACGTCAGCAAGCGTCCATCAGCAAACCGGTGGAGTTGATGGTGAGTTCGGAGACCAAAGGCGGTTCGGTGAGCAAGCAACCCACCGGCCCCACCGTCTATCAGGGCGCCCTGGCCAACCGCTGATATCCCAAATACCACAACCCGATGTGGGAGAGGCTTGCCCCCTCCCACATTCGGGTCTTCGTGTGATTGGGCCTTACGCCGCGCTGAACAACTTGTGCGGATCAATCACAAACTTCTTCGGCACGCCCGCATCGAACTCGCCGTACCCACGTGGCGCGTCGTCCAGGCTGATCACCTGCACGCCGACGATTTCGGCGATGTTGATGCGGTCCCACATGATCGCCTGCATCAGTTGGCGGTTGTACTTCATCACCGGGGTCTGGCCGGTGTGGAAGCTGTGAGACTTGGCCCAGCCCAGGCCGAAACGAATGCTCAGGCTGCCCATTTTCGCGGCGGCATCCACGGCACCTGGATCTTCGGTGACGTACAGGCCAGGGATACCGATTTTGCCGGCCACGCGCACCACGCCCATTAGTGAGTTGAGCACCGTGGCCGGGGCTTCGGCCTTGACGCCGTCATGGCCGTGGCCGCGTGCTTCAAAACCCACGCAGTCGACGGCGCAGTCCACTTCCGGCTCGCCGAGCAGCGCGGCGATCTGTTCATGCAACGGCGTATCGGTGGACAGGTCGACGATTTCAAAACCCTGGGCCTTGGCGTGGGCCAGGCGGATGGAGTTCACATCGCCGATGATCACCACCGCCGCGCCCAACAGCCGCGCAGAGG
This sequence comes from Pseudomonas sp. lyk4-R2A-8, assembly GCF_030209095.1. Taxonomy (NCBI): domain Bacteria; kingdom Pseudomonadati; phylum Pseudomonadota; class Gammaproteobacteria; order Pseudomonadales; family Pseudomonadaceae; genus Pseudomonas; species Pseudomonas sp. lyk4-R2A-8. Next base: position 108,162 of record NZ_JARVSS010000005.1, read on the forward strand.
CAGCAGCGGCCAGGCCGACCGGGCCGGCACCGGCGATATAGACGGTGCTGCCAGGGCCAACACCAGCCGTGACGGCGCCGTGGTAGCCCGTCGGCAGAATGTCGGAAAGGCAGGTCAGGTCACGGATTTTCTCCATGGCCTTGTCGCGATCCGGCAGTTTGAGCAGGTTGAAGTCGGCATACGGCACCAGCACGTATTCGGCCTGGCCGCCGGTCCAGTCGCCCATGTCGACATAGCCGTAGGCGCCACCGGCACGGGCCGGGTTAACGGTGAGGCACACCCCGGTGTGTTGCTCTTTGCACGAACGGCAGCGGCCGCAGGCGACGTTAAAGGGGACGGAAACCAGGTCGCCGATCTTCAGGTTTTCGACGTCGCTGCCCTTCTCGATCACTTCACCGGTGATCTCGTGACCGAGCACCAGGCCGGTCTGGGCAGTGGTGCGGCCGCGCACCATGTGTTGGTCGGAGCCGCAGATGTTGGTGGAGACCACGCGCAGGATGACGCCGTGCTCAATCTTCCTGCCACGGGGGTCCTGCATTTTGGGATAGTCGATTTTCTGTACTTCGACCTTGCCGTTGCCGAGATACACGACACCACGATTACCAGACATGTCAGTCACCTCTATATTTATCGTTGTTGAGAGAGTGGAGCGAGCTTCAAGCGGCAAGCTACCCGCCGCAAGAAGTGTGCAGTGCCGCTTTTTCCTGCGGCTTGAAGCTTGCAACTTGCCACTAAAGAACGACCGTCCTGTTAGCGTTCAAGAACACACGTTTTTCGATGTGATACCCAACGGCCCGGGCCAGTGTCAGCCCTTCAATATCGCGCCCCTTGGCAATCAAGTCCTCGGGATAGTGGCTGTGATCCACCACCTCCACGCCCTGGGCGATGATCGGGCCTTCGTCCAGGTCGTTGTTGATGTAATGCGCCGTGGCGCCCACCAGTTTGACGCCCTTGTTGTACGCCTGGTGATACGGCTTGGCACCCTTGAACCCCGGCAACAACGAGTGGTGAATGTTGATGGCCTTGCCATCGAGCTTGCGGCACAGCTCCGGCGACAGCACTTGCATATAACGCGCAAGAATCACCAGTTCAGCGCCGGTGTCTTCCACCACTTGCCACACCTGACGCTCCTGGGACGGTTTGTCGTTGGGGTCGAGGGGGAAATGGTAGTAGGGAATCTGATGCCAGTCGGCCAACGGCTTGAGATCGGGGTGGTTGGACACCACCGCCACCACGTCCATCGACAGTTGGCCGATGCGCTGGCGGTACAGCAGGTCGTTGAGGCAGTGATCGGCCTTGGAGACCATGATCACCACTTTTGGCCGGTAGTTCGGTGCCGTCAGCTCGAAGATCATGCCAAAGGCTTTACCGCGCGTGGCCAGGCCATCGCGGAAAGCCTGCTCGTCGAAATCGCCGGGCTGACGGAATTCAACGCGAATGAAAAACCGGCCCGAGAGGCGGTCATCGAACGAATGGTGCTCGGTGACGTAGCAGCCCTGCTCGAACAGGTAGCGGGTGACCGCGTCCACCGTGCCGAGCACGCTGGGGCAGTCGGCGGTCAAAATCCATGTATCGGGTGCGCGGCTCATGAGTCACTCCTCAGGCTGATCGTTCCCACGCTCTGCGTGGGAATGCATACCGGGACGTTCCACGTCCCAAAAGCGGACGCAGAGCGTCCATGGCGGCATTCCCACGCGGAGCGTGGGAACGATCATGCGACGACGCTCAGACCGAACTCGGCCGAGGCATCCTGCAACCACAACCACCAGTAATCCGAAAAACTGCGACGAATCACCAGTTCCCAGGTGTCTTCAGCGGTATGGCGGATCACCAGTTGGGACTTGGCGAACACCGTGCCCACCGCCTTGCCCACCGGGAAGTTGTTGGGGTGGACGTCGTAGCTGGTGGACTTCATCAGCACGTCGCGTACGTTCGGGCCGCTCAGTTCAAGGATCTGCTGGCCGCCGCTGACATTGACGATCTGGATATGCAAATCAGCCAGAGCGGCACGCAGGTTCTGCTCGGCGGCGAACTCTTCACCGCTCGGCACGATCAGCAACCATTCATCCGGGCCGAGCCATTGCAGGCTGGTTTCGCCTTTGACGATCACCTGCAGGGCGCCCGGCAATTCGATGCCCAGAGCCTTGTGCACGCCGGCGGCAAAGGCCGCGTCATGGCCGTCACCACGGATCGTGAGATGGCCGAGCAGTTTCTTTTCACGCACGGTCACGCCGGCGTTCTTGCGACCCTTGCCGACCAGGCTGGCGAGGTCGGCATGGTGCAGCGACGACTCGGCCTTGGCGCCGGAGGTGGGGCGTTGTTGGTAAACATTGGCTGCTGTCATAAAGCACCTGTGTCTTAAATTGATCGTTCCCAGGCTCTGCGTGGGAATGCCGCTTTGGACGCTCTGCGTCCGCTCTTGGGACGCAGAGCGTCCCGGGATGCATTCCCACGCGGAGCGTGGGAACGATCAGGTGTCAAATGTTCTGGCGATCGCCTTTCGGGTCAAAGAACACCGAAGACACAATCTCCGCTTCGATCACGCTGCCATCGGCCTGAGGCGAGAACACCCGTTCGCCGATGCGCTTCAAGCCGCCTTTCACCACGCCCATGGCAAACGAATAACCCAGGGAGTTGTGCGCATAACTTGAGGTGACGTGACCGACCATCTTCATCGGGATCGTCTGCTTCGGATCGAGCACCAGTTGCGCGCCTTCCGGCAGCCACACATTCGGGTCGATCGGCTTGAGGCCCACCAGTTGCTTGCGCTCTTCACGCACGCAGTCTTCACGGTTCATGCCGCGCCAGCCGATCCACGAGAACGGCTTGGTACGGCCTACGCACCAGCCCATGTTCAGGTCGTCCGGGGTCATCGAGCCGTCGGTGTCCTGGCCGACGATGATGAAGCCCTTCTCGGCCCGCAGTACGTGCATGGTCTCGGTGCCGTAAGGGGTCAGGTTGTACTTCTTGCCAGCGGCGACGATCTGTTCCAGTACGCCCATGGCGTAGTCGGCCTGCACGTTGACCTCATACGACAACTCACCGGTAAACGAGATACGGAACACCCGCGCCGGTACACCGCCCACCAACCCTTCTTTCCAGGTCATGAACGGGAAGCCGTCCTTGTCCAGGTCGATGTCGGTGACTTCCGCCAGCAGCTTGCGGCTGTTGGGGCCGGACAGGGTCATGGTTGCCCAATGGTCAGTGACCGAGGTGAAGTACACCTTGAGGTCCGGCCATTCGGTCTGTTGGTAGATTTCCAGCCACTGCAGTACGCGGGCAGCGCCGCCGGTGGTGGTGGTCATCAGGAAGTGGTTGTCAGCCAGGCACGCGGTCACACCGTCGTCGAAGACCATGCCGTCTTCCTTGCACATCAGGCCGTAGCGCGCCTTGCCCACGTCAAGCTTGGTCCAGGCGTTGGTGTAGATGCGGTTGAGGAACTCACGGGCATCCGGGCCTTGAATGTCGATCTTGCCGAGGGTGGACGCATCCAGCAGGCCGACGCTGTCGCGCACGGCCAGGCATTCGCGTTTCACCGCAGCGTGCAGGCCTTCACCGTTGCGTGGGAAGTACCACGGGCGTTTCCACTGGCCGACGTCTTCAAACTCGGCGCCGTTCTTCACGTGCCAGGCGTGCAGCGCGGTGTAGCGCACCGGTTCGAAGATATGCCCACAGTGCCGGCCCGCTACGGCGCCGAAGGTGACCGGCGTGTAGTTGGGACGGAACATGGTGGTGCCCATCTGCGGGATGGTCACATTCAGCGAGCGCGCGGCAATCGCCAGGCCGTTGACGTTACCCAGCTTGCCCTGGTCGGTGCCGAAGCCCAGCGCGGTGTAGCGCTTGACGTGCTCGACCGACTCGAAGCCTTCGCGGGTGGCCAGTTCGATGGCGGCAGCGGTGACGTCGTTCTGCAGGTCGACGAATTGCTTCGGCGCCCGTGCGGTCGGCTTGTCGTGCGGCACTTGGTAAACGGCCAGTGTTGGCTCTTCCAGACGGCTCAAGGCCTTTGGCAGGGTGCCTTCCACCGGGGCAAAACCGGCTTCGCTGGCGGCGCGCACGCCGCCTTCAAAACCATCGGCCAGGGAATCGCCGAGGCCGTAGACGCCGTTGATACCACCGACGCACACGCGTTTTTGCGGCGCTTCGCCCGGTACAAAACCGAGAATGTCTTCACGCCAGGTCGGCTTGCCGCCCAGGTGCGAGGCCAGGTGAACCACCGGGCTGTAGCCGCCGGAGCTGGCCACCAGGTCGCAGTCCAGCCACTCGCCGGGGCTGGTGACTTTATGCGCCTTGACGTCAATCGCGGCGACACGCGCAGCGGTCACGCGCTTGGTGCCACGGGCTTCGACCACAGCGCTGCCGGTGAGGATGCGAATACCTTTGGCGCGGGCTTCCTCCACCAGCGCGCCGCGTGGGTTGTGGCGCACATCAGCGACCGCCACCACTTGCAGGCCCGCATCCAGCCAGTCCAATGCAACGCGGTAGGCGTGGTCGTTGTTGGTCGACAGCACCAGTTTTTTACCTGGCGCCACACCGTAGCGGCGCACGTAGGTGGAAACCGCACCAGCGAGCATGTTGCCCGGCACGTCGTTGTTGCCGTACACCAGCGGACGCTCGCACGCACCGGTGGCCAGCACCACGCGCTTGGCACGTACACGGTGGATACGCTGACGCACCACGCCGATGGGCGCGCGGTCACCGAGATGGTCGGTCAGGCGCTCGTGAATGGTCAGGAAGTTATGGTCGTGGTAGCCGTTGACGGTGGCGCGGGGCAGCAGCACCACGTCCGGCAGGGCTTTCAATTCGGCGATAACGCTGGCCACCCATTCAGTGGCCGGTTTGCCGTCCAGGCTTTCGCGCGAATCGAGCAGCGAACCACCGAACTCTTCCTGCTCATCGGCCAGGATCACGCGGGCACCGCTGCGCGCGGCGGCCAGTGCGGCGGCGAGACCCGCAGGGCCGGCGCCGACCACCAGCACGTCGCAGTGTCGGTTGAAGTTGTCGTAGGTGTCCGGATCGTTCTCGGTCGGCGAGCGACCAAGGCCGGCAGCCTTGCGGATGTACTTCTCGTAGGTCATCCAGAACGATTGCGGGTACATGAAGGTTTTGTAGTAGAAGCCCGGTGGCATCAGCTTGCCGCCGACCTTGCCGAGGATGCCCATCATGTCGTTGTTGACGCTCGGCCAGCCGTTGGTGCTGGTGGCAACCAACCCTTGGTACAGCGCCTGTTGCGTAGCGCGCACGTTAGGGATTTGCGTGGCCTCGGTAGCGCCGATCTGCAGCACGGCGTTCGGCTCTTCGGCGCCGGCGGCGTAGATGCCCCGCGGGCGCGAATATTTGAAGCTGCGGCCGATGATATCGACGCCGTTGGCCAGTAAAGCAGCGGCCAGGGTGTCGCCCTCGAAGCCTTTGTAGCTCTGGCCGTTGAAGCTGAAGGTCAGGACTTTATTACGGTCGATCCGGCCACCGTTGGACAGGCGATTGATCTGGCTCATACCTTCTCTCCAGAGGCCTTGGCGGTGAACTGAGGCTTCTCACCGATCTTGTAGGTTTCAAGAATTTCGTAGGTCACGGTGTCGCGGGTCGCGTTGAAGTACTGGCGGCAACCGGCGGCGTGAATCCACAGTTCGTGGTGCAGGCCACGGGGGTTGTCGCGGAAGAACATGTAGTCGCCCCACTCTGCGTCGGTGCAGGCATTCGGGTCCAGCGGGCGCGGGATGTGCGCTTGGCCGGATGCATGGAATTCCTCTTCGGAGCGCAGTTCGCCACAGTGAGGACAGAAGATATGCAACATAGGGAGTTTCTCCTGTTAGTGGGCGACGGCCGCGGCGCCGTGTTCGTCGATCAACGCACCGTTGTGGAAACGGTCGATGGAGAAAGGTGCGGCCAACGGGTGCATTTCACCCTTGGCGAGGCTCGCGGCAAATACGTTGCCTGAGCCCGGCGTGGCCTTGAAGCCACCGGTGCCCCAACCGCAGTTGAAGAACATGTTCGGTACCGGGGTCTTGGAGATGATCGGGCACGCATCCGGCGTGGTGTCGACGATGCCGCCCCACTGGCGGTTCATGCGCACGCGCGACAGCACCGGGAACATCTCGACGATGGCCTGGATGGTGTGCTCGATCACCGGGTACGAACCACGCTGGCCGTAGCCGTTGTAGCCGTCGATACCGGCGCCGATCACCAGGTCGCCCTTGTCGGACTGGCTGATGTAACCGTGCACGGCGTTGGACATGATCACACTGTCGATAATCGGCTTGATCGGCTCCGACACCAGTGCTTGCAGCGGGTGGGATTCGATCGGCAGGCGGAAACCGGCGAGCGAAGCCATGTGACCGGAGTTACCGGCAGTCACTACACCGACGCGCTTGGCGCCGATAAAGCCCTTGTTGGTTTCCACACCGATGCACACGCCATTTTCCTTACGGAAGCCGATCACTTCGGTCTGCTGGATCAAGTCCACGCCAAGTGCGTCGGCGGCGCGGGCAAAGCCCCAGGCCACGGCATCGTGGCGGGCCACGCCGCCGCGCCTTTGCACGGTGGCGCCGAGCACCGGGTAGCGGGTATTTTTCGAGCAATCCAGGTACGGAATTTCGTCCGCAACCTGCTTGGCGTTGAGCAGTTCGCCGTCCACACCGTTGAGACGGTTGGCGCTGACGCGACGCTCGGAGTCACGGATGTCCTGCAGGGTGTGGCACAGGTTGTAGACGCCACGCTGGGAGAACATCACGTTGTAGTTCAGGTCCTGGGACAGGCCTTCCCACAATTTCATCGCGTGTTCGTACAGGTGCGCCGACTCGTCCCACAGGTAGTTGGAACGCACGATGGTGGTGTTGCGCGCGGTGTTACCGCCGCCCAGCCAGCCTTTTTCGACCACGGCCACGTTGGTGATGCCGTGCTCTTTGGCCAGGTAGTAGGCAGTCGCCAGACCATGCCCGCCGCCGCCGACGATGACCACGTCGTAGACCTTTTTCGGGGTCGGCGTGCGCCACATCTTCTGCCAGTTTTCGTGGTGGCTGAGTGAGTGCTTGAAGAGGCCGAAGCCCGAGTAGCGTTGCATAGTCATTACTCCAAAACCGCGCTCAGCGATAAACCGGGAAATCAGCGCACAGGGCAGACACGTGCTTGGCCACGTTGGCCTCGACATCGGCGTCGCCGAGGTTGTCGAGGATGTCGCAGATCCAGCCGGCCAGCTCGATGCACTGCGGCACTTTGAAACCACGCGTGGTCACCGCCGGGGTGCCGATGCGCAGGCCCGAGGTCACGAACGGCGACTGCGGGTCATTCGGCACCGCGTTCTTGTTGACGGTGATGTGGGCGCGACCGAGAGCGGCATCCGCCTCTTTGCCGGTCAGGCCCTGACGGATCAGGCTGACTAGGAACAGGTGGTTGTCGGTGCCGCCGGACACTACATCGTAGCCGCGCTTGATAAACACGCTGGCCATGGCCTGGGCGTTGTCGATCACTTGCTGCTGATAGGCCTTGAAGCCGGGCTCCAGCGCTTCCTTGAAGCACACGGCTTTGCCGGCGATGACGTGCATCAGCGGGCCGCCCTGGGCACCGGGGAAGACGGCGGCGTTGAGTTTCTTCTCGATCTCTTCGTTGGCCTTGGCCAGGATCAGGCCGCCACGCGGACCGCGCAGGGTCTTGTGGGTGGTGGTGGTGACCACATCGGCGTACGGCAGCGGGTTCGGGTACAACCCGGCGGCGACCAGGCCGGCGACGTGGGCCATGTCGACGAACAGCAGCGCGCCCACCTTGTCGGCGATCTGACGGAAGCGTGGGAAATCCAGGGTCTTGGAGTAGGCGGAGAAACCGGCCACCACCATCTTCGGCTTGTGTTCCACCGCCAGGCGCTCGACTTCGTCGTAGTCGATCAGGCCGGTGTCGGTATTGATGCCGTACTGCACCGCGTTGTACAGCTTGCCCGAGGACGACACCTTGGCGCCGTGGGTCAAGTGACCGCCGTGGGCCAGGCTCATGCCGAGGATGGTGTCGCCGGCATTGATCAGCGCCAGGTACACGGCGCTGTTGGCGGACGAACCGGAGTGCGGCTGTACGTTGGCGTAATCGGCGCCGAACAGTTGCTTGGCGCGTTCGATGGCCAGGGCCTCGACTTTATCCACATGCTCGCAGCCGCCGTAGTAGCGCTTGCCTGGGTAGCCTTCGGCGTACTTGTTGGTGAGGCCGCTGCCTTGTGCTTGCATCACACGCTTGCTGGTGTAGTTCTCTGACGCGATCAGCTCGATATGATCTTCCTGGCGCTGCTCCTCGGCATTCATCGCCGCCAGCAGTGCGTCGTCATATCCCTGGATCTGGTCTTGTTTGCTGAACATCGCGTCTCTCCCAGCCTTTCGTCTTGTTAAGGCCCTCGCAGGGCCCTTTGATGCGATGGTAGGGCTGGTGCAGACAGGTCAAATGCCTGCGCACGCCACGCAAAGGTGCGTTTACGACATTGTTCAAACAACACGGAATAAATGTGGGAGGGGGTTAGGCAATGATGTGGCGCAGGAGCAGCAGCAGGAGGAAGTGCATGGGATACAGGGCGTAGGCCCAGCGGCGCATTGCTGGCGGCGAGGTGCGGTGGGCATGTCGCAATAAGACTAAGCCCGCCCGTGGCGCAATCAGGCACGCGACCAACCCCAACAGCGCCACCGCTGTGCCGCTATTGAGCAGGATCTGCCATTGATTGGCGGCCACGCAGACCAATCCTGGCAACACACTGAAATACCAGGGCAGGCGAAACACCAGCAACATCGCCAGCGGCAGCAATACGCCAAAAAAACCGAACATCAGCTGACTGGAGAACACCGCCGCCAAGGCAAGGGCAATCAGCGCCAATCCTCGATCAATGGTGGTCTTCTGCTGCCATCCTCGTGCAACCAGCAGGCCCAGTGCGAGGGTGGGCAGCACGTTCAACGTATCGGCATCCTCGATAAACAAGCGATACGGCACTTCGCTGATCACACTGAACAGCAGCAACCACCCCAGGTAGCGCCATTGACCGCTTACCGGCGCGTTTCGGACCCGATGCAGGTTCGCCGCAATCGCCAGGCAAAACCACGGAAACGCCAGACGCCCCGGCACATACAGGCCATCCAGGCTCAAACCGACATAACGCAGGTGGTCGAGCACCATGCTCAGCAGCGCCAGCCACTTGAGCAGGTCCAGGGCGCCGTCTCGGACGGGTCCGACAGGCAAGGCGTGAGCGCTGTGCATAAATCCCCAATGACTTTGCATTTACAGAGCGTGCGCGCGCCCAACAATCTTGGTTACAGTGCGCACCAACATCGACCACAGGAACGGGCCATGACCGACAAGAGCCAACAATTCGCCAGTGACAACTATTCCGGCATCTGCCCGGAAGCCTGGGCCGCCATGGAACAAGCCAACCACGGCCACCAGCGCGCCTATGGCGATGATGAATGGACCCACCGCGCCGCCGACGGTTTCCGCAACCTGTTCGAAACCGACTGCGAAGTGTTCTTCGCCTTCAACGGCACCGCCGCCAACTCGCTGGCGCTGTCGTCTTTGTGCCAGAGCTACCATAGCGTGATTTGCTCGGAAACCGCCCACGTCGAAACCGATGAATGCGGCGCGCCGGAGTTTTTCTCCAACGGCTCCAAGCTGCTCACCGCACGTACCGAAAACGGCAAGCTGACCCCGGAATCGATCCGCGAGATCGCCCTCAAGCGACAGGACATCCACTACCCCAAACCGCGTGTGGTCACCCTGACCCAGGCCACTGAAGTCGGCAGCGTGTACACCCCCGAAGAAATCCGCGCCATCAGCGCCACCTGCAAGGAACTGGGTCTGAACCTGCACATGGATGGCGCGCGCTTCGCCAACGCCTGTGCGTTCCTCGGCTGCTCGCCGGCCGACCTGACCTGGAAAGCCGGGGTGGACGTGTTGTGCTTTGGCGGCACCAAGAACGGCATGGCCGTGGGTGAAGCGATCCTGTTCTTCAACCACAAGCTGGCCGAAGACTTCGATTACCGCTGCAAACAGGCGGGTCAGTTGGCCTCGAAAATGCGCTTCTTGTCCGCCCCCTGGGTGGGCCTGCTGGAAAACGACGCCTGGCTCAAGCACGCACGCCACGCCAACCATTGCGCGCAACTGCTGAGCAGCCTGGTGGCCGATATTCCCGGCGTCGAACTGATGTTCCCCGTGCAGGCCAATGGCGTGTTCCTGCAGCTTTCGGAACCCGCCATCGCCGCACTGACGGGAAAAGGCTGGCGCTTCTACACCTTCATCGGCAAAGGTGGGGCGCGCTTTATGTGTGCGTGGGATACCGAAGAGGAACGCGTAAGAGAACTGGCTGCGGATATCAGGGAAGTGATGAACGCCTGAGCTTGGCGAATACTGGCGCAATGCCGAGTCTGTTATCTGGTATTTCCGACAGCAGCGCGCTGGGTTTTCATTGGCTAGCCTCTTGGAACCCGCAAGGAAACGGTCGCTGCAGCGGCCGACCTTTCGGGCACAACCGCCCGCCGACAATCGGCTGGAAACGGAAATCCAGAAGAGGTTTGATCATGGAATATCAAAGCAACGGCAATATGCTCAAAAGCGACGGCAGTGTCAGCACCACGGTGATCGACTGGGATGAGTTCAGAAAGACCGCCCAAATCGGCGACACCATCCGCGAGCCGTCGAGGACGTTGAGGATCTATGACAAAGTCTATGAATTGACAGCATCAGGTCAGCACTTCGTAGTCCACCTCTACGCCCAGTAACCTTCTGACCATTCCCACGCTCAGCGTGGGAATGCCTCCACGGACGCTCCGCGTCCGGGCCACACGCCTGTCCAAGGATGATTCCATGGGTAGAAGCCGCTATGTCATCACCGAACCCGAGAAGCCGCATTTCCTGACCTGTACCGTCATGGAGTGGCTACCGCTGTTTACCCGCGACTACATCGTCGGCCATCTCCTGGATTGCTGGCGATATCAACAACGCCATGAGGCGCTCAACCTTTACGCCTACGTCGTCCTCGAAAACCACCTGCATTTCGTCGCTCAAGCGCCTGACTTGGGCAAGTGCGTCAGCCAATTCAAATCCTTCACTGCCCGTACCATCATCGATGACCTGCAGAGTAAAGGCGCTGAGCGCGTATTGCGGCGCCTGCGCTTCAGCAAACGTGCGCATAAAGCCGATCGGGTTTATCAACTGTGGCAGGAAGGCTCACATGCCGAGCTGGTGTATAGCGACGCCGTGATGCGCCAGAAGCTGGATTACATCCACCACAACCCGGTGAAGCGAGGATATGTGGATCAGGCAGAACACTGGCGGTATTCCAGCGCTCGCGACTACTCAGGGATGCAAGGATTGATCGACATCCAGCACTGGCACTGAACATCAAGTTCTATGCACCTTGTGACGCGGAGCGTCACGGGCTGCATTCCCACGCGGAGCATGGGAACGATCTACGCTCAGAAGCCGATTAACCTCGTTCCCACGCTCTGCGTGGGAATGCCTCCATGGACGCTCCGCGTCCCGCCAAGCACGCAAGATTTGAACCTTGTGCATCTTGTGACGCGGAGCGTCACGGGCTGCATTCCCACGCGGAGCGTGGGAACGATCGACGCTCAGAACCCAGTGAACCTCGTTCCCACGCTCTGCGTGGGAATGCCTCCCCGGACGCTCCGCGTCCCGGCAAGCACGCAAGATTCGAACCTTGTGCATCTTGTGACGCGGAGCGTCACGGGCTGCATTCCCACGCGGAGCGTGGGAACGATCGACGCTCAGAAGCCGATTAACCTCGTTCCCACGCTCTGCGTGGGAATGCCTCCCCGGACGCTCCGCGTCCCGGCAAACACGCAAGACTTGAACCTTGTGCACCTTGTGACGCGGAGCGTCAAGGGCTGCATTCCCACGCGGAGCGCGGGAACGATCGACGCTCAGAACCCAGTGAACCTCGTTCCCACGCTCTGCGTGGGAATGCCTCCCCGGACGCTCCGCGTCCTGGCAAACACGCAAGACTTGAACCTTGTGCATCTTGTGACGCGGAGCGTCACGGGCTGCATTCCCACGCGGAGCGTGGGAACGATCGACGCTCAGAACCCAGTGAACCTAGTTCCCACGCTCTGCGTGGGAATGCCTCCCCGGACGCTCCGCGTCCCGCCAAGCACGCAAGATTCGAACCTTGTGCATCTTGTGACGCGGAGCGTCACGGGCTGCATTCCCACGCGGAGCGTGGGAACGATCTACGCTCAGAACTCGATACGCACATCACCCTTCGGCACGCTGCAGCACGACAGGATGTAGCCTTCGGCCTCGTCTTCCTCGGTAATCCCGCCGTTGTGCTCCATCTCTACTTCCCCGCCCAGCTTCATCACCTTGCACGTACCGCAGATACCCATGCCGCAGGCCTTGGGGATCATCAGGCCAAGCTTGGCGGCGGCCGCGTGCACGGTTTCGCCCGGCGCCACGCGGATGCTTTTGCCCGAGGCGATGAACTCCACCTGGTGCAGATCCGCCAGGTCAACTTCCGGCGCGTCGGCAGCTTGTTCAGCTTGCTCCACGGCGTCGGCCCGCGCTTCGGGTGGCGTGGCGCCGAAAGACTCCTCGTGGTAGCGCGTCATGTCGAAACCGGCCGCCTCCAGCAGGCGTTTCACCGCGCTCATGTACGGTGTGGGGCCGCAGCAGAACACTTCGCGCTCGAGGAAGTCTGGCACCATCAACTCAAGCATCTTGTGGTTCAGGTAGCCGCGATACCCGGCCCAGGGCTCGCCCAGGCCATGCTTCTCGCAGATCAGGTGCAGGCTGAAGTTGTCGATCCGCGATGCCATGTGCTCCAGCTCGCGGTGATAAATGATGTCTTTGGGCGAGCGGGCGCTGTGGACAAACGTCATGTCGACATTGGCGTTGGTGTCGTAGAACCAGCGCGCCATCGACATCACCGGCGTAATACCCACACCTCCGCTGAGGTACAGCACCTTCGGGCTCGGGTAATCGATGGCGTTGAACAGCCCGACCGGCCCATGCACTGCCAGCTCCTGGCCTTCATGCAACGTGTCGTGCAGCCAGTTGGACACCTTGCCGCCCGGCACGCGCTTGATGGTCACCGAAAAGCTGTAGGGCACCGACGGCGAGCTGGAGATGGTGTACGAACGCATGATCGGCTGGCCTTCGATTTCCAGCTCCAGGGTCACGAACTGCCCCGGCTTGAAAAAGAACAGGATCGGCTGGTCGGCCATGAAACAAAAGGTGCGCACATCCCAGGTTTCCTGGATGACTTTGACGCAACGGACGATGTGCCGACCATTGGCCCAGGTCTGGGTGGTTACCGGATTCAGGAAATTATTGGACATGTTGTTCTCCACCGCCGACGTCGGCCTTATGGTGGCGATTCTGCGTAACGCGAGAACCGCCCATTTACCTATCTGCGACATTCACATACTTATCGCGACCAGCCCCCATACCACGGGGCTTGCGCGTCGGGATCAGAGTGGGCCATGTCGCTCATGGATAAGGTTCGGCACATCAGCAGCCCCACACTCGCTCCCAACAACGACGCTTTGTTTACGCCTTGCTGCACACCTGATCAGCCACTATTCGCCGGCCACACAGAATGGCCATGAGGACACACACGATGGACGTCACCGCAACCCTGAGCTTGGGCGATCCGCTGGAACCCGCACGCAAGGCCACCGCGCAAATGCTGCAAGAGCGCGAGCGCACGTTTTCGCTGCCGCAGCCGTTCTACTCTGATGAACGGCTGTTCGAAATCGACATGCAGGAGATCTTCCAGAAAGAGTGGCTGATCGCCGGCATGACCTGCGAGATTCCCACCAAAGGCAACTACCTGACCCTGCAGGTGGGCAAGAACCCAATCATCGTGATCCGTGGCGCCGAGGGCGTGGTGCATGCGTTCCATAACGTGTGTCGCCACCGTGGCTCGCGCCTGTGCACCAGCGACAAAGGCAAGGTGGCCAAATTGGTCTGCCACTACCACCAGTGGACCTACGAACTGGACGGTCGCCTGCTGTTCGCCGGCACCGAGATGGGCGCCGACTTCGACATGAAGCAGTACGGCCTCAAGCCCGTGAACGTGAAGACCGCCGGCGGCTACATCTTCATCAGCCTGGCCGAGAACCCGCCGGCCATCGATGACTTCCTGTCGACGCTGAACCACTACATGGAACCCTACGACATGGAGAACACCAAGGTGGCGGTGCAGACCACCTTGATGGAAAAGGCCAACTGGAAACTGGTGCTGGAAAACAACCGCGAGTGCTACCACTGCAACGCGTCGCACCCGGAGCTGTTGAAAACCCTGTTGGAATGGGACGACGTCACCGACCCACGCGCCGACCAGGCCTTCAAGGACCACGTGGCCGCTTCCGCTGCCGCCTGGGATGCCGAGAAGATCCCTTATGCCCACGCCAGCTTCGGCCTGCGTAACCGTATCGTGCGCATGCCGCTGCTCAAGGGCACGGTGTCGATGACCCTGGACGGCAAGCAGGGCTGCGCCAAGTTGATGGGCCGCATCAAAAACCCTGATCTGGGCTCGATGCGCATCCTGCACCTGCCGCACTCGTGGAACCATTGCATGGGCGATCACATCATCGTGTTCACGGTGTGGCCGATCAGCGCCCAGGAAACCATGGTGACCACCAAGTGGCTGGTGCATAAGGACGCCGTGGAAGGTGTGGACTACGACGTGGAGCGCATGCGCCAGGTGTGGGACGCCACCAATGATCAGGACCGTCGCCTGGCCGAAGAGAACCAGCGCGGCATCAACTCCACCGCCTACCAGCCGGGGCCTTACTCCAAGACCTATGAGTTCGGCGTGGTGAACTTCGTGGACTGGTACAGCGAGCGCATGCTGAACAACCTCGGCGCAGCCCCAGCCCCTTACCTCAAAGGCGTGGCTGCACACGAATAACCGATACCCATAGCTCAAAAAAACAGATGGGAGGGGCTTACCCCTCCCACATTTGATCCTCACACTGCTCAACATTTGATCATATCTCTCGCAGGCCACTGCCAGCCTGCCCTGCAGCCTTTACCCAACAACTTATCCACAAACCCACCCACAGCAATTGTGGGCAACTGCGCTAGCCGGCCAAAATTAACTGAAGAAAATCCGTGACTTATTCAAGTTGACGGCTCACTCAATATATTGATCATTTATTAATCACAAGCCTATAAGCCACGTAAACCGTGACCTGTAGCGGTGCGCAAACACCTTATCCACAGAACCGCCAACAGACTTTGGGGGCAACTTCTACCAGGCTGTGGAAAACCGAGCACAACCTTCATAACGCGAGGGTTTCAGCGCCATTCTTTGGTTTAAGCGGCGATTTGATCAATAAACAACCAAACGATTAAGAACCCCGTTTTATAAGGCCTGTAGCGGATAGCGAACATCTTATCCACAGAAGCGCCAACAGACTTTGGGGGCAAGTCCAACCGATGCCTGACCTTTATCCACACGGAAAAGCACCAAAAAACCGTGACTTAGCTTGATCAATTTTCGTACAGGAGCCTGTAGCCCTCGATTGACGAGGCTTGTGGGCACCCACGAACACCTTATCCACAGCTGCGCTCACAGCGTTTGTGGGTAACTGCATACCTGTACAAAAAACACACTGCATCTACACTCACCTTTGCAGTCAATTCCATGGCCTGGGTTAACGCGGAAGTCCTTGGCAGCCTGATCGGGAGGTAGAACGGTTATGTGGCAGGGCACGCCCAGCCATCACTGCGCCAAAGGTTTTACGCTGATTGAATTACTACTGACGCTGGCCTTTCTGGCCACGCTGGCGACAGTGGCTTATCCGCTGACAGCATTGATGGGTAAACGCGACCGAGAACTCGACTTGCAACGTTCGTTGCGAGAGATACGCCGCGCCATTGATTCCTACAAAGAAGCCAGTGACGACGGACGCATCGAGAAGAGCGTCACCGACAGTGGTTACCCGCCCTCCTTGCGGATATTGGTCGACGGCGTCACCGACAAAACCAACCTGCAGGGCAACAAACTCTATTTTCTGCGGCGCATTCCTCGGGACCCTCTTTGCGAGTGCCCCGAACTTGCGCCGGAAAAGACCTGGCAACTGCGCAGTTACAAGAGCACCGCCGACAACCCACAAGAGGGAGAAGATGTATTCGACGTTTCATCCCGCAGCCCACGGGAGAGTTTGAATGGAACGTTATACAGCCAGTGGTGAGCGCGGTTTTACCTTGATCGAATTGCTGGTGGTGATGGCAATCATCGCCACACTCATGACGCTGGTCACGCCACAATATTTTCGCCAGCACGCCAAGGCCCAGGAGACCGTGCTGCGCCATAACCTCTCCACCATTCGCCAGGCACTGGATCAATACCGTGAAGACCACGGTGAAAACCCCGCCTCCCTGCAAGCCCTGGTGGACCGCCGTTACCTGCGTGAAATCCCCCTGGACCCGCTGACCGGCAAGCGCGACACCTGGCAACTGCAGCCCTCCGACGAACAAGGCCTGGGCGACGTACGCAGCGGCGCGCCCGGCACCGCCAATGACGGGAGCGCCTATGCCGACTGGTAAACAGCACCAGCAAGGCTCGGTGTTCATGGGCATGTTGGTGACCGTGGCCGTAGTGGCCGTGATGCTGATGGAAGTGGGCACGCTGTGGTCCAGCGTGCTGCAGCGCGAACGCGAGCTGGAACTGCTGGCGCGCGGCAATGAAATCCGACGGGCCATCGGCTTGTACTATGCGGCCGGCAACACCTTTCCCAAATCACTTGAAGATCTGGTCCTCGACCGCCGCCAACCGACCATCAAGCGCTATCTGCGCCGGGTCTACACCGACCCGCTGACCGGCACCACCGATTGGGGCGTGGTCGCGGGTCCGGGCGAAACCATCATGGGCGTATTCAGCCAGGCCGAAGGCACACCGTTCAAACAAGGCAACTTTTCTGTCATTAACCAACGTTTTACAGGGCAAGGCAGTTATCAAGGGTGGGTGTTTCTGTATGGCTCTGTACAGAGTAACCCTGCAACCCGCACCGCTCCCATGGGAGATCAGCTGACTCAATGACTTAACGACGTAAACACACTGATCGTTCCAGCAGTTCGGAACTTGTTTATCTGAATTGAAGGTGGACTAGAGCATGAATAATTTACAGAGCTACGCGAGAGACTTATTCAAGTGGGTCCTGGCAGCGGTGTTATTGGCACCCGCAGCAGGATGGGGGCATGGGGCTGTCGAAACGCCTCCATCCCGTGCTTTGAACTGTTACGTAACGGGAGGACACTGGGGCTCTGCTAATGGCTCATCTATTAAAGATGAAGGCTGTCGAGAGGCTTTTACAAAAACATTCAATTCCACCAATGACTGGGCAATTGCCGCCGATCAATGGCACGAGGTTGCGAAGATTCCGGAGATCAACCATCCGACGTTGGATCAGATCAAGGCCATTATTCCGGACGGCCACATATGCGCAGCAAATGATCCGAAAAAAGCCAGCTTGGATTACCCCACTCCGTTATGGACAAAGTACAAGGAAAATGTAGTGCCAGGTCAATCACTGGCTATACGCCTTGTTGGCACAATTCTTCATGTGCCCAGCACGTTTTATGCGTTTATAACCAGGCCTGGTTTTAACAGCGCGACTGACGTATTGAAATGGAGTGATTTAATCGCCTTGGGGGGACCCGAAAGACTCGAAAAGGCGTACACCAATTGGAACCCACCCGCCTTGCTCCCCGGGCTTGCAGGTTTTTATGTGATCAATCGGACTATCCCCAGCAACGCATCGGGTAATGGATTGGTGGTAGGAATATGGGTCAGGGATGATCCAAATGGCGAGTTCTTCATTTCTTGTTCAGATGTAAGGTTCCAAAGTGGCGGTGTTCCGGACCCGCTGACAAATATCGGCCCTTACATCGGTCCCGATATGCAATCGCTCAAAGTCGGCGACTCCGTCCACTTCCGGATCTTTGGGGTCGATGCCAAAGGAACGGAATTGGTGGATATCACCCAGAAAATCCGAACCGATAATTTGGCACCGGCCAAATGGGGACTGGAAATAGCCAACCAGGTCCCCCCTGCCATTGCCAAAATCGGCGTAAAAGCCAATGGTACGGTTACGTTCAACTCTGCTAACCCGCAGGCCAATGCAACCTATGCCACTAACCCGCATTACAAACAGGTGATGTCGATCATTACCGGCGGCGGTGAAACCCCTGATGAACGCCCTCCTACTGCCAACTTCCAAGGCCCAACCGAAGCCAAAGAAGGTGAAACCGTCACATTCGACGGCAGAAGCTCAGTCGGACACAACGGTCCTCTTACGTATATATGGTCCACAAACGCTTCGGACCATGCTTCGCCCCCACCCAACCACCAGAGCACCTTTTCCTTCAAGGTGGGCCCGTATGTCGATCCCGTTCCGGGCGCTCCGCAGCCTAACTACATCATTAAATTAGGCGTTTATGACGCGCAAAATCGGAAAAACGGCCAGAAGGAAACGACCTTCGTGATCAAAAAGGCTGGGCACAATGACGGTTTCCCTCAGTGGCTATCGGAAGTTGCCTACACCTACAACAGCGGCTCACAAGTCTCCAACCATGGAGTGAAGTATCGGTGCAAACAGGGATCAGCAGGCGCATGGTGCGGGCAGATTGAAAATGAACCCGGCAAACCCGGCTCCACTTTCTGGCAGCGCGCATGGGATGTTGTTCCTTGAGTCACCGGCATATGCGCTGACTTGATAACAGCAAGCGCCAAACGTTATAGGGCGCCTTACGGCGCCTTATATCGCGCACCGCTACAATTGGAAGCAGTAATGGTTATAACGCAGTCCTACCGGCGGTGCCCGCTTCCCCAACGGGCCGGCAGAGAGTTACTCCCAACCGTCGAGGATTGCCATGCGCGCACGCACGCTTATCGCCCCGCCTCAGGGCGGCTTTACGTTACTTGAACTGCTGGTCGTCCTGCTGATCATCGCCCTGCTCGCCGGCTACGTCGGCCCGAAGATGTTCGACCGCCTTGAACTGGCCAAAGTGCAAACCGCCCAGGGCCAGATGAAGTCCCTCGCCGATGCCTTGAACCAGTACCGTCTGGACAATGGCAACTACCCCGACGAAACCCTCGGCCTGAATGCGTTGACCACGCGGCCCGCCAATGCGGGCAATTGGCAGGGGCCGTATTTGAAAACGTTACCCCCAGACCCTTGGGGCAACGCTTATCGCTACAAGAACCCCGGCACCCCGCCCAACGATGCGGAAATCATCTCGCTGGGCCGCGACGGTAAGGCCGGTGGTGTGAACACCTACGCCGACATTGTGTACGGTCTGTGACATGCGCACGCTGCGGCTGGTCCTGACGCTCCTGTGCCTCACGGGTACAGCCCAGGCCAACTGCTGGCAACTGGCAGCCAGCCGCTACCACGTCGACCCACTGCTGCTGTATGCCATTGCCAAGGTCGAGTCCGGCCTCAACCCTGACGCGCGCAATATCAACACCGACGGCAGCCAGGATATCGGCCTGATGCAAATCAACAGCCGCCATTTGCCCGCGCTGGCCGCGTTCGGCATCACCGAACGGCACCTGCTCCAGCAACCCTGCACCAGCGTGATGGTCGGCGCATGGATTCTCGCCGGTTTCATCCGCGAAAAAGGTTATGGCTGGCAGGCCGTGGGCGCTTACAACGCAGGCGCCAAGCCGGAGCGTGAAGCGCGGCGCACACGCTACGCTCGCGCCGTGTGGCGTTATTACGGCGAGCTGCTGCAGCAGCGCCAGCAACTGGCCAGGCAAACGCCATGATCGACATCGACGCGCGAATCATCCGCGATGGCCACTTGCAGTCCCTGCATCTGCAAGCCACCGACCTGGCCCAGGCGCGCCGGCAATTGCAGGCCGACGGCGCCCAGGTCATCTCGTTGAAAGCCCGTCGCCAACTCAAATTACCGAGCCGGCGGTCCAGGTTCGCCCTTGGCTTGTTCATCCAGGAATTGGTGGTGCTGCTCGACGCCGGCCTGGTGCTGGTGGAAGCCGTGGAAACCCTGCGCGACAAGGCACCGCCTGGCATCAACCGGCAAGTGATGAGCGACCTGCTGGCGTCGATGTATGAGGGCAACTCGTTATCCAAAGCGCTGCAGCTCAAGCCGCAGACGTTCCCGTCGCTGTTGATCGCCACCGTGGCGTCCTCCGAGCACAGCGGCCAATTGGCCGTGGCCCTGCGCCGCTACCATCATTTTGAAGCGCACTTGGAAAGCGTGAAAAAACGCGTCAGCGGCGCCCTGATGTACCCCGTGGTGGTGCTCAGCGTGGGTGCGTTGATCCTGCTGTTTCTGCTGTTCTTCGTGATCCCACGCTTCGCTTCGGTGTTCGACGCGGTCAACGACCTGCCTGCCACCGCGCGTTTGATGGTGTGGTGGGGCGCGCTGGTGGAGGCGCGCGGCATGGAGTTACTGATCGGCCTGGTGCTGGCAATCGTCGCGCTGGTGCTGCTGTTTCGCAGTGCCGCGTTCAAACGTCGCGCGGCCGAGCTGTTCTGGAAGATTCCCAGCCTGGGCGCCCAGCGCACGCTGTTTGTACTCGCGCGGTTTTATCGCACCGCCGGCATGCTGTTGATGGGCGGAATGCCGGTGGTCACAGCGGTGGAACTGTCCGGTGCCCTGCTGCCTGTGGAACGCCAGGCAGCCCTGCGCCAAGCCATGATCGATATCCAGTCCGGTCAGCCGCTGTCCACGTCATTGGCCCGTCACCAACTGACCACCGCCGTCGCCGAACGCCTGCTGCGGGTCGGTGAACAAAGCGGCGAATTGGCGGCCATGTGCGAGCGCATCGCGCAGTTTCACGATGAGGCGCTGGAGCGCGCCATCGAGCTGTTCAGCAAGGTCTTCGAGCCGGTGTTGATGCTGGTGGTGGGCGGGCTGATTGGCCTGATCGTGTTCATGTTGTACATGCCGATCTTTGAACTGGCGGGCTCCATTCAGGGGTAGTGCGATGAGCGAACAGACACGGCAATGGCAGGCTCTCGCAGAGCAACGCGGGTTGAGCGTATCCAATTACCTGCTGGAGGTGCTGCACACAGCGCCCGAACAGCTGGCGACGATCGCCCATACTTTGGGAATGCTCGCCATTGCCCCGGAAAATCTCGATGAACACTGGCGCTTTGACCTGCTGCCATTGCCTCAGGCACTGGTGCATAACGTGCTGCCCCTGGACCACGAGGGCCAGCCGTGCCTGGTACTGGGCGACCCCTTCACCCTGACAAGCCGACACTGGCTGCAGTCCTCCAGCACCTTGCGCCAATTGCCCCTGGCCATGAGCCTGCCCGGCGCCGTCAAGACCCGGTTGACCAAGGCCGAAGCCAGCCAGCGGGTGATGCAGCCGTTTGGCGCAGACGACCCAGACGCACCGATCAGCCAGGCCGCCCAGGAAATTTCCCTGAGCAGCATCGCCCGCGACGACAACCCAGTGGTGCGTCTGGTCAACTCCATGCTGTTCGACGCGCTGCAAAGCCGCGCCAGCGATATCCATGTGGAAACCAGTCCCGCCGGCCTGGTGATCAAGTACCGCATCGACGGCGTGTTGCAGCAGATGGGCCAGGCCAACGGCCTGGACATGGCCGAGCAGGCGCTGTCGCGGATCAAGGTGCTGTCGGAGCTGGATATCGGCGAGCGGCGGGTGCCCCAGGACGGGCGCTTCAAAATGAAGATCCAGAGCCGCGAAGTGGATTTTCGCGTGTCGATCATGCCCAGCATTCATGGCGAAGACGCGGTGTTGCGCATCCTCGACAAATCCCAGCGCGGCGAATCCCTGAGCCTGGAGGCCCTGGGCCTGGCCGCCGACACTATCGCGCGCATTCGCGTCCTGGCCAGCGAGCCCTACGGCATGCTGCTGGTCACCGGCCCCACCGGCAGCGGCAAATCCACCACGCTGTATGCCGCCTTGTCGGAGACCAATACCGGCGAGAAAAAAATCATCACCATCGAAGACCCGGTGGAATACGAACTGCCCGGCGTGCTGCAGATCCCGGTCAACGACAAGAAGGGCCTGACCTTCGCCCGCGGCCTGCGCTCGATCCTGCGGCATGACCCGGACACGATCCTGGTGGGCGAAATTCGCGACGGTGAAACCGCCGGCATTGCGGTGCAGGCCGCTCTGACCGGGCACCTGGTGATGTCGTCGGTGCATGCCAACAGCGCGTTCAGCGTGTTGGAGCGTTTTACCTACATGGACGTCGACCCGGCGAGTTTCGTCGAAGCGCTCAACGGCGTGGTCGCCCAACGCCTGGTGCGACGCGTCTGCCCGGACTGCGCCGAGGAGGCCGCGCCCGACGCGAACATTGCCCGCCTCGCCCAACTGCCCGAGGCTCAGTTGAACCAGGGTCATTACCGCGTGGGCAAGGGGTGCGAGGCCTGTCGCCACACCGGCTATCGCGGCCGGCTCGCATTGGCCGAAGTATTGACCCTGACCGACCGCATCAAGGAAGGCCTGCTCAACCGCAGCTCCGCCTCCACCCTGCGTGAACTGGCGCGTGAAGCCGGCCATGTGTTCATCCGCGACATTGCCCTGGCCCATGCGGCTCAGGGCGACACCACGCTCAAGGAGGTCCACCGTGTCATCTCCCTTTATTGAGCACGTGGTGTGGCTGCACAGCGACGCCGCCGAATGGGCCACGCGGGCCCGCTGGCGCGGCGCGCCCATCTGCCACGCGCAACGCCGGGGCGCGCCGCTGGCCGCCTGTGCCGAACTGCTGGAGCAGGCGCCACGCGGGCGCGTGAAGTTTCTCGACCGTGCCACGGTGCTGCTGGGTTTTCCCCATGTGCATTACCTGATGCTGCCCTGGCACCCCGAGCTGTACAGCGCACAGGACTGGCAAGGCTTCGCCGAGGCGACGTTCGGCCAGCAGGCCAATATCGATGCCGAGCGCTGGCAGGTGCAGGTCGCCGATAGCCCTTTCGGTCAACCGCGCCTGGCGGTCGCCACGCCACGGGATGTGCTGCAGGACCTGCGCGAGCTGTTCACGCTCAACCGCTTGCCGCTGGTGACCTGCGCGCCCGTGCTGACGGCAGTCGCCCGGCAGTACTGGCGGCACCTGCCCGACGATTGCGTGGTAGCCGTGCCCGAGGCCGGCAGCCTCAGTTGCCTGTACCGACACCACGGCATGATCGATCAGGTGTGCGTGATCCCCACCCTGCCCGGCAGCACCTTGAACGACAACCTGTTCACCGCCGACCTGCTGGTAGAACGACATGCCTCGGCTACGCGGGTTGTCAGCAACGCCCCGGTGGACAATCGCCTGGGGCCCGTGCATCCGTGGCTGGAGGAGTCGCCGTCATGAAATCCAGGCTCGCGGGTGTCTGGCAACACCTGCGCGCGCCCCGTGCGCCCAGCGTTGATTTTCAACGCCCCACCCCCACCCATCGTGCCCTGGTAGCCGGGTTGTGGCTGGTCGCAGGTCTGTTGCTGTCAAGCACCTGGCACCACTGGCAGCGCATGGTGCAGCAGCAGCAACAGACCGATGTGCTGGAGCAGCAATTTATTCAACTCACCCGCCGCCAGGAGCAGCTGATCCAGGCCGCCATCCGTTTGTCACCCCAGCAAAAACAGCAGCTGGCGAGCTTTGCCCGGCAAAAGATCACGCCGTTTGCCCTGATGGATGGCGTGGCGCAGGCCTGGTCCAAGGAAATCGCCCTGACCCGCGTGGAGGTCAACACCCAGGCCCAGGTCGTGCACCTGGACCTGGAAGCCAAGCAACTGGGGGATGCGTTTCGCTTCGTGGACCGGCTCAAGGCCCAGCCAGGGGTGCAGGTGAACCTGCAACAAAGCGCACTGAAGACCCAAGACCCGCAGCATCCGGTGCAGGTCAAACTCACCGTTGGCGCGGGCTAGCCGCCCATGGATGCCCTCACTCGCCACTTGCCGCGCCTGCGTTGGTACCTGATGCAAACGCGCCAGCGCCTGGGCTTCTGGGGCCTGCTGGCCGTGGGGGGAATG
Organism: Pseudomonas sp. lyk4-R2A-8; assembly: GCF_030209095.1. Classification (NCBI taxonomy): domain Bacteria; kingdom Pseudomonadati; phylum Pseudomonadota; class Gammaproteobacteria; order Pseudomonadales; family Pseudomonadaceae; genus Pseudomonas; species Pseudomonas sp. lyk4-R2A-8. The sequence continues at coordinate 132,100 of NZ_JARVSS010000005.1, forward strand.
GCAGCGACGCTGCTGATTGAGGTGGCGGTGATTCAGCCGGCAAGCAGCGCCGACAGCCAGCGACGCCAGGCGCTGCAAGCGGGTATCGACGAACAGCCCCAGGCGGTTCAGGTAACTGAACCGGCGGCGGTCGAGGCATTACCCACGGCACACGATTTTGCCCCGCGCCTGGAAAAACTGCTGGGCCTGCTGAGCCAGCGCGGTTTCATCATTGAGCAAACCACCCTGGCCTACTCCACGCCGGGGGATACCGGATTGCAGCGCCTGGATGCGCAGATCCCTCTTTCCGGCCCCTACTTTCTCCTGCGCGAAGCCTTGACGGATATCGCCAAGGAGCCGGCGGTGCGCATCGAAAACCTGACCCTGGAGCGCAAGGACATCGCCAGCGGCCTACTCATCATCGACCTTAAAATCAGCGTCCTGGGGGTGGTGGAATGAAGCTGCCGGTGTACCTGCGCCTCTTCCTGCTGCTGACGTTGATCGGTTGCGCCTGGCTGTTCTGGCAGGACGAACCCGCACCTCCCGACCACGCTGCGGCCCCTGTCACCGCCACACCGGCGCCGACTGGACCGGCGCCCGCCGCCATTGCCGAAACGCCCCTGGCGAAGATCGATTTGTTCCCCGTACAAACCTGGACGCCACCGCCTGCTCCCGCGCCGGTGGTTAACACAGCGCCCACGCCGCCGGCGCTGCCCTTCACGGTCAGCGCGCAATGGCGCTACGAGAACCAGGCGAACATCGTCGTGCTCAGCGGCAATGGCAAACAGTACACCCTGTGCAACCGATGCTCGGTGCCCGGGCGCATCGTGCCCGGCAAGATGCTGGACGCCCACTACCGCTTGGACAAACTCACCGACACCGCCGTGGTGCTGACCTACCTGCCGTTGAAGCAGGTCAGCACCCTGCGCCTGGACAAGCACTGACCCGGGAGGGGCACGCTTATGCCGCTTAGATGGATTCCCTTGAGCCTGGCGCTGTTCGCACTGAGTGCGTGCGACACCCAGCGGGCGATCAGGCAAAGCGATGAGTTACGCAAACAAGGCGACATCGTGCGTTCGGTCGAGGTGCTGCAGGCCGAAGCCAAACAGGATCCCGACGATATTCAGCTGCGCACCGCGCAGTTCAGCAGGCTGGAACTGCTGGTGGCCCAATATAGCCGCGAAGCCAGCACCGCGCTGATGCGTGGCGACGATACCGCCGCCATCCGCGCCCTGGAAACCATCCTCAAATATGACCCCGGCAACCTCGGCGCGCGCCAGGAAATCCAGAACATCCAGGCGATGAAGCACCTGCGCCCGCAGCTGGCGCGGGCCTATGACATGAAGCGTTCCAACCCGGTGGAAGCGCTCAACCTGGTGCGCCGGATCATCGCGCAAAAGCCTAACTACCGAGAGGCCCTGGACTTTCGTAACGCCCTGACCCGTGAGTTGGTCAGCGCCGACTATCTCAGCGCGGACCTCTCCGAAGCCATGCGCAAACCTTTGAGCCTGGAGTTCAGCGCCCAGAGCCTGTCCACGATTTTCGAGACGATCGCGCGGCTGTCCGGGGTCAATTTTGTGATCGACAAGGACGTCAATCCCAGCGCATCGGCCAGCATGACCGCCAGTCGCACCACCGCCGAGGACGCACTGAACCTGTTGCTGACCACCCAGGGCCTGGAGAAGAAGATCCTCAACGCCAACACCATCCTGGTCTACCCGCGCCGCCCGGACAAAGAACGTGAATACCGCGAGCTGGCAGTGCGCACGTTTTACCTCAGCCACAGTGACCCCAAGGTGGTGGGCGCCGAGATCAAGCAAGCCCTCAAGCCCAAGGAAGTGCTGGTGGATGAGCGTTTGAACGCCGTGATTGTGCGCGACGGCCTCGACACCCTGAGCGCCGTGGAAAAACTGGTGGAGGCCATCGATATCGCACAGTCGGAAGTGACCATCGACATCCAGGTGCTGGAGGTCAGCCTGACCGACGAATTGAACCTGGGCATCCAATACCCGGAGAGCATCGGCTTATCCGTGGGCAACCTCGCCAACGTACCTGCCGGGCTGGCGGGCATTCCGATCAGCGCGTTGCGGGGGATCAATGGCGACAACATCCTGCTCGACTCGGGCAGCACCTCGGCACGCATCAATATGCTGCAACGCAGCGGTAACACCGTGACCCTGGCCAACCCCAGGGTGCGGGTGCGCAATCGTGAAGAAGCCCAGGTGAACATCGGTGACAAGATCCCTGTGGTCACCACCACCACCGCCAACCAGATCACCACCTCGTCGGTGTCTTACCAGGACGTGGGGTTGCAGATCACGGTCAAGCCCAATATCAGCCTGAGCGATGAGGTGAACCTGGAGCTGAGCGTGGAAATGAGCCATATCACCAAGCGCATTGCCGGCTCGGAACATGTACCGGCTACGTTCGAGCTCGGCTCACGGGCCACCAAGACCTTGCTGACCGCGCGCAACAATGAAACCCAGATCGTCTCGGGGCTGATTCGCACGGCGGACGTCGACGAGGGCTCGGGTTTGCCGTGGTTGAGCCAGATCCCGTGGATCGGTAAGAAGCTGTTTGGCTCCAACCAGAACACTCAGCAGAAAACCGAGATTATCCTGTTGCTGACCCCGAGAATCGAACGCAACCTGGACCTGCCGATTTCCCAGATCAGCACCTTTCACAGCGGCACCGAGGCGCGCAGTTCGACGCAGGGCATGATCCTGCGCGACACCACCGAAAAAATGATTCTCAAGCCAATTGGGGGCGACCCTGCGCCGGCGCTGCCACCGCCGATGCAACAACCGGATGCCACCTGGCAGCCGCTGCCGCCGCCGCTGCCGGACCTGGTACCCAAGCCTGCGCCAGCCCCCCCTTAACCTAAGATTCTGATGGAGATCACAATGTGGGAGGGGGCTCAATCTCAGTATCTGAGCGCAGATCGTTCCCACGCTCCGCGTGGGAATGCAGCCCGTGACGCTCCGCGTCACAAAGATGCACAAGGTTCAAATCTTGCGTGCTTGCCGGGACGCGGAGCGTCCTCGGCTTCTGAGCATCGATCGTTCCCACGCTCCGCGTGGGAACGCAGCCCGTGACGCTCTGCGTCACAAGATGCACAAGGTTCAAATCTTGCGTGCTTGCCGGGACGCGGAGCGTCCATGGAGGCATTCCCACGCAGAGCGTGGGAACGAGGTTCACTGGGCTCCCACAGCGGGTCAGCGCACAACGCCTTCTTCTATGAGCAGTTTGAGGATGGCTTGGGCGCCTTCTTCTGCGCTGACGCCTTTGAGCACCTGCCCTCCGCCCCCACTGGCCTTGGCCGTCGCCGCCTTCATGCGGTCAGCCCCGCTCTTGGCCTTGATCACCTTCAGGCGTTTTGGACGAGGCTTGGCCGGTTGCAGCACGGCGCCTGTGAATAACTCATCGGCATGAACCTCGACCTCATGGGCTGCCAACTCACCGCGCTGTGCCGGGCCGTAGGCGCTTTGCCGAGGTTTGGGCGCGGCGTTGTCCACCGTGGCCAGAAACGGCAGGCGTACTTTCAAGCGCCGCCGCTGGCCGCGTGGCAAGGCTTGCAGCACATGGGCCACGCCCCCGTCGATGGATTCCACCTGCGCCAGCCCGACAATCAGCGGCCAGCCCAATTGCTCGGCGAGCAGAAACGGCAACATACCCGAGCCTTCGCCGGTTTCGGCCTGGCTGCCGGTGAGCACCACCTGGGCACCGGCATCGCGCAGGTACTCGCTGAGCGCCGGCAACGCATCGCTGCCCTCCGGTTGTTCCAGCACATGCAACTGCGGCAAGCCCATGCCCAGGTAGCTGCGCAGGGTCGGCTCGGCGATGTCGCCGGCATGCAGCACCTGCAACTTATCCCCAGCCAGTTGCAGACCCAGCTCGACCGCACGGGCATCCTGCTCCGCACGGCGCGGGCGCCCGGAAGTGGGGTGGGCGCCGACGGACACCAGGCTGATTACATTCGTGGTCATGCTCATATCCTCAAGCCGCGTCGCGCTTGGCGCCGTTGCGGTAGGCCTCGACCGCATCGATCAAGGCATGCAGTATCGCGGCGCTCTCGCCGATCACCGACAGGTCGGCCCGCTTGATCATGTCGCAACCTGGGTCGAGGTTGATCGCCACCACCTTGTCGCAGGCACCGATGCCTTGCAGGTGCTGGATCGCCCCGGAAATCCCCACGGCTACGTACACCCGCGCCGTTACCCAGGTGCCGCTGGCGCCGACCTGGCGATCACGCGCCATAAAGCCATCGTCCACGGCGACCCGCGAGGCGCCTTCGGTGGCACCCAGGGCGGCGGCGGTCTGGTGGAACAGGGCCCAGTCCTTGACGCCGTTGCCGCCGGAGAAAATAAACTCGGCTTCGGCCATGGGGATTGCCGCCGGGTCCACCGCCACCGCGCCGAGATCCTCGATGCGCGGCAGGCTGCGCGCCAGGGTTGTGGATAACTCCACGGGCAACACTTCATGGCGGGTTTCGCTGACCGGGTCGGCACATTCGGCGGCGGCCAGAACCAGGCGTGGCAGTGGTCGCGCCAAATCCTCCTGGCCGGCACCGGCGCGGCCGATGCAGGTGTTGTCCTTGATCTGCCAGACGCGCGTGGCCGGGCGTTCCTTGAGGCTGGCGGCAAAACGCCGGCCCAGCTCACCGCCACCGCTGCGACTGTCCGGCAGCAGCCAGTGGCGTGGATTGAATTGGTTATCCACAGCCCGCAGGCCTTGCACCCGCTGTTCCGGCGAATAACCGTCGAATTCGGCACCGTCGAGCACCAGCAGGCGGTCGACACCGGCGGTGGCAAACGCGCTTTCCTTGTGTTCGCCAAATACCACCGCCAGCACCGCGCCGTCGTTGCCGGCCAGTTGCCGCGCCAGGCCAAGCAGGTCGCGGTCGTGACTGCTCAGGCGGCCGCCGACCATGTCCGGCACTACGTTGATGTAGAACGCAGGCGCCGCAATCTGATGCAGCGGCAATTGCACTTCGGCGGCCGCGGTACGCTTGCTGGCGCCGCCCTGCTGGGCGCCGCTGCGGTCGATGCGCTTGATGCCGTTGGGGCCAATAAAACCAACGCCATGAACGTTTTTGCGGATAACGCCGTTAGGCCCCATCCAGCTGTGTTGCAGCGGCTGCATCGCCGCATGCAGCGGGTGCAGGCGGTTGCGGGCGATCCATTCGGCCCGTGGGTCGCGGCGGATTATGTCGCTCATCAGTGCACCTCCGCAGGTTCACGCTTGGTCGGTGACTTGGCCGGTTGAGCCTCCTCAAGCAAGGCGTCGGCCACCAGTTCGGCGATGTCCTTGATCAATGGGCGCGGCTCGACCACCCCTTCGAGCATCGCGGTGCATTGCGGGCACCCTACCGCCACCAGTTCGGCGCCGGTCTCGCGGATGTCTTCCATGCGCATGTCGGGGATCCGTTGCTTGCCTGGGATGTCGGTAATCGGCGCGCCGCCGCCACCGCCGCAGCAGCGAGAACGGAAGCCCGAACGTTGCATCTCCTTGACCTCAATGCCCAAGGCTCGCAGCACTTGGCGCGGGGCCTCGTACTCACCGTTGTAACGGCCCAGATAGCACGGGTCGTGGTAGGTCACACTGTTGCCTTTGTGCTGGCCCAGGTTCAGCGCGCCCTCGCCGATCAGCTCGGCCATGAACGTACTGTGGTGCTGCACAAGGTAGTTGCCGTTGAAGGCGCCGTATTCGTTTTTCAGCACATGGAAACTGTGCGGGTCGCAAGTGACGATGCGCTTGAAGCTGTACTTGGCCAGGGTCTGGATATTGCGCGAAGCCAGCAGTTGGAAGGTCGCTTCATCGCCCAGGCGCCGGGCCACGTCGCCGCTGTCGCGTTCTTCCAGGCCGAGCACCGCGAAGTCGACCTTGGCCGCTTTCAGCACTTTGACGAACGCACGCAGCGTGCGCTGGTTGCGCATGTCGAAAGCGCCGTCGCCGACCCAGAACAGCACGTCGGCGCTGCCTTTTTCGCTGAGCAGCGGCAGGTTCAGATCCGCCGCCCAGTTCAGGCGACCGCCCGGGGCGAAACCGCCGGGGTTGTCGGTGGCGATCAGGTTTTCCAGGACTTCGGCGCCCTTGTTCGGCGTGGCACCTTTTTCCAGGGTGAGGTGGCGGCGCATGTCGACGATGGCGTCCACGTGCTCGATCATCATCGGGCACTCTTCCACACAGGCGCGGCAGGTGGTGCACGACCACAGGGTCTCGGCGTCCACCAGGCCATTGACGATGGGCTGGTGCGGGTTACCGCTGTGTTCGCCAATCGGCTTGCCTGGATACGGGCTGCCGGCAAACCTGGCATCGGTGCCGCCGGCCAGGCCGACCACCATGTCCTGGATCAGCTTTTTCGGGTTCAGCGGCTGGCCGGCGGCGAACGCCGGGCACGCCGCTTCGCACTTGCCGCACTGCACGCAGGCGTCGAAACCGAGCAGTTGGTTCCAGGTGAAATCCTTGGGCTTTTCCACGCCCAGGGGCGCGGTTTTATCGCTAAGGTCCAGCGGTTTCAAACCGGTGGAGCGACCGCCGCCGAAGCGTTCGGCGCGGCGGTGCCAGGCCAGGTGCAGGGCACCGGCGAAGGCGTGCTTCATCGGCCCGCCCCAGGTCATGCCGAAGAACATCTCGCTTACGCCCCACAGCACGCCCACGCTGAGCAGCGCAGCCAGCAACCAACCGCCGAAGTCCGCCGGCAGGATGCCCGCCACCGGCAGGGTCACCAGGAAGAAGCTCACCGAGAATGCCATGAGGCTCTTCGGCAGGCGCATCCACGGGCCTTTGGACAGGCGCGACGGCGGGTTGCGCCGCCGCAGGTACACGAAGGTGGCGCCGACAAACATCAACACCGAAGCCAGCAGCAAGGCGTAGCCGAGGATGCGATTGTGCAGGCCGAAGCCGTGCACCAGGATCGCCAGCAGCGCCGACAGCACAAAGCCCAGCGCCGTGGCGACGTGGGTGTTGGCGATGTATTTGTCGCGGGCGACCACATGGTGCAGGTCGACCATGTAGCGCTTGGGCATGGCCAGCAGGCCGCCCAGCAGGTCGACCTTGGACGCGCGGCCACGGCGCCACATGTTTACCCGGCGCAGGGCGCCGAGGACGGCGAGGCCCAGGGCGGCAAACAAGAGAATAGGCAGCAAGGTGTTCAACATTGAGGTGGCCTCAAGCGGCAAGTTTCAAGCTACAAGCGGCAAGTCAAAGCGGTCACCCATTGCTCTTTCTTGCTGCCTGAAGCTTGTGGCTTGCGGCTGTTTTTAAAAATCCTTGCAAAGGCGCAGGGCGTCATAGATGGCAGCGTGGGTATTACGCTGCGCCACACAGTCACCGATGCGGAACAGCAAGTAGCCCTCGCCCGGTTCGCTCAGGCACGGTTGCGGTTTGATCGCGAACAAGGCTTCCACGTCGATCTGGCCTTTGTTGCGCGAACCTTCCTTGAGCCCGTAGTAAATGGCTTCGTCCGGACGCACGCCGTTCTCGACCACCACCTGATCGACCACCCGCTCCTCTTTGGCGCCGGTGTATTCGTTCTCCAGCACCGCCACCAGCTTGTCGCCCTCGCGATAGACCTTTTCCAGCATCATGTCGCCGGTCATGATCACTTCCTTGGGGTACATGCTGCGGTAGTAGGTCGGGAACGACGTACCGCCAATCGCTACGCCCGGCTTGATGTCGTCGGTGACGATTTCCACCTGGCAGCCTTTGTCGGCCAGGAAGTCCGCCACCGACATGCCGGTGAACTCACAGATGGTGTCGTACACCAGCACGTTCTTGCCCGGCGCGACTTTGCCATCGAGCACATCCCAGCTGCTGACCACCAACCCTTCGGCGGCGCCCCAGTGTTCGTTCTGTTCGATGTACGGGTGCCCGCCGACGGCCAGCACCACCACGTCCGGACGCAGGTCCAGGATGGTCTCGGCATCGGCCGCCACGCCCAGACGCAGGTCGACTTTCAAGCGCGCCAGTTCCAGTTGGAACCAACGGGTAATACCGGCGATCTGGTCGCGTTGCGGGGCTTTGGAGGCGGTGGTGATTTGCCCGCCGATAAATTCTTTTTTCTCCAGCAGGGTTACGTCGTGGCCACGTTCGGCGGCCACGCGCGCCGCTTCCATCCCGGCCGGGCCGGCGCCCACTACGACCACCTTGCGTTTCGGCCCGGTGGATTTCTCGATGATGTGCGGCACGCCCATGTATTCACGGGAGGTCGCGGCGTTCTGGATGCACAGTACGTCCAGGCCCTGGTACTGGCGGTCGATGCAGTAGTTGGCGCCGACGCACTGCTTGATCTGGTCGATCTGGCCCATCTTGATCTTGGCGATCAGGTGCGGGTCGGCGATGTGCGCACGGGTCATGCCGACCATGTCCACGTAGCCGCCTTCGAGGATACGCGTGGCCTGGTTCGGGTCCTTGATGTTCTGCGCGTGCAGCACCGGGACCTTGACCACTTCCTTGATCCCGGCCGCCAGGTGCAGGAACGGCTCCGGCGGGTAACTCATGTTCGGGATCACGTTGGCCAGGGTGTTGTGCGTATCGCAACCCGAGCCCACCACGCCGATGAAATCGAGCATGCCGGTGTCGTCGTAGTACTTGGCGATCTGTTTCATGTCCTCGTGGGACAGGCCGTCCGGGTGGAACTCGTCGCCGCACAGGCGCATGCCCACGCAGAAGTCGTCACCCACTTCGGCACGCACGGCCTTCAACACTTCCAGGCCGAACTTCATGCGGCCTTCGAAAGTGCCGCCCCATTCGTCGGTACGCTTGTTGACGCGCGGGCTCCAGAACTGGTCGATCATGTGCTGGTGCACGGCGGACAACTCCACGCCGTCCAGACCACCGGCCTTGGCGCGGCGCGCGGCCTGGGCGTAGTTGCCGATCACGCGCCAGATCTCTTCCGGCTCGATGGTTTTGCACGTGGCACGGTGCACCGGCTCACGCACGCCGGACGGCGACATCAGGGTCGGCCAGTTGAAGCCGTCCCAGCGCGAGCGACGGCCCATGTGGGTAATCTGGATCATGATCTTGGCGCCATGCTTGTGCATGGCGTCGGCCAGGTTCTGGAAGTGCGGGATGATGCGATCGGTGGACAGGTTCACCGAGCTCCACCATTCCTGGGGGCTGTCGATGGCCACCACCGAGGAGCCGCCGCAGATCGCCAGGCCGATACCGCCCTTGGCTTTCTCTTCGTAGTACTTCACATAGCGGTCAGTGGTCATGCCGCCGTCGGTGGCATACACCTCGGCGTGGGCAGTGCTGAGTACGCGGTTGCGGATGGTCAGTTTGCCGATCTGAATCGGCGCAAACATTGCTTCGAAAGCCATGGCACGGTCCTCGGCTTACAACGGCTTGACGGTGAACAAACCATCATCGTGGCCCTCTTCGGAGCCTCCGTAGACTTGTTCGGCGACGGTGCGGATCTTGCTGCCGCGTGCTTCAAGGATCTGGTCCATGGCGCCGGCAAACCAACCGGTGAACATGTAGTCGACCTTGCGCCCGACCTTGCCGTAGACGTAGACGAACGCCGAATGCTCCAGCTTGACGCTGGCGGTGCCTTTATCCAGGTCGATGTCCTGGATTTTGAACAGGCCCCAGCCACGCTGCGACAGGCGTTTCATGTAGTGCTCGAACACCGCGACGCCTTCCAGGCCATGGCACTCGGCTTCTTTTTCGCACCAGTGCCAGGCGGATTTGTAGCCGGCCTTGTAGAGGATCTCGGCATAGGCCTCGGCGCCCAGCACCTCCTCGATGCCCATATGGTTGTTGACGAAGAAATGACGCGGCACGTACAGCATCGGCAAGGCATCGGACGTCCAGACACCGGTTTCGCTGTCGACTTCGATAGGCAATTGCGGGGCGATCTTGGCCATGGAAACTTAACTCCAGAAAATTCGTGTTGATGCCCGCTGCGCGACTGGCAACGGGTTAAGGATAAGGAGAGCGGCGGCTTATTCGCCCCACACGTCTTTAAGGACGTTGACCCAGTTCTCGCCCATGATCTTGCGCACTACGCGCTCGCTGTGGCCGCGCTTGAGCAGGGTTTCGGTGAGGTTGGGAAACTCGCCCACGGTGCGGATGCCCAGCGGGTTGATGATCTTGCCGAAGCTGGTCAGGCGCCGGGCGTAGCCTTTGTCATGGGTCAGCATTTCGAAGAAATCCTGGCCATGGCCCTGGGTGAAGTCGGTGCCGATGCCGATCGCGTCTTCGCCGACGATGTTCATGGTGTATTCGATGGCTTCGGCGTAGTCGTCGATGGTCGAGTCGATGCCCTTGGCCAGGAACGGCGCGAACATGGTCACGCCGACAAAACCGCCATGGTCGGCGATGAACTTCAGTTCTTCATCGGACTTGTTGCGCGGGTGCTCCTTAAGGCCCGACGGCAGACAGTGGGAGTAGCACACCGGTTTTTTCGATTCGAGGATGACTTCTTCGCTGGTCTTGGAGCCCACGTGGGACAGGTCGCACATGATGCCGACGCGGTTCATCTCGCCGACGATTTCACGACCGAAACCCGACAGGCCGCCGTCGCGCTCGTAGCAACCGGTGCCGACCAGGTTCTGGGTGTTGTAGCACATCTGCACCACGCCAACGCCGAGCTGCTTGAAGATCTCCACATAGCCGAGCTGATCTTCGAACGCATGGGCATTCTGGAAGCCGAAGATGATGCCGGTCTTGCCCTGCTCTTTGGCTTTGCGGATATCGGCGGTGGTTTTTACCGGAATCACCAGGTCGCTGTTCTCGCGAATCAGGGTCTGGCTGGCCACGATATTATTGATGGTGGCCTGGAAGCCTTCCCACACAGACACGGTGCAGTTGGCGGCGGTGAGGCCGCCTTTGCGCATGTCCTCGAACAGGTCGCGGTTCCACTTGGCAATAATCAGCCCGTCGATAACGATGCTGTCGGCGTGCAATTCGGCTGGGCTCATCAGGCGTCCCCTTATTGGCGATTCATGCGCCGAATCGTCTGCCGGCGCTTTGGGGCCAGCATATGCCCAGGGGCTGAACGGACCGGGTGCAAAAACGACAGGGGAATTGCCGAAAGCGTCAATCCACGACAAAGGCTGTATAGACGCGTCTGACGGGTGGCTGTTCTTTGTCTTACGCTTGAGCCAGAATTCGGCCATCAACTGATATGAGACGGCGCAATGAAATCGATTTTCCTGGCTTTGGCACTCATCGCAACCGGCGTCCACGCGGCCGAAGACACCGACAACACGCCCTGCGACGGCATCGAGAACGACAAACAAACCCTGGAATGCGCCACTTACAACAAGACCACCGCCGAGCAATTGCTCAAGGACAACTACCAGAGCCTGCTCGAACGCATGGGTTCGACCTATGGCAGCAACAAGACCCAACTGGCCGACATTACCGCTCGTCTGAAGGATGCCCAGCAGAAGTGGGAAAAACTGCGGGATGCCGATTGCGCCGTGGACACCTTCCCGGCCAAGCCCGGCACCAAGGACTACGCGATTGCGCAGAACGACTGCCTGGCGCGGATGAGTGACGAGCGGTCGGAATTTTTGGAGTCGATCGGGCAGGAGTAAGCGCCACTCCCGCAGCCAAAGCGCGGGAGCGACAGGCAGTGGTCACGCCATGAAAGGCGATTTAAAAGGACTTTTCGTCAATGGTCGGCTTGGTGCATAGCTGTAGCCTAACGTCGTAATATCCATCACTTCGCTGATACGCCGAGTCCATGGTTTGAGCACATCCTCATAGTTGTGCCCGGGCGGGCCTTGCTCCATGGGGCAGTAATGCGGGGCAAGATCCGGTTCATCCAGCATTTTCTGCGCCTGCCAGTCCGCCCAGATCTTGTCGACGAAGCAGTGATGCAGGAAAAAAACCGGATCGTCGGGCGAGGTCATGGGTAACATATTGCCCCCTACCCAAAGATGTACTCGGTTATGCAATTGCGAGCCGAGCGTAACGACATTCGGGTCACCACGTTTCACGATCCAGCCTTCCAGACGGTTTCTGAACCCTCGGGTGAACGGCCCCGAATTGTAATTCGGCTCGTCATAAAGCGCCTCGCTCATAGCCATTCTCAAATCGTCTTCGGTGGGCAATGAGCCGATCACTGTGCCGAACTGACGCTTTAACCCAGGCCCAGGCAACCCTTCGTTCGGGTAAGAAGGCACGTTCCAATTCCCATATTTATGGGCAAAGACCCCATCCTGCACCCGAAACTCATCAGCAGCGTCGCCATTGCCACCCAGGAAGCCCTGGTCCCACAGGGGTGAAAGCTCCGGAGCTTGCGCGTCCAGGGTCCAGTTCCAATAAGGCAGCGTAATATCTGGCTTGATGGCTTGAAGGTCCTTCTCAAACTGCATCAACATTTCACGATGCCACGGCAAGAATGCCGGGCCACGATGAGCACCATTACGGTAGTTGGGGTCTTGAGGTTCATTTGGATAGACCGTGGGGACCATGACTTCATGATGCCAATGAACATATTTGTCATAAGCACCACTTTTCTTCATCTCCAGTAACGTCAATGTAAATTCGAGCTTCTCCGCAGCCGTCATTGCTCGAATTTCCTTGCGAATGTTCATTGCATAACTCCCTTATCTGAAAGCCACCGAACAACGTGAAAGCCACCAATTGGCTCACTCAGAAAATCTACGAGCATTGTGGCAACGCGGTCTACTGTCAAAAATAACAGGTCAGACGTACTTCACGACCGACGGTCTTGCGCCCACGCGAACCCTGGTAACCTTGGGTACCCACATTTACCAAGGCAACGTTATGACTCTCTGCGGCATCGAAATCAAAGGCAGCGAAGCCATCATCGCCCTCGCCTCCCTCGACAACCAGGCGCTGACCCATGTCGCCCTGGCCACCAAAAAAATCGCTCTGGAAGATGACGACGACGCGACTAACGTCAAAGCCTTCGCCGCGCAGGCGAAGGCGTTTGTGCAGGACAATGCCATTACTCGCATCGCCATCAAGAAACGCAGCAAAAAAGGTGAATTCGCCGGTGGGCCGACGACGTTCAAGATCGAGGGAGTGTTTCAGTTGCTCGACGGTGTGGAGGTGACACTGCTGTCGCCGCAGACCATCAATGCGCAGAACAAGAAGCACAATTTTGAACTCCCCGCGACGCTGAACAAGTATCAGCATGAGGCCTATAAGGCTGCGTGTTCGGCGTTGGTAAAAAAATAAGCCACACCGAAATTCAATGTGGGAGGGGGCTTGTCCCCGATAGCGGTGGGTCAGCCAACGTTGTATCAGCTGACAGTCCGTCATCGGGGGCAAGCCCCCTCCCACATTGGATATGTGTTGTTTTTAGTGTTGGGTATGGCGCTTGTAGCGCAGCCACTCGCCGAATGATTTGTCTTCGAGCGCGTACCCGCCCCGACCCGATTTCCACACCAGTTCCTTGTCGCGCAGAGCATCGATGCAGGCCTGGATGGTCTGGGTGCCCGGCACCACGTCACTGCCCATATCCTCCAACGCCTTGCTGACCGCAGTGAGGGTGCTGTCGGTAAACGGCGCAAAAGGCTCGTTGTTCAGCGAGCGCTCCACCATCACCTGCAGGACGGCGCGTTGCGGGATGGTCAGGGCGTTCCAGGCGCTTTCGAATTCGGTCCACACACCTGCGCGCAGCAGTTCGGCGCGACTGTGCAGCAACTGGCCCAAGTTGCTGGCCTCGCCCAACTCCAGCGCTACTTCACCGATGATCGTGCGCAGCATCTCAGGTCGGCGGCCGACCAACTCGAAGGCTTCATCGATATCGGCCGCGTTGAATTGGTTGGTCGGGGCCAGGTTCGCGTTGAGGTGTGTGGTGTACGCCTGGGTGAAGGCTTTGCCCAGCAGCGGAAACGGCGTGATGCTGGAGCCAAAAAACGGCTGGCTTTTACCCAATACCAGATAGGCCAGCTTGTCGCGGTTGGAACCGGTAAAGACTAAATGCAGACCGCTGCCCTCCTCGTCACGCCCTTGGTTGAGCTGATCCCGGGCGGCCTTGAGCGCGAACATGGCGTTGATCCCCGAATCGCTGGTCAAGGCATGCTGGGCTTCATCGATCACCAGCACGACGGGTTTTTCCGCCGCGTGGTGGAGCAACTCCAACGCCTGGGTCAAGGTCGCGCCCACCGGCAATTGCGGCTTGCTGAAGTCCCAGGACAGGGTCCGCAGAAAACTCAACCTTTCGATGCCAAGGTTTTTGGCCAGCTTGCGAATGCACTTTTCGTAGGGTGCAAGCGCGGCGGCAATGGCGCTGGCGATCAACTCCGCGGGATCTTTTTCTTTGTTGGCCCACAGGTCCACATACACGGTGAGCCAACCGCGCAGCTGGCACTCCGGGATCAGGTCTTCGCGCAAGAACGTACTTTTACCAGTGCGACGTGGCGCGGCGAGAAACAGGCCAGAAGTGAAATCCTGAAGGCCGGCGCCCACCAGGCCATCGGCAATGCTGCTGGCCAGCGCGGGACGGCGGAACACAAAACCGCTGAGCTTGGACATGGCTTATACCAAATTATTGAAACGCCTATAAATTATAGCCACGAGTATAATCGACTATAATTGCCCGTCAAACCGGCTCCCGCCGCCGGTCCTCCCTGGGGCATTTGGCAAACCGCGCCCGGTAACTGCGCGTGAAATACGACGGCGACTCAAACCCGCAGGCAATGCTCACCTCCAACACGCTCAAACCGCTTTGGCGCAGCAGTTGCCGGGCTTTTTCCAGGCGCAGGCCCAGGTAAAAGTTGCTCGGCGTGTCGTTCAGGTGCAGGCGAAACAATCGCTCCAACTGCCGCCGCGTGACCTTGATCGCTTCGGCCAGAGCCAATGTGCTCAGGGGCGGTTCGGTGTGCTGTTCCATCTCGCCGATCACTTGCACCAGTTTCTGATTGTTGATGCCGTAGCGCGTGGCGATCTGCATGCGCTGGTGGTCTTTGCGTGGGCGAATGCGGCCCAGCACGAACTGCTCGGACACCTGAATCGCCAGGTCGGCGCCGTGGGCCTGGGCGATCAGGTCGAGCATCAAGTCGATGGAAGCGGTGCCACCGGCGCAGGTGATGCGGCGCCGGTCGATTTCGAACAGCTCCTGGGTCACCGCCAGGTGCGGATAGGACTCTTTGAAGGCGTCGATGGCTTCCCAGTGCAGGGTCACGCGGTGACCGTCAAGCAAGCCGGCTTCGGCCAGCACACAGGCACCGGTGTCGATACCGCCCAGGGTCACGCCGTCTTGATCCAGACGGCGCAGCCAGTGTGCCAACGCAGGCGTGGCGAACTGAAGGGGCTCGAAACCGGCGACGACCAGCAGCGTGGTGCCCTTTTTCAGCGGTTCCAACGCGGCGTCGGCGTTGACTGACATGCCGTTGCTCGCCAGCACCGCGCCGCCGTCGGCGCTCAGTACATGCCAGCGGTACAGCTCACCGCGAAAACGGTTGGCCACCCGCAGCGGCTCAAGGGCCGAGATAAAGCCCATCGCCGAGAAACCCGGCATCAGCAAAAAGTAGACATCCTGGGACATGGTGGCGCTCTCATCGGACGGCCAGCGTGGCACTGTGATACTCCCGTTCAGGGGTGGTTTCAAGGGGGCAGGTCGCTGCAGTGCAAGAGTCGGTCGCCGCCGTGCGTTTTGTCGCCTCACAAGCTGCGTAACGTGGCATCACGGTGCACAAAGACACCGGCAACCACAATAACGACCTGCCGAGGGCTCCACCATGAACCGACTGATTCGCCGCTGCGTGTTCGCACTCAGCGCCAGCGCCATCTTGAGCACCAGCGTTCTCGCGGCCGATGCCGCCTCCTGCAAGAACGTGCGCATGGGCGTGGTGAACTGGACCGATGTGATCGCCACCAGCGCCATGACCCAAGTGCTGCTCGATGGCCTCGGCTACACCACCAAGCAAACCAGCGCCTCCCAGCAAATTATCTTCGCCGGCATCCGTGACCAGCGCCTGGACCTGTTCCTCGGTTACTGGAACCCGTTGATGACCCAGACCATCACCCCATTCGTCGACGCCAAGCAGGTCAAGGTGCTCGACAAACCCAGCCTGCAAGACGCCCGCGCCACCCTCGCCGTGCCGACCTACCTGGCCGACAAAGGCTTGAAGAGCTTCGCCGACATCGCCAGGTTCGAGAAGGAACTGGGCGGCAAGATCTACGGCATCGAGCCCGGTTCGGGCGCCAATACGCAGATCAAGGCGATGATCGCCAAGAACCAGTTCGGCCTGGGCAAGTTCCAGCTGGTGGAATCCAGCGAGGCCGGCATGCTCGCCGCCGTCGACCGCGCGGTGCGCCGCAAGGAAGCCGTGGTGTTCTTCGGCTGGGCGCCGCACCCAATGAACGTCAACGTTGCCATGACCTACCTCACCGGCAGCGACGACGCCCTGGGCCCGAACGAAGGCATGGCCACGGTGTGGACCGTCACGTCGCCCAACTACGCCGAACAATGCCCCAACGTGCACAAACTGTTGACCAACCTGACCTTCACCGCCGCCGACGAGAGCCGGATGATGCAGCCGTTGCTGGATCACAAGGACGCCCTCACGTCCGCCCGGCAGTGGCTCAAGGACCACCCGCAGGACCAGGCGCGCTGGCTGGAAGGCGTGACCACCTTCGATGGCAAACCAGCGGCGGCCAACCTGCAATTGACCAGCAAATAACCTTTTTCGAATCACCGTTTCGCGGTCACTGACGACCGCGAACGGCATCACCACGCCTGTAAGGAACCTGCCCCATGAACCACGACGTCATCATCACCTGCGCACTCACCGGTGCTGGCGACACGACCAGCAGAAGCCCCCACGTGCCGGTCACCCCCAAACAGATCGCCGCGGCGGCGGTTGAAGCGGCCAAAGCCGGCGCCACCGTGGTGCATTGCCATGTGCGTGACCCGCAGACCGGCAAATTCAGCCGCGACGTGGCGCTGTACCGCGAAGTGATGGAGCGCATCCGCGAGGCCGACATCGATATTATCGTCAACCTCACCGCCGGCATGGGCGGCGACCTGGAGATCGGCGGCGGCGAAAACCCGATGGAATTCGGCCCCAACACCGACCTGGTCGGGCCGCTGACGCGTCTGGCCCATGTCGAAGAGTTGTTGCCGGAAATCTGCACCCTGGACTGCGGCACCCTGAACTTCGGCGATGGCGACACGATTTATGTGTCCACGCCGGCACAGCTGCGCGCCGGCGCCAAACGTATCCAGGAACTGGGCGTGAAGGCCGAGCTGGAGATCTTCGACACCGGCCACCTGTGGTTCGCCAAGCAGATGATCAAGGAAGGCCTGCTCGACGACCCGCTGTTCCAGCTGTGCCTGGGCATTCCCTGGGGCGCACCGGCCGACACCACCACCATGAAGGCCATGGTCGACAACCTGCCCGCCAACGCGGTGTGGGCCGGCTTCGGCATCGGCCGCATGCAAATGCCGATGGCCGCCCAAGCGGTGCTGCTGGGCGGCAACGTGCGGGTAGGCCTGGAAGACAATCTGTGGCTGGACAAAGGCGTGCTCGCCACCAACGGCCAGCTGGTCGAACGCGCTGGCGAAATCCTCAGCCGCCTGGGTGCGCGGGTCATGACCCCGGCCGAAGGGCGCGTGAAGATGGGCCTCACCCAGCGCGGCTGACCCACCGCCCCTGCCACACGCGATCATCGAACTCTTTAGGAATTTGCCATGCGCTTTATCACTGAGATCAAAACCTTCGCCGCCCTCGGCAGCGGTGTTATCGGCAGCGGTTGGGTGGCCCGCGCCCTGGCTCACGGGCTGGATGTGGTGGCCTGGGACCCGGCGCCCGGCGCCGAAGCCGCGTTGCGCAAACGCGTCGCCAATGCCTGGGGCGCTCTGGAGAAAAGCGGTCTGGCCCCCGGCGCGTCCCAGGACCGCCTGCGCTTTGTCGCCACCATCGAAGCGTGCGTGAAAGACGCCGACTTCATCCAGGAAAGCGCCCCCGAACGCCTGGAGCTGAAATTGCAACTGCACCGCCAGATCAGCGCGGCGGCCAAACCCGATGCACTGATTGGTTCGAGCACCTCGGGGCTGTTGCCGAGTGAGTTCTACGAGGGCTCGACCCACCCGGAGCGCTGCGTGGTCGGCCACCCGTTCAACCCGGTTTACCTGCTGCCGCTGGTGGAAGTGGTCGGCGGCAGACACACGGCGCCCGAGGCGGTGCAGGCGGCGATCACGGTGTATGAATCCCTGGGCATGCGCCCCTTGCATGTGCGCAAGGAAGTCCCTGGGTTTATCGCCGACCGTTTGCTTGAAGCGTTGTGGCGCGAGGCATTGCACCTGGTGAACGACGGCGTGGCGACCACCGGCGAAATCGACGACGCGATCCGTTTTGGCGCTGGCCTGCGCTGGTCGTTCATGGGCACTTTCCTCACCTATACCCTGGCGGGCGGCGATGCGGGCATGCGCCACTTCATGGCCCAGTTCGGCCCGGCGCTGCAGTTGCCGTGGACCTACCTGCCGGCGCCGGAACTGACGGACAAGCTGATCGACGACGTGGTCGATGGCACCAGCGCTCAACTGGGTACCCACAGCATTGCGGCGCTGGAGCGCTATCGTGATGATTGCCTGCTGGCGGTGCTAGAAGCGGTGAAAACCACCAAGGCCAGGCACGGCATGACCTTCGCCGAATAATGGAATGCAGACAATGCCCGCACTCACGACCTACACCACACAGATCCATCCCGACTGGGTGGACTACAACGGCCACCTGCGCGACGCGTTCTATCTGCTGATCTTCAGCTACGCCACCGACGCACTGATGGACACCCTCGGCCTGGACAGTGAAAACCGCGAAGCCAGCGGCCATTCTCTGTTCACCCTGGAGCTGCACTTGAACTACCTGCACGAAGTGACACTCGGTGCCGAGGTTGAAGTGCATACGCAACTGATCGCCCATGACGCCAAGCGCCTGCACCTGTATCACAGCTTGCATCGGGTCGGGGATGGGCAGGAACTGGCCGGCAACGAACAGATGCTCTTGCATGTCGACCTGGCCGGGCCGCACTCGGCGCCGTTCGCCCAGGCGACACTGGAAAAAATCGCGGCCCTATGCACCGAGCAGGCCGACCTGCCGCGCCCGGCCCTGCTCGGCCGTGTCATCGGTTTGCCGCCCAGGAAATAGGCCAAAAAAAGCCCCGATCCAGCCGTGACGGGATCGGGGCAGAGGGCCTTGTGAGAGCGATGCATATCGAGGGTGACCAAACCTTCAAGCTGCTTGCTGAGGCCAGTGTGCCGGTTAGTGCGATCGGCAAATGGCCCGAAAACGACCTGCTCATAGCCATCTGAGGCATCCGCGCGGCGCGCCCTTGCCGATGCGGTCGGGGGCTACCAGAATCCAGGCAGATCCCCGCTCCCCTAACCAGGATAAACGTCATGATGCACGCGGATTTGATTGACCAGGATGACCTGCTGAGCCAATTGCGCTCGCTGGGTTTCGAGGTATCCAGCGGCGCCAGCGCCGAACAGGCGTGTGAGTGCGCGGTGCGCGGCTTGAGCGAAGCACGGGCCAAGGCGCTTAAAGGCATGGTCGAGCGGATGTACAGCGGCAGCGCGACGATTTTGCCGGCGGTGCGTCAGGCCATCGACAAGCAGTTGTTGCCGGCGTTGATGCAGTTCAAGCAGAACTCCGGGGCCTGACAGATGGCTATCGGGGGCAAGCCCCCTCCCACCTTTGCCTGTGTTCACAAATCAAATGTGGGAGGGGGGCTTGCCCCCGATACAGACGCCTGGGTTCAGAGCCTTACACTGGCAAACGTCGACTCATTACGCGCCTGGCTCAACGCCGACATCGGCCCCGACAACGGTGAAAGCACCAGCGCCTGCGGAATCGGCATCATCGCCACCTGCTGGGTGGTGTTGGAGCCTACGCGCTCATCCCGCGGCGGAATGCCAAAGTATTCGCGGTAGCACTTGGAGAAGTGCGGCGTGGAGACGAACCCGCACACCGAGGCGACTTCGATGATCGACATCGGCGTTTGCTTGAGCAACTGCCGCGCACGGATCAGGCGCAACTTGAGGTAGTAACGTGACGGCGAACAGTGCAGGTATTTCTGGAACAGCCGCTCCAGTTGACGCCGGGATACGGCGACGTAGACCGCCAGTTCGTCCAGGTCGATCGGTTCTTCCAGGTTGGCTTCCATCAGCGCGACGATTTCCTGCAGCTTCGGCTGGTTGGTGCCGAGCATGTGCTTGAGCGGCACGCGCTGGTGATCCTGTTCGTTGCGGATGCGTTCGTACACAAACATCTCGGAGATCGCGGCCGACAGTTCACGGCCGTGATCGCGGCTGATCAGGTGCAGCATCATGTCCAACGGCGCAGTGCCGCCGGAACTGGTGAAGCGGTTGCGGTCGAGGGTGAACAGGCGTGTGCTCATGGACACACGGGGGAAGGCTTCCTGCATCGAGGCCAGGCATTCCCAGTGCACGCTGCAATCGAAACCATCCAGCAGGCCGGCACAGGCCAACGCCCAGCTGCCGGTGCACACCGCGCCGAGGCGACGGGATTGGCGTGCCTGGCTTTGCAGCCACGACACGTGCTCACGGGTGACGGTGCGCTGGATGCCCACGCCGCCGCACACGATCACCGTGTCCAGGGCCGGGGCCTTATGCATGGCGGCGTCGGGAGTGATCTGCAGGCCGTCGCTGGCCCAGACCTGGTTGCCGTCGACGCTCAGTGTGGTCCAGCGGTACAGCTCACGGCCGGACAGCTGGTTGGCCATGCGCAGGGGTTCCACTGCGGACGCCAGGGAAATCAGCGTGAAATTGTCCAACAGCAAAAAGCCGATGGATTGAGGCGCACGGTTCTGGGGTTGGGCCCCTGAGTTGAACGACGTCATCGCGGTATCTCCTCACACAAAGCGGGTGATGGCCTCAGGCGAGGCTCTTGTTATTGCACTCTTCGTCCTGACATGGCGAGAGGCTTTGAATTGATAGAGCAATTGCCGTGCCTAAATTTGAATGGCTATTCAATAACTCCTGAAAACGACCTGTTGACGCGTCTATGTAGCCCTTGCGTGAAGTACGGAATATGCCCGGAAAAGGACGTAGGAGCGGCTACCCTCAAGGGGTGTGAGCAGATCGGTAGCACTTGTGGGAAGGCGCTTTCAGCACGTAGGAAAACTCTGTCACCGCACGCACAGGGGACAGGTGGTCGGAGGGGAAATCGTTCGCGAGCTACTTATCTGTTTGCGACGCGCTAAAAGGTGGCGCGCGGGGATGCTGGTGTTCACTTTTTGAGCAGTATTGTTTGAACTGCCGCTATCGGGGGTAAGCCCCCTCCAACCTTTGACTGTGTTCACAAATCAAATGTGGGAGGGGGCTTGCCCCCGATGCAGGCGACTCGGTCTCAACACTCGACCGCGCTGACCGCCAACCCACCCCGCGAGGTTTCTTTGTACTTGTCATGCATATCCGCCCCGGTATCGCGCATGGTGCGGATCACCCGGTCCAGAGAGATGAAGTGCTGGCCGTCGCCGCGCAGGGCCATTTGCGCGGCGTTGATCGCCTTGACCGCTGCAATCGCATTGCGCTCGATGCACGGCACCTGCACCAACCCGCCCACTGGGTCGCAGGTCAGGCCGAGGTTATGCTCCAGGCCGATTTCGGCGGCGTTGCACAGTTGCTCCGGCGTCGCGCCGAGGATCTCCGCGAGCCCGGCGGCGGCCATTGCGCAGGCGGAACCCACCTCGCCCTGGCAACCCACCTCGGCACCTGAGATGGAGGCGTTTTTCTTGCACAGAATGCCCACCGCCGCGGCGCCGAGCAGGTAGTCGACCACGTTGGCTTCGGTGACTTCTTCACTGAACTTCATGAAGTAATGCAGCACGGCCGGAATGATCCCCGCCGCGCCGTTGGTGGGCGCGGTGACCATCCGCCCGCCGGCGGCGTTTTCTTCGTTTACGGCCAGGGCGAACAGGTTGACCCACTCCATGGCGCTCAAGGTCGACCCGATCACATTGGGCTTGTTCAACTCCTGCAGGCTGCGGTGCAACTTGGCGGCGCGGCGGCGCACGTTGAGGCCGCCGGGCAGGATACCTTCATGCTTGAGCCCCTGCTCCACACAGTCCTGCATGGCACGCCAGAGCTTCATCAGGCCGCTGCGGATTTCTTCTTCGGAACGCCACACTTTTTCATTGGCCATCATCAGTTCGGCGACACGCAAGTGGTGGGTCTTGCACAGCTGCAACAGCTCCACCGCGCTGGAAAAATCATAGGGCAACTCGGTGCGGTCCATATCCGCCACACCGCTGCGCGCCTGGGCTTGATCCACGACGAAACCGCCACCGACCGAATAATAGGTATCACGGTGCAATTCGCCGTGTTCGTCATACGCCACCAGGGTCATGGCGTTGGGATGGAACGGCAGGTTTTCGTCGAGCAGGCGCATGTCCCGCGCCCATACGAATGGCACCGGCAGGCGCCCATCGAGCAGCAGTGTGTCGGTTTCGCGCAGGGTGCTGATGCGACCGGCGATCTGCGACGGATCGATCGCGTCCGGCCATTCGCCCATCAAGCCCATGATGGTGGCGGTGTCGCTGCCATGGCCGATGCCGGTGGCCGACAGCGAGCCGTAGAGCTGAACTTCGATGCGCCGCACCTGTTCCAACCGTTCACGTTCACGCAGTGCCTGGACGAACAACGCCGCGGCGCGCATAGGCCCGACGGTGTGGGAACTGGACGGTCCGATGCCGATCTTGAACAGGTCGAAAACGCTGATAGCCATTGCCGTGAAACTCCTCATTGAGCACAGGCCAGGCATGAACAAGCTGCTACGCTCAGTTCGCCCAGATGGCGGCATCATCAAGGTTTTATTCGCTGCCACGGCGTCTCACACCGACGTAACCATGCTCACCAGCGTCGCCCGCGCGCGATCGCCTGTTTTGGCCGTTTTTAGCGGTGCAGATGGGCAAAATCCACGGTTTTGCCTTGGGAAAAACCTGTAAACGACGTCACCGACACTGGATACGACCCTCCCTGTACTGGATACGACGCCCCCTGTAGGCGTCTGATTTTCACTGGTACATGATCAGTTCCGACTCGTTTGCAAGGCACCGTGCCAGAGCTGTCGTCGCACGCTCCAACCGCAACACTGATAAAGCGCGGCACATGCCGCCAGAAAAAACACAGGAGTCTAGCCTCATGAAAGCTTCACCCTCGTTGTTGTTGGCCGCCATGCTGAGTCTGCCAGTCCTGGCGCACGCGGCAGAACCGGAACAGTGCAAGACCGTCAACTTCTCCGATGTCGGCTGGACCGACATCACCGTCACCACCGCGACCACCAGCGAAATCCTCAAGGCCCTCGGCTACAAAACCAAAACCACGATGATTTCCGTACCGGTGACCTACAAGTCCCTGGCCGACGGCAAGAACATGGACGTGTTCCTCGGCAACTGGATGCCGACCATGGAAAACGACATCAAGCCGTACCGTGATGCCGGCACCGTGGAAACCGTGCGCGCCAACCTGGAAAACGCCAAGTACACCCTGGCGGTGCCCGAGGCGCTGTACGACAAGGGCCTTAAAGACTTTGCCGATATTGCCAAGTTCAAGGACCAACTGGGCGGCAAGATCTACGGCATCGAGCCGGGTAACGATGGCAACCGCACCATCCAGACCTTGATCGACAAGAACGCGTTCGGCTTGAAAGACGCAGGTTTCAAGGTGGTCGAGTCCAGCGAAGCCGGCATGCTGTCCCAAGTGGACCGCGCCGCCAAGCGCGACCAGGCCATCGTGTTCCTCGGCTGGGAACCGCACCCGATGAACACCCGCTTCAAGATGAAGTACCTGACCGGTGGCGACGACTCGTTCGGCCCCAACTACGGCCAGGCAACCATCTACACCAACGTGCGCAAGGGCTACACCCAGGAATGCAGCAATGTCGGTCAGTTGCTGAAAAACCTGGTGTTCACCCTGAACATGGAAAGCACGCTGATGGGCAACGTCCTGGACGACAAAATGAAGCCCGACGCCGCCGCCAAGGCCTGGCTGCAGAAGAACCCGCAAGTGCTCGACACCTGGCTCGCCGGCGTCAACACCGTCGACGGCAAACCCGGCCTTGAGGCCGTCAAAGCTTACCTCGCCAAATAACACCCGCTGACCCCGGGGCGGTGCGCTGCCCCGGGATGTTTTCCCCTTCGCATGTGGACATTCACTACCATGCTGACTGAACAGAAAATCCCACTAGGCCAGTACATCGCTGCCTTCGTCGAATGGTTGACCCAACACGGCGCCAACTACTTCGACGCAATCGCATCGACACTGGAAACGATGATCCACGGCGTGACGTTTGCGCTGACCTGGTTCAATCCGCTGGCATTGATCGGTCTGATTGCGCTGCTGGCTCACTTTATTCAACGTAAATGGGGCCTGACTGTTTTTGTCATCGCCTCCTTCCTGCTGATCCTCAACCTGGGGTACTGGCAGGAAACCATGGAGACCCTCGCACAGGTGCTGTTCGCCACCCTGGTCTGCGTGGTCATCGGCGTGCCGCTGGGCATTGTTGCCGCGCACAAGCCACTGTTCTACACCATGATGCGGCCGGTACTCGATCTGATGCAGACCGTACCGACCTTCGTCTACCTCATCCCTACCCTGACCCTCTTCGGGCTGGGTGTGGTGCCCGGGCTGATTTCCACGGTGGTGTTCGCGATTGCCGCGCCGATCCGTCTGACTTACCTGGGTATCCGCGATGTACCGCAAGAGTTGATGGACGCCGGCAAGGCCTTTGGCTGCTCGCGCCGTCAGTTGCTCTCGCGCATTGAACTGCCCCACGCCATGCCGAGCATTGCCGCCGGCATTACCCAATGCATCATGCTGTCGTTGTCGATGGTGGTGATCGCGGCCCTGGTGGGCGCCGACGGCCTCGGTAAACCGGTGGTCAACGCACTCAACACCGCCGACATCGCCCTGGGCTTTGAAGCGGGCCTGGCAATCGTCTTGCTGGCCATCATGCTCGACCGCATCTGCAAACAACCCGATGCCAAAGTAGGGGGTGATGCATGAGCATTATCCGATTCGACAAAGTCGACGTGATCTTCTCCAAAGACCCACGCGAAGCGCTCAAGCTGCTGGACCAGGGCATGAGCCGTAACGAAATCCTGAAAAAGACCGGCCAGATCGTCGGCGTCGAAAAAGCCAGCCTGGACATCGAGAAAGGCGAAATCTGCGTGCTGATGGGCCTGTCGGGCTCCGGCAAGTCGAGCCTGCTGCGCTGTATCAACGGCCTCAACACCGTCAGCCGTGGCCAGCTGTTCGTGGAGCATGAAGGTCGCCAGATCGACATTGCTTCCTGCACCGACGCGGAGCTGAAAATGATGCGCACCAAGCGCATCGCCATGGTGTTCCAGAAGTTTGCCCTGATGCCTTGGCTGACGGTGCGCGAGAACATCAGCTTCGGCCTGGAAATGCAGGGCCGCCCGGAGAAAGAACGGCGCACGCTGGTGGACGAGAAACTTGAGCTGGTGGGCCTGTCCCAGTGGCGCAATAAAAAGCCCGACGAGCTGTCCGGCGGCATGCAGCAACGCGTCGGCCTGGCCCGCGCGCTGGCGATGGACGCCGACATCCTGCTGATGGACGAACCCTTCTCCGCCCTCGACCCGCTGATCCGCCAAGGCCTGCAGGACGAGCTGCTGGAACTGCAACGCAAGCTGAGCAAGACCATCGTGTTTGTCAGCCATGACCTGGACGAAGCGCTCAAACTGGGCAGCCGTATCGCGATCATGAAGGACGGCAAGATCATCCAGTACAGCGTGCCGGAAGAGATCGTGCTGAACCCGGCGGACGACTACGTGCGTACGTTCGTGGCCCACACCAACCCGCTGAACGTACTGTGCGGCCGCAGCCTGATGCGTACCCTGGATAACTGCACACGGGTCAATGGCTCGGTCTGCCTGGACCCGGGCGGCGATTCGTGGCTGGACCTGGCCGAAGGCAACACCATCCAGGGCGCGCGCCAGAATGGCGTGGTGATGAACCTGCAGAACTGGGCGCCAGGGCAAGCGGTGGAAGGTTTGGGCCGCGTACCGACCTTGGTGGACTCCAATATCGGCATGCGCGATGCGTTGCAGATTCGTTACCAGACGGGGAACAAGCTGGTGTTGCATGACAACAACAAGGTGGTGGGGATCCTCGGCGACAGTGAGCTCTACCATGCCCTGCTGGGCAAAAATCTGGGCTAACACACACTGCAAAACAACTGTGGGAGGGAGCTTGCCCCCGATGGCGGTGTATCAGTAGCAGATGGACTGACTGACACACTGCAATCGGGGGCAAGCCCCCTCCCACATTTTTTTCCCAGTGAGGTCAGTGACACCACCGGGCTTTCAACACATCAGCTATAGACACGGCCAAGGAGCTGCCGATGGCTTTCAAACTGATCGAGCACATCCCGAGTGATCTGCTCCAAGGTGAAGCCCATCAGGTCGTATTCCTGAGGCCCATTGTGCAGGTACACCTCGGCGCGGTAATAACGCGTGCGCTCTTCTTCGGGCACATCGCTCGGCGCCGACGAGTAAGCATCCAGGCTCACCTCATAGACGAACGGGTTGCCCTCTTCCATCTCGATACGCACGCCAATGCAACGCTTGGATTTACCCAGCAGCGTCTGCACTTGCAGCCCTTGCTCACGCAACGCGACGGCAGCCTCTTCCAGCGCCGGCGTAACGTGCTTGTCCATAAAGCGCTGCACCGTGCCCTGGCTCGGTTGCAGGTCCAGCGCGGTCAAACGCTCGCTGAACCCACGACGCCCGCGTTCGGCCAGTTGCGCCTGCTCCTGTTCGATCGCCACATCCTGGCGCATGGCCTTGTGCAAACCGAACATGAAGAAAACCAGCACCACCGAGAACGGCAGCCCCGCCAGCACCACCATGGTCTGCATGGCTTCGAAGTTGCCGGCGAACAGCAGGCCGATGGTCACCAGGGTAATCACTGCCGACCAGAAGATCCGCAGCCAGTGCGGCGCATCCTCATCGACGTTGCCGCCCTTGCACGACAGATTGGCCATCATCACCGCGCCGGAATCCGCCGGAGTCAGGAACAGCACAAAGCCCACAAAGATCGACACACCGATCACGACTTTCGACGCCGGGTAATGCTCCAGCAACTGGTAGATCGCCATGGACGGCTGTTCCAGCGCGGTCTTACCCAGCTCCACCGCGCCCTGGTTAAGCACCAGATCCAGTGCCGAGTTGCCGAAGATCGACAGCCACGCCAGGGTAAAGCCCAGCGGGATCAGCAGCACCCCGGCCACCAGTTCACGCACCGTGCGACCACGGGAAATCCGCGCAATGAACATGCCTACGAATGGCGCCCAGGAAATCCACCAGGCCCAGTAGAACAGGGTCCACAGGCCCATCCAGCGTTCGGTCTTGGCGCCGTCACCTTCATAGACGTACAGGTCGAAGGTTTTCAACACCAGGCCGTTCATGTAATCGCCGATGTTCTGCACGAAGCCGTTGAGCAGGTGCAGGGTCGGGCCGAACAACAGCACAAAGATCAACAAACCGCTGAACAGCACGATATTGAGGTTGGACAAGCGACGGATGCCGTTTTCCACCCCCGACACCGCAGCGATGGTGGCCACGGTGCTCATCACGATGATCACGATCAGCAGGTTGGTGTTGCTGTGCTGCATGCCGAACAGGTTCTCCAGGCCGGACGACACCTGCATCGCGCCGATGCCCAGGTTGGTCACCAGGCCCAGCAGCGTCACGAACATGCCGAAACCGTCCACCGCGTGGCCGGCCGCGCCCTTCACCCAGCGCTCGCCTACCAGCGGGTAGAGCGCCGAACGCAGGGCCAGCGGCTGGTTATGGCGATACGCGAAATACGCCACGGCCAGGCCGACCAGGGCGTAGATCGCCCAGCCGTGCAGGCCCCAGTGCAGAAAGGTCAGTTGCAGCGCCTGGCGCGCGGCCAGGTTGCTGCCGGCAACGCCTTCTGGCGGGTTGAAGTAATGATCCAACGGCTCCGAGGCACCGAAGTACAGCAGCGAAATGCCGATCCCCGAGGAGAACAACATGCCGGCCCAGGCGCCGTAGCTGAAGTCCGGGGTGTCGTCCTTGCTGCCCAGTTTCAATTTGCCGTAGGACGAAAACGCCAGCCCGACCACAAACACCAGGTACGCGGCGATGACCACCATGTAGTACCAGCCGAAGCTTTTGGACAGCCAGGCCTGGGCAATCCCGAGCAAGCGCCCGGCCTCCTGCGGGGCGGCGATCAGGACAATGGTCAACAACAGAATCAGCGCGGTAGAGGTGTAAAACACCCAACCGTTGACCCGGACCTTTTCCGGCGGGGTCTTTATTAGAGAGGCAGAACTCATGGCGCAGATGCTCCGGGCAGTGCGAAAGAGAAACACAAGGCAACGGTTATCCCGGGACATCGATTTTTCGGCAGTCGACGGACGGGTGTTATAAAGACACCCCGAAAATCCCCGCTGCGCCAAAACCGCGGCAGGCCCTTGAGCGGGCCCTTGCAGGGATGTTCCAGGTGTCGGATGTCGCTGGCTGAACGGGCTGAAAACCTGCCAGCAGCGACGATTTGTCGCAGAGCTTATTCTTTGTTGATTGAACGTTCAATCAAAACAAAATAGACTGGCCTTCAAGCCGATGGACGTGATCGCCCGTCGGCAGGCCTAAGGAGACGTGCTACATGCCCAAGGTCGGTATGCAACCCATACGCCGTCAACAGTTGATCGAAGCCACGTTGACGGCCATTGATCAAGTGGGGATGGCAGACGCCAGCATTGCGCTGATCGCCCGCCTGGCCGGTGTCTCGAACGGCATCATCAGTCACTACTTTCAGGACAAGAACGGCCTGATCGCCGCGACGATGCGCTACCTGATGAACGTGCTGATCGAGAACGTCCACGAGCGCAGGCTTGCGTTGGAGGATGACAGCCCACGGGCACACCTTCAGGTGATCGTCGCGGGCAACTTCGACGCCAGCCAGGTCAATGGCCCGGCAATGAAAACCTGGCTGGCCTTCTGGGCCGCCAGCATGCACCACCCGTCATTGCACAGGTTGCAGCGGATCAACGATCAACGTCTGTATTCCAACCTGTGCTGCCAGTTCCGCCGGGCGCTGCCGCTGCCGCAAGCACGCAGCGCGGCCCGCGGCCTGGCGGCGTTGATCGACGGTTTGTGGTTGCGCGGCGCCCTGTCGGGAGACGCTTTCGACACGGAGCAGGCGCAACGCATCGCTTACGAATACATGGATTTCCAATTGGCCAAGCAGGTGAGTTAGAGCCCTTATAAATGCTCAACCCCTGAACGTCTGCCACGCAGTGATGCCACACCCTCATGGCCCGCTGTCGGCAGGTAACGCCAACCACTTATGCACTTGCGAGGACTTTATGGCCCGTTTCGACCTGCAAAAACTCTACATTGACGGCGGCTACAGCGACGCCGGCAGCGATGCCACCTTCGAAGCCATCAACCCGGCTAACGGTGAAGTTCTCGCCCAAGTGCAACGTGCAACGTTCGAGGACGTTGAACGTGCCGTGGTCAGCGCTGAAAAAGGCCAGAAAATCTGGGCCGCCATGACCGCCATGGAGCGTTCGCGCATCCTGCGCCGTGCCGTCGACATCCTGCGCGAGCGCAACGATGAACTGGCCGCACTGGAAACCCTGGACACCGGTAAAGCCTTCTCCGAAACCAAGTACGTCGACATCGTCACCGGCGCCGACGTGCTGGAGTACTACGCTGGCCTGGTGCCGGCCATCGAAGGCGAGCAGATCCCGCTGCGCGACACCTCGTTCGTCTACACCCGCCGCGAGCCACTGGGCGTGGTCGCCGGTATCGGCGCGTGGAACTACCCGATTCAGATCGCCCTGTGGAAATCCGCCCCGGCCCTGGCCGCCGGCAACGCGATGATCTTCAAGCCGAGCGAAGTCACCTCCCTGACCACCCTGAAACTGGCCGAGATCTACACCGAAGCCGGCGTTCCAGCGGGTGTGTTCAACGTACTGACCGGCAGCGGCCGTGAAGTCGGCACCTGGCTGACCGAGCACCCGCGGATCGAGAAAGTCTCGTTCACCGGCGGCACCGACACCGGCAAGAAAGTCATGGCCAGCGCGTCGAGCTCGTCGCTCAAGGAAGTGACCATGGAACTGGGCGGCAAGTCGCCGCTGATCGTGTTCGACGATGCCGACCTGGATCGCGCCGCCGACATCGCGATGATGGCCAACTTCTACAGCTCCGGCCAGGTCTGCACCAACGGCACCCGCGTGTTCGTGCCCAAGCACCTGCAGGCGGCATTCGAAGCCAAGATCGTCGAGCGCGTAGCCCGCATCCGTGTTGGCGACCCGCAGGATGACAACACCAACTTCGGCCCGCTGGTCAGCTTCGCCCATATGGAAAGCGTGCTGGGCTACATCGCCAAGGGCAAAGAGCAAGGCGCGCGCCTGCTGTGCGGCGGCGATCGCCTGACCGACGGCGATTTCGCCAAAGGCGCGTTCGTGGCTCCGACCGTGTTCACCGACTGCACCGATGACATGGTGATCGTGCGTGAAGAAATCTTCGGCCCGGTGATGAGCATCCTCACCTACGAGACCGAAGAAGAAGTGATCCGCCGCGCCAACGACACCGACTTCGGCCTGGCCGCAGGCCTGGTGACCAAGGACCTGAACCGCGCCCACCGCGTGATTCATCAACTGGAAGCGGGCATCTGCTGGATCAACGCCTGGGGCGAATCCGACGCGAAGATGCCGGTGGGCGGCTACAAGCAATCGGGTGTGGGTCGTGAGAACGGCATCAGCTCGCTGAACAACTTCACCCGCATCAAATCGGTACAGGTTGAGCTGGGCGATTACGCATCAGTGTTCTGATGAGCCTCAAGCGGCGAGCTTCAAGCTGCAAGCTCGCCGCACCTCCCAGATACACCGCTCGCTGCTCTTTCTTGCAGCTTGAAGCTTAGAGCTTGCCGCTCTAAAGGAGACCCCATGACTCAAGAATACGACTACATCATTGTTGGCGCAGGTTCTGCGGGCAACACTTTAGCAACCCGCCTGACCGAAGACGAAGGCGTCACCGTCCTGCTGCTGGAAGCCGGCGGCCCCGATTATCGTCTGGATTTCCGTACCCAGATGCCAGCCGCCCTGGCGTTCCCGCTGCAGGGCCGTCGCTACAACTGGGCCTACGAGACGGATCCGGAGCCGCACATGGACGGCCGCCGGATGGAATGCGGTCGCGGCAAGGGCCTGGGTGGCTCGTCGCTGATCAACGGCATGTGCTACATCCGCGGCAACGCCATGGACTACGACAACTGGGCGAAGCTGCCGGGTCTGGAAAACTGGACCTACCTCGACTGCCTGCCGTACTTCCGCAAGGCCGAAACCCGCGATATCGGCCCCAACGATTACCACGGTGGCGACGGTCCGGTCAGCGTGACCACGCCCAAGGCCGGCAATAACCCGCTGTTCCACGCCATGGTCGAAGCCGGCGTGCAGGCCGGTTACCCGCGTACCGAAGACTTGAACGGTTACCAGCAGGAAGGTTTCGGCCCCATGGACCGTACCGTCACGCCGAACGGCCGTCGCGCCAGCACTGCACGCGGTTACCTGGACACGGCTAAAAAGCGTTCGACGCTGACCATCGTCACTCACGCCCTCACCGACAAAGTCTTGTTCGAAGGCAAGCGCGCGGTGGGCGTGCGTTACCTGATCGGCGCCGCCGAAGAACGCGTTGAAGCCCGCGCGCGCAAGGAAGTGCTGGTATGCAGCGGCGCCATCGCCTCGCCGCAGTTGCTGCAACGCTCCGGCGTCGGCCCGGCCAAATTGCTGGAAAGCCTGGATATCCCGGTGGTCCACGACCTGCCCGGCGTCGGCGAAAACCTGCAGGATCACCTTGAGCTGTACCTGCAATACGCCTGCACCCAGCCAGTATCGCTGTACCCGTCGCTGCTCTGGTACAACCAGCCGGCCATCGGTGCCGAATGGCTGTTCAACGGCACCGGTATCGGCGCCAGCAACCAGTTCGAAGCGGGCGGGTTTATCCGTACCCGTGAAGAGTTCGAATGGCCGAACATCCAGTACCACTTCCTGCCGGTGGCGATTAACTACAACGGCAGCAACGGTGTGAAAGAGCACGGCTTCCAGGCGCACATGGGTTCCATGCGCTCGCCGAGCCGCGGCCGCGTCCAGCTGAAGTCGAAGAACCCACGGGACTACCCGAGCATCCTCTTCAACTACATGGCCACCGAACAGGACTGGCAGGAATTCCGCGACGGCATCCGCCTGACCCGGGAAATCATGCAGCAGCCGGCGCTGGACCCTTACCGTGGGCGCGAAATCAGCCCAGGCATCGACGTGCAAACCGACGAGCAACTGGATAAGTTCATCCGCGAGCACGCCGAAACCGCTTTCCACCCGTCCTGCTCGTGCAAGATGGGCACCGACGAGATGGCGGTGGTGGACGCCGAAGGCCGCGTGCATGGCATGCAAGGCCTGCGTGTAGTCGACGCGTCGATCATGCCGATCATCACCACCGGCAACTTGAACGCGCCGACGATCATGATCGCCGAGAAAATCGCCGACAAGATCCGTGGCCGCCAGCCGCTGCCGCGCAGCACCGCCGACTACTACGTGGCGGGCGACGCGCCGGTGCGTGGCAAGCCGTTGCGTGAAGTGGGGCCGACTGCGCAGTAACCCACTCCCTGTGGCGAGCGGGCTTGCCCCGCGTTGGGCTGCGCAGCGGCCCCAAAAATCTTGGGAGCGCTACGCACTCCAACGCGGGACAAGCCCGCTCGCCACAAGGGGCACTTACCACAAAGAATTACCTTTCCTTGATCAGCCCCCAGCCCGGGCCTACTCTGTTGCCTGCCCGCACCGAGCCGCCCACAAGGAAGGCCCCATGTTCGACCACCACGCCACACTCAAAAAACATTTCGGTGCCCTGCGCACCACCGCTGACTTCTTCTCCCTGCGTTACGTACGCGAGTCCGGCCAATACCTGTCGGTGCGCAAGAATGTCGCCGAACCGCCGCACATGAACCACGACGAGGGCGTCATGCTCACCGTGCGTCTCAACGGTGTGGAGGCTTACGCCGCGACCCACGATATTTCCCTGGCCGGCCTGCAAGCCGCTCTTGAACGCGCCGAACAACAGGCCCTGCTGATCAAGTCCCATGCGCTGCTCGACCTGCGCGACCAGCACGCGTCCAGCGACGTTGCCGACTACCTGTCTCCCGAACTCGACCAGCCCTTCCCTTCCCTGAGCGACTGCTACCAACTGCTGGGCGACGAGTCTGCCGCCGTGCCGAAAGACGATCGCCTGGTCAGTTGGGACGTCAGCCTCGGCCTGACCCACGTCGAGCAGATCTACCTCAACAGCGCCGGCGCCGAGCTGCGCCAGGCTCAGCGTTTTGTGTTCCCTGGCGTGAGCGTTACCGCCTACGACAGCAATGACAGCCAGACCCGCACCCTGGGCGGCAGCAACTTCGGCCAGCAAGGCGGTTATGACGTGATCAGCCGCTTCGGCCTGATCGGCGCCGCGCCACGGGTGGCCGACGAAGCCCTGCAACTGCTGCTGGCGCCCAATACGCCCCAGGGCCCGCGCGACCTGCTGCTGATGCCCGACCAGATGATCCTGCAGATCCACGAGTCCATCGGCCATCCGCTGGAGCTGGACCGCATCCTCGGCGACGAGCGCAATTACGCCGGCACCAGCTTCGTCAAAGCCAGCGACTTCGGCCACCTGCAATACGGCTCTCGCCTGCTCAACGTGACGTTCGACCCAAACATCCCCGAACAGCTCGCCAGCTACAGCCATGACGACGACGGCACCCGCGCCAGCAAACAATTCCTGATCCGCGAAGGCTTGTTGCTCAAGCCGCTGGGCGGGGCGTTGTCGCAATTGCGCGCCGGCATGGGCGGTGTGGCCAACAGCCGCGCCAGCAGTTGGAACCGCCCACCGATCGACCGCATGGCCAACCTGAATATCGAGGCCGGCGACCAGAGCCTGGCACAGCTGGTTGGTGGTATCGAAAGCGGCATCCTGATGTCGACCAACCGTTCGTGGTCCATTGACGACGCGCGCAACAAGTTCCAGTTCGGCTGCGAATGGGGCCAGTTGATCGAAAACGGCGAACTCAAAGGCGTGGTGAAGAACCCAAACTACCGGGCGATTTCGGCGCAGTTCTGGCGCAACCTCAGCGCGGTGGGCGACGCCAGTACCTTCCAGGTGCTGGGCACGCCCAACTGCGGCAAGGGCGAGCCCAACCAGGTGATTCGTGTCGGCCATGCCTCGCCGGCCTGCGTATTCAGTCATGTCGACGTATTCGGGGGAGCTGCCTGATGCATGATTTCAAGGCATTGGTGGAGTGGCTCAAGCAGGCCCTCACCGACCAGGAACAATTTCACCTCGGCTACGCGGCGGAAGCCTCCGAGTTCGTGCGTTTCAATCATGCCAAGGTGCGCCAGGCAGGGCAGGTGCAGCAGGCCAGCCTCAATCTGAAACTGATCAGCGACGGCCGGCATGCCGACCTCGCCATCACCCTGGCCGGCGAACCTGCGCTGGACCGTCAGCGCCTCGCCGAAGGTTTGCAGCAACTGCGCGAAACCTTGCCGTTGTTGCCGCAGGACCCGTACCTGCTACTCAACCCCACCGCCTGGCAAAGCAGCAATGAGCAGGCTCGGCCGTTGCCCGAGCTGGCTCGGGTGCTGCAAGACATCAGCCAGGCCGCCGACGGTGTTGACCTGGTCGGCATCTATGCCGCCGGCCCTATCAGTCGTGGCTTTGCCAGTTCAAACGGAGCGTTCGGCTGGCACCAGGCCAATAGCTTCAACTTCGATTTCAGCCTGTTCCATGCCAATGGCGAAGCGGTCAAAGCCAGCTATGCCGGGCACACCTGGGACAGCGTCGAATTCGCCGCGCGCCTGCAGCAGGCGCGCGAGCAATTGGCATTCCTCGACCGTGCGCTGCACCCGTTGCCGCCCGGCCAGTACCGCGCCTACCTGGCGCCCGCCGCGCTGGAAGAAATCATCAGCATCATCACCTGGGGCGGGTTCTCCGCCCAAGCCATCGCCAGCAAAGGCAGCTCGCTGCAACG
Source organism: Pseudomonas sp. lyk4-R2A-8 (assembly GCF_030209095.1). Lineage (NCBI taxonomy): Bacteria > Pseudomonadati > Pseudomonadota > Gammaproteobacteria > Pseudomonadales > Pseudomonadaceae > Pseudomonas > Pseudomonas sp. lyk4-R2A-8. Next base: position 167,081 of record NZ_JARVSS010000005.1, read on the forward strand.
GCTGTACGCCGGTGAGCAACACCTGAGCCCGCTGGTCACGGTAAGCGAACAGATCAGCGGCTCCCTGAGCCAGGCGTTCTCCACAGAGGGCTACCCGCGCAGCGACGTGACGCTGATCAATGCCGGTAAAGCCTGCGGCCAACTGGTCAATTCGCGCAGCGCCGCCGAATACGGCCTGAGCGCCAACGGTGCCAGCAGCGACGAATCCCCCAGCGCCCTGCAAATGGCGGCGGGAAGCCTGGCCCAGGCCGATATCCTCAAGCAGCTGGGCACCGGGTTGTATATCAGCAACCTGTGGTACCTGAACTACTCGGACCTGCCGGCCGCACGCCTGACCGGCATGACACGCTTCGCCACGTTCTGGGTGGAGGACGGCGAGATCAAGGCGCCCGTCAGCACCATGCGCTTTGATGACAGCGTCTACAGCCTGCTCGGTTCCCAATTGGAAGCACTGACCGCCGAGCGAGAGTTGTTGCTGTCGGCCAGTACTTACGGCCAACGCAATACAGCCTCCAATCTGTTACCGGGAGCGCTGATAAAACGTCTGACCCTGACGTTGTAAATACTCTCCCTGTGGGAGGGAGCTTGCTCCCGATAGCGGTGTTCAACCAAGTGCTCATTGACTGACACGCCGCTGTCGGAGGCAAGCACCCTCCCAGATTGTCTTGTGCTGATTTCAGACAGCTCGGTTTTACCCGTTCCTACGGCCATTTCTCTTGCGCACCGTGCGCGCGGGCGGCCTGTTGTCGCCTGTGGAAAACCTCGCTATAAGGGTTAGTGGCATCCCGCCACCTCGCCCGCGTGCCTGCACGCACTGCATGACCTTGTCCGGGGAAGGACAAGCTGGAGCGTTGACATGAACCATGGAAGTTTTGTCATTGAACAGCTGTACAAGCACTACAACGTCCACGTAGAGCGACTGGGAAACGATCCACACAAGAACACCGTCCTGCTGGTCAACGGAGCGCTCGCCACCACGCGTTCCTTTGCGCGTACCGGCAAGTGCCTGGCCGAGCACTTTAATGTGCTGCTGTTCGACCTGCCGTTCTCCGGTTATTCGCGCGAACACAACCTCAACCTCGACCTGGTCACCAAGGACGACGAAGTGCAGATCCTGCGGGCGCTGGTGGAGCGCTTCGAGGTCAACCATCTGGTGTCGGCCTCCTGGGGTGGCATTTCCACCCTGCTGACCCTGGCGCATAACCCACCCTCCATCAAAAGCTCTGTAGTGATGGCGCTGGCGCCTAACCTCAACCAGGCCATGCTCGACTACGTGGACCGCGTGCGCGTGCTGATCGAGGCCGATGACAAGTCCGCCGTCGGCCATTTGCTCAACGAAACGGTGGGCAAATACTTGTCGCCGCGCCTCAAGCGCAACAACCATCGGCACCTGTCGAGCATGGCGACCACCGAGTACCGCCAGGCGCGCTTTCATATCCACCAGGTAATGGCGATGGGCGACGGCAACTACCTGCCGGCGCTGCGGCAAATCGAAACGCCGGTGCATTTCCTCAACGGCGCGCTGGACGAATACACCCCCGCTGCCGACGCTCAACTGTTCAAGCAGTATGTGGGGCGCAGCAGCTATTCGGTGGCGCAACACACCGGTCACCTGCTGGATCTGGAATCGCGCGAAGCCGCCCTGGCGGTGCATCGCGCGCTGTTGGATTTCCTGGTGGGCAAGCACGCGGTGTTGTCGGATTTAGACGAACCGCCAGTGGGAAAAGGCGCCACGGATGGCGCATAATCGCCGACACATAGCCGGCTGACAAAAGGTCCCCCATGCCCGATCGCGCCCCTCTCGATGCCAAGACCGCCCGATGGCTCCCCTGGGTGGTGGCGATTGCCTTCTTCATGCAGTCGCTGGATGGGACGATTCTGAACACCGCCCTGCCGGCCATGGCCCGGGATCTCGCGGAAAACCCGTTGCGCATGCAGGGGGTGGTGATCGCCTACATGCTCACCGTCGCCTTGCTGATCCCGGCGTCGGGTTGGATCGCCGACCGTTTCGGCACCAAGAAGATTTTCTTCGGCGCGATCATGCTGTTCAGCATCGGCTCGCTGCTGTGTGCGCTGTCCAGCAGCCTGACCATGCTGGTGGGCGCGCGCGTGGTGCAGGGTTTGGGCGGCGCACTGATGCTGCCGGTGGGGCGCCTGGTGGTGCTGCGCGCCTACCCGCGCTCCGAGCTGGTGCGGATCATGGGCTTCATTACCATCCCTGGCCTGCTCGGCCCGCTGCTTGGCCCGACCATGGGCGGCTGGATGGTGCAATACCTGACCTGGCACTGGATCTTTCTGATCAACCTGCCGGTGGGCATACTCGGGTGCTATGCCGTGTGGAAATTCATCCCGGACCTGCGCGGCAGTGAACGCACGCGCTTTGACGGGTTGGGTTTTGTGCTGTTTGGTGCGGCGATGGTGCTGATCACCATCGCCATGGAGGGCCTGGGCGAACTGCACCTGCCGCATCTGCGGGTGATGTTGCTGCTGTTCGGCGGGCTGGCGTGCCTGGCGGCGTACTGGCTGCGCGCCGGGCATATCGACAACCCGCTGTTCTCGCCGGTGTTGTTCAAGACCCGCACCTTTGCCGTGGGCATTCTGGGCAACCTGTTCGCGCGCCTGGGCAGCGGCGCGCTGCCGTTCCTGGTGCCGCTACTGTTGCAGGTGGCGCTGGGGTATTCGCCGTCGCAGGCGGGCATGAGCATGCTGCCGTTGGCGGCGGCCGCGATGTTCGCCAAGTCCGTGGCGCGGCCGCTGATCGAACGCCTGGGCTATCGGGTGGTGCTGACCGGCAACACATTGGCGCTGGGCATCATGCTGGCGAGCATGGGCCTGGTCAGCGAGCAGACACCCTACCCTCTGCTGCTGGGCATGCTGGCAGTGCTCGGGGCGATCAACTCCCTGCAGTTCACCGCGATGAACACCGTGACCCTGATCGACCTTGACGATGCCCAGGCCAGCAGCGGCAACAGCCTGCTGTCGGTGGTGGCGCAACTGTCCCTGAGCCTCGGCGTGGCCTGCGCCGGTGCGCTGCTGGGCGGGTTCACCGCCGAAGCCGGCAACGACGGCGTCAACAGCGTGCTCGGCGCGTTCCAGTTGACCTTCCTCACCGTGGGCGTCATGGCAATGCTGGCGGCGGCGATCTTCCTGCAACTGGAGCCTAAAGGCAGCCTCAAGCGGCAAGCTTGAAGCTGCAAGAAAAGCTTCAAGCTTGCCGCTTGCCGCTCATAACTTGCCGCTGCCCCCCATCCCCTCGTCTGAACCATGCGAAAAAACCTACGGGGGGCTGCTACACTGCGCGACATTTTGTTTTGCAGAGCCAGTCCCGTGACTACCATCGCCACCGCTTTTAATACTTTGCCCCTGTCCGCCGCCATGCTGGCTAACCTCGACTCGCTGGGTTATGTCGAGATGACGCAGATCCAGGCGCAAAGCTTGCCGGTGATCCTCAAGGGGCTGGACCTGATTGCCCAGGCCAAGACCGGCAGCGGCAAGACCGCCGCCTTCGGCATCGGCCTGTTGAACCCGATCAACCCGCGTTACTTCGGTTGCCAGGCGCTGGTGATGTGCCCGACCCGCGAGCTGGCCGACCAGGTGGCCAAGGAAATCCGTCGCCTGGCCCGCGCCGAAGACAACATCAAGGTGCTGACCCTGTGCGGCGGCGTGTCCCTCGGCCCACAGATCGCCTCCCTGGAACACGGCGCCCACGTGATCGTCGGCACTCCGGGCCGCATCCAGCAGCATTTGCGCAAGGGTTCGCTGGTGCTGGACGGCTTGAACACGCTGATCCTCGATGAAGCCGACCGCATGCTCGACATGGGTTTCTACGACGCCATCGAAGACATCATCAGCAAGACTCCGCCGCGCCGCCAGACCCTGCTGTTCTCGGCCACCTACCCGGTGAGCATCAAGCAACTGGCATCCAAGTTCATGCGCGCGCCGCAGCAAGTGAAGGCCGAAGCGTTCCACTCCGACGATCAGATCGAGCAGCGTTTCTACGAGATCTCCCCGGAAGAGCGCATGGACGCGGTGACCAAAGTCCTGGCGCACTTCCGTCCGGCCTCGTGCGTGGCGTTCTGCTTTACCAAGCAGCAGGTGCAGGAAACCGTCGACCACCTGACAGCCAAGGGCATCTCCGCCGTCGGCCTGCACGGCGACCTGGAACAGCGCGACCGTGACCAGGTTCTGGCGATGTTCGCCAACCGCAGCACCTCAGTGCTGGTGGCGACCGACGTCGCCGCACGGGGCCTGGACATCGACTCGCTGGACATGGTGATCAACGTCGAACTGGCCCGCGACTCGGAAATCCACATCCACCGCGTCGGCCGTACCGGTCGCGCCGGTGAGACCGGGATTGCCATCAGCCTGGTAGCGCCGTCCGAGGCGCACCGTGCCCAGGCCATCGAGCAGCTGCAGAAATCGCCGCTGAACTGGGACCAACTGGACAACCTCAAGCCGCAAAGCGGTGGTCCACTGCTGCCGCAGATGAGCACCCTGTGCATTGCCGCGGGCCGCAAGGACAAGGTTCGTCCAGGCGACATCCTCGGCGCGCTGACCGGCGAAGCCGGTATCCCCGGCGCCCAGGTCGGCAAGATCGCGATCTTTGATTTCCAGGCGTTCGTAGCCGTGGAACGCGGCATCGCCAAGCAGGCGTTGCAGCGTTTGAACGACGGCAAGATCAAGGGCCGCTCGTTGCGCGTGCGGATCCTGTAACCCGATCTGCGACCTATATGAAGATCCAATGTAGGAGGGGGCTTGCCCCCTCCTACAGTTTTGATTGCATTTCAGACCCGTATTTGTGAGGACATTGCTGTGCGCTCGACCGAAGTTGTGATCATTGGCGCCGGCGCCGCAGGCTTGATGTGCGCACTGACCGCCGCCGGGCGTGGGCGCAAGGTGATGCTGATCGATCATGCGAACAAGGCCGGCAAAAAGATCCTGATGTCCGGTGGTGGCCGCTGCAATTTCACCAATATGTACACCGAGCCGGCCAATTTTCTCTCGCACAACGCACATTTCTGCAAATCCGCCCTGGCTCGCTACACCCAGTGGGATTTCATCGGCCTGGTGGCCAAGCACGGCGTGCCGTACCACGAGAAGAAGCTCGGCCAGCTGTTCTGCGATAACAAATCCAGCGACATCCTCGGCATGCTGCTCGATGAGTGCATCCAGACCGGCGTGAGCCTGCACCTGGACACCTCCATCCAGGAAATCGCCAGGCTCGACAGCGGTTATCAGTTGCAGACCACCCTCGGTCAGCTGCGCTGTGAATCCCTGGTAATCGCCACCGGCGGCCTGTCGATCCCAACCCTGGGCGCCACCGGGTTCGGCTATCAGGTGGCCAGGCAATTCGGTCATGAACTGCTGCCGACCCGCGCCGGATTGGTGCCGTTCACCATCACCGACCAGCTCAAGGCACTGTGTACCGAGTTGTCCGGCACTTCTGTGGACTGCGTGGCCAGCTGCAACGGCCAGAGTTTTCGCGAGAACCTGCTGTTTACTCATCGCGGCCTGAGCGGGCCGGCGATCCTGCAGATTTCCTCGTACTGGGAGCCGGGCGACACGGTCGAGATCAACCTGCTGCCCGACCACGACGCCCACACCTGGCTGCAACAACAACAGGTCGAACGGCCGAACAGCGAGTTGAAAACGCTGCTGGGCGAGATCTTCACCAAGAAAATGGCCACCCTGCTGGCGGACACCTGGTTCGCGTCCAAGCCGATGAAGCAATACACCCATGCCGAAGTCGCCGACATTGCGCAGAAGTTGTCGAGCTGGCAGCTGGTGCCCGCCGGCACCGAGGGCTATCGCACCGCCGAGGTGACGCTGGGCGGTGTAGACACGCGGGAAGTCTCGTCCAAGACCATGGAGTCGCTGAAAAGCCCGGGGCTGTACTTTATTGGGGAAGTGCTGGATGTGACCGGGCATTTGGGCGGGTTTAACTTCCAGTGGGCGTGGGCATCGGGCTACGCCGCCGCGCAATACGTCTGACGAGACCGGATCAACAATGTGTAAGGGTGCTTGCCCCCTCCCCATTTTGTAGTGTGCCTGGGGAATAATTTGCTGTGAGATGTGATCACCACGCTTGCCGTGGCGTCCTTACTGCCTCAATTTAGCGGCATCGTCCCGGAAGACCCCAGCCTTCATGTCATCGACCTCGTTCAAGCAGTCCATGCGGCGCCTATGGGCGCTGGATAAATTCAGCTATAGCGTTCGGGTATTCATCGCCCTCACCGGCAGCATGGCGCTGTGCTGGTATCAGGATGAAATGACCCTGCTGATCCCGCTGTTCCTGGGGATTATCGCCAGCGCCCTGGCCGAGACCGACGACAGCTGGCAAGGGCGCCTCAATGCCCTGGCGGTGACGCTGGTGTGCTTCAGCATCGCCGCGCTGTCGGTGGAATTGCTGTTTCCCTACCCTTGGTTGTTCGCGATTGCCCTGGCGCTGGCGAGCTTCTGCCTGACCATGCTCGGCGCCCTTGGCGAGCGTTACGGCGCGATTGCCTCGGCGACGCTGATTCTGTCGGTCTACACCATGATCGGCGTGGACCAGCGTGGTGGCGCGGTGTCGGACTTCTGGCACGAGCCGCTGCTGCTGGTGGCCGGCGCCGCCTGGTATGGCGCGTTGTCGGTGCTGTGGCAGGTGTTGTTTTCCAACCAGCCGGTGCAACAGAGCCTGGCGCGCTTGTTCCGCGAGTTGGGGCGTTACCTCAAGCTCAAATCGTCGCTGTTCGAACCGATCCGCCAACTGGATGTAGAAGCCCGTCGCCTGGAACTGGCCCAGCAGAATGGTCGCGTAGTCGCTGCGCTGAATGCGGCGAAGGAAATCATCCTGCACCGCGTGGGCAATGGTCGCCCGGGTTCGAAGGTCAGCCGCTACCTGAAGTTGTACTTCCTGGCCCAGGACATCCACGAGCGCGCCAGCTCCTCGCACTATCCCTACAACGCGCTGGCCGAGGCGTTCTTCCACAGCGACGTGCTGTTCCGCTGCCAGCGCCTGTTACGCCAGCAAGGCAAGGCCTGCCAGGCCCTCGCCGAATCAATCCAGTTGCGCCAGCCGTTCGTCTACGATGACAGCTTCGCCGAGGCCCTGGGTGACCTGAATGCCTCCCTGGAACACCTGCGCATCCAGAGCAACCCGGCCTGGCGGGGCCTGCTGCGCTCGTTGCGCGCCCTGGCGGCCAACCTGTCGACCCTCGACCGCCTGCTCGGCGACGCCAGCAACCCTGACGCCCTGGCCGATGCCACCGACAGCAACCTGCTCGATCGCGCCCCGCGCAACCTCAAGGAAATGTGGACGCGGCTGCGTACTCAACTGACCCCGACCTCGTTGCTGTTCCGCCACGCATTGCGCCTGTCGTTGGCGCTGACCGTCGGCTACGGCACCTTGCACGCGATTCACGCGTCCCAGGGTTATTGGATCATCCTCACCACTCTGTTCGTGTGCCAGCCCAACTATGGCGCCACACGGCGCAAGCTTGGCCAACGGATCGTCGGCACCGCCATCGGCCTGACCGTGGCCTGGGCGCTGTTCGACCTGTTCCCCAGCCCGCTGGTGCAATCGATGTTCGCCATCGCCGCCGGCCTGGTGTTCTTTATCAACCGTACCACCCGCTATACCCTGGCCACCGCGGCGATCACGCTGATGGTGCTGTTCTGCTTCAACCAGGTGGGCGATGGCTACGGATTATTCCTGCCACGGCTGTTCGATACCCTGCTCGGCAGCCTGATCGCGGGCCTGGCGGTGTTCCTGTTCCTGCCGGACTGGCAGGGCCGGCGTCTGAACAAAGTGCTGGCCAACACCCTGACCTGCAACAGCATCTACCTGCGGCAGATCATGCAGCAGTACGCCGCTGGCAAGAGCGACGACCTGGCCTATCGCCTGGCCAGGCGCAACGCGCACAACGCCGATGCGGCGCTGTCCACCACCTTGGCCAACATGCTGATGGAGCCGGGGCACTTTCGCAAAGAAGCCGACGTAGGCTTTCGCTTCCTGGTGCTGTCGCACACCTTGCTCAGCTATTTGTCGGGGCTTGGCGCGCACCGTGACACGCAACTGCCCGCCGAAGTGCGTGAACACCTGATCGACGGCGCCGGCAATAGCCTGGCGGCGAGCATTGATGAAATCGCCACGGGGCTGGCGAACAAGCAGCCGATTGCGATTCAGAGCGATGCCGAGGAGGCCTTGGCGGCGGACCTGGAGCAAATGCCGGATGAGATCGACGAAGGGCAGCGCTTGGTGCAAACGCAGCTGGCGCTGATTTGTCGGCAATTGGGGCCGCTGCGCACATTGGCCGCGCATTTGATCAAGGACACTCGCGCGGCTTAGGCCTTACATGCCATGGGCCTTCATCAATCGCTCGTAACTGCCATCGGCCTTCATTCTGGCTATCTCCCGGTCAAAGCCCGCTACGATCTGTGCATGTTCGGGGTGCTTGAGGCTGACCAGAATGTGCAGGCTGTTTTCAGTCAGCGGCTTGGGCAGGAACTCTATGGCATTGCGCACCCGGGGTGATTCACGGGCCAGGTAATAGCGCGCGACATACTCGTCCTCCACCGTCAGCCGCACTCGCTGCGCCGCCAGCATGCGCACGGCCATGGCGAAGTTATGCACCGGCACTTTCTGCAGCTGCGTGTCCCCGTCGAACGCCGCGGAGTAGGCATAACCGCGCACCACCGCGATGGGTTCGTCATGCAGTTGCTTAAGCGTCTGGTAATCGATGGGGTCGTCGCGGCGCTTGATGAAGCGCACGCGGTTGAGCAGGTATTCGTTGGAGAATTCTCCCAGCTGTGTACGCGCCTCGTCGTACCAGGCATTGATCAGCACGTCATAACGCCCATCGCCTATGCCCATCAACGCACGCGCCCAGGGCACCTGTTCGAAATCACTGGCGTACCCGGCGCGGGCCAGGGCGGTGGTGACGATGTCGGTGGCCAGTCCGCCGTTGATCAGCGTGGCATCGGTAAAGGGTGGCCAGGCGTCCGCGACCAGGCGCAGACGCTGTGCAAACGCCGGTTGAGCCAGCAGCAACACTCCAATTAAAGCAACGGCACGAGACAATCGCGGCATGCTCAAAATCCTTGGCGGGCTTAGCTCAGGCAAGACCTGAGGTGTTAACAGTAGCTCAGATTACACAAAGAAACGGCTGGGGCACGCACTCAATAGTGGCTAATTGACCTCATCCTCAACAATAGACCATTTAGACAGAGCCGCCCGCCGCGCTTACTATCAAGCACAGACATTCGAGCGAGAACACACCATGACTGTTGATTGGGTCTGCAAGCACCATAATGACCTGGGCAAGGAGCAGCTTTACGCCATCCTGCGGTTGCGTAACGAAGTGTTCGTGGTTGAGCAGAAATGCGTCTACCAGGACATCGATGACCAGGACCTGAGCGGTGACACCTACCACCTGATGGGCTGGCGGGACGATAAGCTGGTGGCCTACCTGCGCCTGCTGGACCCGGAGTCCCAGGGCGGCGATGTGGTAATCGGCCGAGTGATTATCGCCCCACTGGCGCGACGCACCGGGTTAGGCCATCGGATGATGGAAGAAACCCTTAAGCAGATTGACGATATCTGGCCTGAAACCCCGATCTTTCTGTCAGCCCAGGCGCACTTACAGGGTTACTACGGGCGGTACGGGTTCGTGGTGGCGGGAGAGCAATACCTGGAGGACGACATTCCTCATATCGGCATGCGGCGCACCGGAGAAAGCCCTCAGGGATAACCCAGCACGCGCTTGATCGACGCCAGGTTGGCCTCGATCCAGCGCCGATCAATCGCGCCCCAGTTACGAATCCGATAGCACCCGGCATGGTTACGCGCGCCATCCTCCTGCTCGAACTCACACACAATATCCAGGTCGGCGAGCGCCGCTATCGTATCCTGGGCCGTGCGCCGGGGCATGCCGGTCGCGTCGGTCAGCGCCGGTACATTGCTGGCCTGGCCGCTGTCGATCAGGTAGGCGACGTAGAGGCGACGGTAGAAACTGCTTTTGGTCTTGCTCACATCCATGGTCATTGGCCTTGTGCGGTCAGGGTTTGCCCAGCAGGTCGCGATACGTGAGGTAGACCCGCAGGTCGAATTCCACCTGATGGTAGTCCGGCATCATGTATTGGCAGAGTTTATAGAACGCCTTGTTGTGGTCCGATTCCTTGAAGTGCGCCAGTTCATGCACCACGATCATGCGCAGAAATTCCGGTGCGGCCTCTTTGAACAAGGCGGCGATGCGGATTTCTTTCTTGGCCTTGAGGTTGCCGCCCTGCACCCTTGAAATCGTGGTGTGCAGGCCGAGGGCGCGGTGGGTCAGGTCCAGGCGGTTATCGAACAGGACCTTGTCGATGGCCGGCGCGTTGCGCAGGTGTTCCTGCTTCAAGGCCAGCGCGTAGGCGTACAAGGCCTTGTCGCTCTGCACCGCGTGGCGCTCGGGATAACGCTGCTCCAGATAATTGCCCAACTGGTCAGTGGCGATCATCTGACGCACTTGCTCCTGTAGTGCAACCGGGTAGGCCTGGAGGTATTTCAGCGCGGTCATGAGGGTCTGCAACAAGATTTGAAGGGCGCCAGTGTACCAATTCAACGTGCGCGGGTGCGGGACCAGTCGGCGACATCCTCGGCTATCAACGGCTGCGCCGCCCATGGCCCCTGGATAAACGTGCAGCCCTGGGCTTTGAGCCATTGGGCCTGCTCCTGGGTTTCCACACCTTCGGCCACCACCAGCACCTCGAAATGCCCGCACAACTCGATAATGCTGCGCGCCATTGCCGCGTCCCGTGCCGAGCCCGGCAGACGCGCCACCAATTTGGGGTCGAGCTTCAAGGTGTCGAATTCCAGATCACGCAGGTGCGCCAGGGAACACTGGCCGGAACCAAAGTCATCCAGGGCGATACGCACACCAATGCGGCGCAGCAACTTAAGCTGTTTGATGGCCTCCTCACGGTTACTCATCAGGCAGTCCTCCCCGATTTCCACCTCCAACTGCCGCCCTTGCAAGCCGTAGCGCTCCAGCATCTGCTGCAGTTGGTTGGCCAGGTTGGGCATATTGAACTGGCTGCTGCTCAGACTCACACTCAGCACCAGCTCCTCGTCGAAGGTGGTGTGCCAGGCCTGGCGCTGTGCGGCGACCTGCTGGTAGATCCAGATGCTCAATTGGCTGATCAGCCGCGCCTCTTCCAGCAGCGGCAGGAAAAGCCCCGGCGGCACGTCGCCGACACTAGGGTGCTGCCAACGCAACAACGCCTCGACGCCGCGCAGACGCCCGTCCTCCAACGACACCTGCGGTTGGTAGACCAGGATGAATTCTTTGTTTTCAATGGCCGTGCGCACGCTGTCTTCAAGCATCAGCCGCGAGCGAGCCCGGCCGTTCATTTCCTGGTCGAAATAGCGATATTGCTGACGCCCGGCGCGCTTGGCTTCGTACATTGCAATATCAGCGGCGCGCAGCAGACCATTCAAATCCGAGCCGCAGTCAGGAAACGTGGCGATACCAATACTCACGCCGAGCATCACATCCAAACCGTCGACCTGTTGGCAGACTGACACCCGTTCGATCAGTTTTTCCGAAATTTTCGCCGCCTGCTCAGGGAAGTCCAGCTCCAGCAATGCGGTAAATTCATCGCCGCCCATGCGTCCGACAATGTCGTAGGAACGCAGGCAACCTTGCAGTTGTTCCGATACCCAGCGCAGTACCCGGTCGCCCGCGTCATGGCCCAGGGAGTCGTTGACCCGCTTGAAGCCGTCGAGGTCCAGGTACAGCAGCACCAGGGATTGCTCGACGCGCTCGCTGCGCGACAGGGTGCTTTCCACGGCCTGGTAGAACCCACGACGGTTGAGCAGGCCGGTGAGCGGGTCGGTAACGGCCTGGAACTCCAGTTGCTGGTGCAGGTGGCGCACTTCAGACATATCCAGCACGGTCACCACCATAGCCTTCTGCTCGGACGGCAATGGGGCGCAGGACAACGCCACGGGAACCTGCTGCCCGCGACCGGTGCGCAGCATGGCGTCGTGCAGGCGCCAGGTCTGGCCGGTGCGATAACCGGCGTACATCTGCGAATCCAACCAGCTGGGCACGTGGGGCTTTTGCAAAAAGCTCAGGAACGTCTGGCCCTGCAATTCGTTGAGCGTCGCATTGAGTAAGCGCGAAATGGCCGGATTGGCGTACTGGATCACGCCTTCTTCGCCCACCACCAGGATGCCTTCGGCGGCGTTGTCGAGCACCGAGGCGTTGAACGCGCGAGCCGACTCCAAGTCATGGCTCAGGCGCTGCAAGGCACGGCGATTACGCTGGTGCTCCAGCAGTGCCTGGACCTTGGGTTTAAGAATATGCGGGTCGAACGGCTTGAACAGGTAATCGATGGCGCCACTGGCGTAGCCTTCCAGCACGGCGGCGGGCGATTGGGCGTTGGCGCTCAGAAAGATGATCGGGGTCATGCGGGTGCGCTGGCTGCCGCGCATCAGGCGGGCGACTTCAAAGCCATCCATGCCCGGCATCATCACGTCCAGCAATACCAGGTCGACATCGTGCTGCAGCAGCAACTCCAGGGCTTCCACACCGGAAGCGGCGGTTACCACGTGCCAATCCTCACGCTGCAAAAGCGCACGCATGCTGATCAGGTTTTCCGGGTAGTCGTCGACCACCAGAAGAACCGAACTGCCATCGCCGTGGTGTGGAGCGCATTCCATGCTACGTCTCTTCCTTAGATCGCTGCTCCGGTCATTTCTGAGAGAAAACCCGGACAAACACTGAGGCCTCACTCTAGCCCCGGTTCTGGAAAAGCAGAAGTAACCTCGGTGCCATCATTGCGCCAATTTTCAGGAAGCCGACTAACGGTCAGTGCCTGCAACCCACGGTTCATGGGCAACATGGCTTTTTGGCATTCATTTGGCGCCAATAAATTGCCAGCAATTGTTTAACAATCCGCTGCACAGCACCTATAAAGAACCTGACTGGCCCTGAGGGCCATAGCCTACACCCTTCTGTAAAAGGCCTACGCCATGATTGACCTCTCCACTTGGAACCTGAGCATTCCCGTCGGCTCGCCCCCCGCGACCATCGACACGCCCAAACTGCTTAGCGGCTTCAAGGACCAATACTTCCAGGCCGAAGGCAGCAACGTGCAATTCTGGACACCCGTCACCGGCACGCGCACCGAGAACGCGATCTACCCCCGCAGCGAATTGCGCGAAACCTACGCCGACGGCCGCTTGCGCAACTGGACCTACCCCGACGCCGACAATTTTCTGCGCGCCACCCTGGCCGTCAACCAGGTGCCCTCCAGCGGCAAGATCGTCATTGGCCAGATTCACGCGTATGACAGCCAGAAACCGCTGATCAAGCTCGAGTACCAATTCAAGGAAAAGACCCAGACCGGCAACATCGTCGCCAAAGTGCGCATGCGCCCGGATGAGGACGAAAGCCGCGTGATCACCGTCGCCTCCAACGTGCCGCTGGACAAGAGCTTTACCTACGTAATCAACCTCAACAAGGCCGGATTACTCAGCGTGTATGCCGCCGATGGCGAATGGAACGAACGCATCGGCGCGGCATGGGGCGCCAAACCGCTGTACTTCAAGGCCGGCGCCTATGTGCAGGACAACAGCGGGGACAGCAAGGAAGGCGCGAAGGTGACGTTCGACAAGCTGGATATTGATCATGAGTGAGCGCCGCCTCATTCACTTAGCGGGTGACGGCCACACCGAAATAGGGCGCCAGCCTCCTCCCACATTTTGACCGCATCGCACGTTCACAGCATAAAAAAGCCCGCATCGCTGCGGGCTTCTTTTGTAACGCCTGAGGCTTAGTTCACCTTAGCGTTCAACTCACCTTTCAAATAACGCTGGTACATCGCCTCCAACGAGATCGGCTTGATCTTCGATGCATTGCCGGCCGTGCCGAATGCTTCATAACGAGCGATACACACGTCACGCATGGCGGTCACGGTGGCGCCGAAGAATTTGCGTGGGTCGAATTCGCTTGGGTTGGTGGCCATCAGGCGGCGCATGGCACCGGTGGACGCCAGGCGCAGGTCGGTGTCGATGTTGACCTTACGCACGCCGTACTTGATGCCTTCGACGATTTCTTCAACCGGTACGCCGTAGGTTTCCTTGATGTCGCCGCCGTACTGGTTGATGATCGCCAGCCATTCTTGCGGTACCGAGGACGAACCGTGCATCACCAGGTGGGTGTTGGGGATGCGCTTGTGGATTTCCTTGATGCGGTCGATGGCCAGTACGTCGCCGGTCGGTGGCTTGGTGAACTTGTAGGCGCCGTGGCTGGTGCCGATGGCGATGGCCAGGGCGTCCACCTGGGTTTTCTTCACAAAGTCGGCAGCCTCTTCCGGGTCGGTCAGCATCTGGCTGTGATCCAGCACGCCCTCGGCACCGATGCCGTCTTCTTCACCGGCCATGCCGGTTTCCAGGGAACCCAGGCAGCCCAGCTCGCCTTCAACCGAAACGCCGCAGGCGTGGGCCATGGCCACGGTTTGTTGAGTGACGCGGACGTTGTATTCGTAGTCGGTCGGAGTCTTGCCGTCTTCGCCGAGAGAGCCGTCCATCATCACCGAACTGAAGCCCAGTTGAATGGAGCGCTGGCACACGTCAGGGCTGGTGCCGTGGTCCTGGTGCATGCACACCGGGATGTGTGGGAACTCTTCGATAGCGGCGAGGATCAGGTGACGCAGGAACGGGGCACCGGCGTATTTGCGCGCACCGGCCGAAGCCTGGACGATCACGGGGGAGTCGGTCTTGTCAGCGGCTTCCATGATGGCGCGCATCTGCTCGAGGTTGTTGACGTTAAAGGCTGGGACGCCATAGCCGAACTCGGCTGCGTGGTCCAGCATTTGACGCATGCTGATAAGTGCCATTGTGTTGTCTCTCCCGGTCGAGGGTCGTTAATCGTGCAAGCCTGCCGTAGCGGCGACTGCTATTCAAGTTATTGCAGGCCAGGTTTTACATGCCTGGCCTGCTGAATCGTTATTGCAAGTGTGGGAGGGGGCTTGCCCCCGATGACAGCCTGTCAGTGATGAATCTGTTGACTGATCCACCGCTATCGGGGGCAAGCCCCCTCCCACATTTGGATCTCATCAAATTTGAAATCTCATTGGGCCTTGCAGCCACGCCCGATCAAATCGTCGGTGGCGACCCAGTAAACCAAGCCTTCCTCACCTTTTGTGTGAAACGCCAACTGGTCGTTGCTGTACAGCACGCCCGAGGCGGCAACGTCCTGTTTAAGGCGGTAGACCTGGTCCGAGCCGCCGAGGCGCACATCCACCTCGCTGCGGGCCGCATTGGCAAAGCGCCAGTTGACCTCGGCCTTGCTGTCGCAGGTCCAGGTGGTCCACTTATCGGCAGGTTCTGCCTTATTGAACATGTTCATGCTGCTGCAACCCGCCAACAGAGCCAGTGCCGCCAGGGCGAAAACGCCTTTCATTGCCAATCCTCGAACGCGACCCAAGGGCCGCGACTGCTGTCGGTTAGTTGATCAGACCCGTCAAGGGCAACCCTGTTCCTGACCGTTGGGCGCGGAGTCGTATTTCTCCAGCCGCTCGTTGCCGATGCGCTTGTTGATCACCGGCATGGTTTCGGCCTGCCAGTCAGCCTGGTAGCAGCTCTGTTTCTGCTGCGCCGCAGGCTGTTCGGGCGCCGATGCCGCAGTGGGCGCGCTGCCGCACCCGCCCAACAGGCCCGCCGCGAACACCAGTGCCAATAACTTGATCATGGGAATGCTCCTTTTCCGGATCACGCGTTTCAGCCTTTGGCTCGGCTTTCCAGCACTTCCACGGCCGGCAGCACTTTACCTTCGACGAATTCGAGGAAAGCGCCACCACCGGTAGAAATGTAGGAGATCTGCTCGGCCACGCCATATTTGTCGATGGCCGCCAGGGTGTCGCCGCCGCCGGCGATGGAGAATGCCGAGCTGTCGGCGATGGCCTTGGCCAGCACTTTGGTGCCGTTGCCGAATTGGTCGAATTCGAACACGCCGACCGGGCCGTTCCACAGAATGGTCTGCGACGCTTTCAACAGTTCAGCGAAATTGGCCGCAGTCTGCGGGCCGATATCCAGGATCATGTCGTCGGCAGCCACGTCAGCGATCAGCTTGACGGTGGCTTCGGCGCTTTCGGCGAATTCCTTGGCCACCACCACATCCACCGGCAACGGCACGCTGACTTTGGCGGCGATGGCACGGGCGGTGTCGAGCAGGTCCGGCTCGTACAGCGACTTGCCCACCGGATGACCGGCGGCAGCCAGGAACGTGTTGGCAATACCGCCGCCGACGATCAGTTGGTTGCAGATCTGGCTGAGGCTGTTGAGCACGTCAAGCTTGGTCGACACCTTGGAGCCGGCGACGATGGCCGCCATCGGCTGTGCCGGCGCGCCCAGGGCCTTGCCCAGCGCGTCCAGTTCAGCAGCCAGCAGTGGGCCGGCAGCAGCGACCTTGGCGAACTTGGCCACGCCGTGGGTCGAACCTTCGGCGCGGTGAGCGGTGCCGAATGCGTCCATCACGAACACATCGCACAGGCCAGCATATTGCTGGGCCAGTTCGTCGCTGTTCTTTTTCTCGCCTTTGTTAAAGCGCACGTTTTCGAACAGCACGATGTCGCCGGCCTTCACGTCCACGCCATTCAAGTAGTCAGCCACCAGCGGCACGTCACGGCCCAGGGCCTTGCTCAGGTAGTCGGCTACCGGCTTGAGGCTGTTTTCGGCGGAGAACTCACCTTCGGTCGGGCGACCCAGGTGGGAGCAGACCATCACGGCCGCGCCTTTTTCCAGGGCCAGCTTGATGGTCGGCAGCGAGGCCAGGATTCGCGCATCGCTGGTGACAACACCGTCCTTGACGGGGACGTTGAGGTCTTCGCGAATCAGTACGCGCTTACCTTGCAGATCGAGGTCGGTCATCTTCAACACGGTCATGGGTCGCAGTTCCTGAATTACTGTTGAGGTTGTTTGGAGGCCACTTGCAGATAGTGTTCTGCAACGTCCAGCATTCGGTTGGCAAAGCCCCACTCGTTGTCGAACCAGGCCAGGATATTCACCAGCCTGGGGCCGGAAACACGGGTCTGGCTGGCATCGACAATCGCCGAATGCGGGTCATGGTTGAAATCGCAACTGGCGTGAGGCAATTCGGTGTAGGCCAGCAAGCCTTTGAGCGGGCCGCGGGTGGCGGCGTCGCGCAGGATCCGGTTGACCTCCACGGCATCGGTGTCGCTGACGGTTTG
Organism: Pseudomonas sp. lyk4-R2A-8; assembly: GCF_030209095.1. Taxonomy (NCBI): domain Bacteria; kingdom Pseudomonadati; phylum Pseudomonadota; class Gammaproteobacteria; order Pseudomonadales; family Pseudomonadaceae; genus Pseudomonas; species Pseudomonas sp. lyk4-R2A-8. Next base: position 184,298 of record NZ_JARVSS010000005.1, read on the forward strand.
CATGGTGATGTCCAGGCAGGACACGTTCACCGTCGGCACACGTACGGCTTTGGCCTGAATTCGCCCGGCAAGTTCCGGCAACAAGCGTTCGATGCCGCGTGCCAGGCCGGTGGACACCGGAATCACCGACTGGAACGCCGAACGCGTGCGACGCAGGTCTTCGTGGTGGTAGGCGTCGATCACCGGCTGGTCGTTCATTGCCGAGTGAATCGTGGTGATCGACACGTAATCCAGGCCGATCGCCTGATCCAGCAGGCGCAACAGCGGCACGCTGCAGTTGGTGGTGCAGGAAGCGTTGGACACCAGCCGCTCATCGCCGCTCAGGCAATCCTGGTTGATGCCATAGACGATGGTGGCGTCGACATCCGCCTCGCTGGCCATCGGCTGGGAAAACAGCACACGTGGCGCGCCGGCGTCGAGAAAACGCTGGCCATCGGCACGGGTGTTATAAGCACCGGAGCATTCCAACACCAGGTCGACGCCCAGCGCCGCCCAGTCGATGCCCTCGGGGGTGGCACTGCGCAGCACTTTCACGCAGTTGCCGTTGATATGCAGACAATCGCCGTCGACCCGCACTTCGCCGGGGAATCGGCCATGGGTGGAGTCAAAGCGTGTCAGGTATTCGATGCTGGCCATGTCCGCCAGATCATTGATCGCAACGATTTCAAACCCGGCTGCCGCCCCTCGCTCGAACAGAGCACGCAAGACGCAACGACCAATGCGGCCGTAGCCGTTGAGTGCAACTTTGTAGGGACGCAGTTCGGGCATGGGGTTCTCGGTCAAGGTTAGTTCGGTGTTGAACGTTCTGACGCCATCGCGGGCAAGCCCCCTCCCACATCAGACCGCGATCCAAATGTGGAAGCGGGCTTGCCCGCGATAGCGCCAGTACAGACAACGCAGACTGGCTTAGTCTTCCAGCAGCTCCTCAGCCTGACCCAGGATGTTTTCCAGGGTGAAGCCGAACTCTTCGAACAAGGCTGGCGCCGGCGCCGACTCACCGTAGGTGGTCATGCCGATCACGCGGCCTTCCAGGCCCACGTACTTGTACCAGTAGTCGGCGTGCGCCGCTTCGATGGCGATACGCGCGCTGACCTGCAACGGCAGCACCGATTGCTTGTAGCCGGCGTCCTGGGCTTCGAACACGCTGGTGCACGGCATGGATACAACGCGCACATTGCGGCCCTGCTCAGTCAGCTTGTCGTAAGCCTGAACGGTCAGGCCCACTTCGGAACCGGTGGAGATCAGGATCAGCTCCGGCTCGCCCACGCAGTCCTTGAGCACATAACCGCCACGGCTGATGTCGGCGATCTGCGCGTCGGTACGCGCCTGGTGCTGCAGGTTCTGGCGCGAGAAGATCAGCGCCGAAGGGCCGTCCTTGCGCTCGATGGCGTGCTTCCAGGCCACGGCGGATTCCACCGCGTCGGCTGGGCGCCAGCAATCCAGGTTCGGCGTGGTACGCAGGCTGGTCAATTGCTCGACCGGCTGGTGCGTCGGACCGTCTTCGCCCAGGCCGATGGAGTCGTGGGTGTACACATGGATCACGCGCTTCTTCATCAGCGCGGCCATGCGCACGGCATTGCGCGCGTATTCCATGAACATCAGGAACGTTGCGCCGTAAGGCACCAGGCCACCGTGCAGGGACACGCCGTTCATGATGGCGCTCATGCCGAACTCGCGCACGCCGTAGTACATGTAGTTGCCGCTGGCGTCTTCGGCCGTGACACCTTTGCAGCCTTTCCACAGCGTCAGGTTGGACCCGGCCAGGTCGGCCGAACCGCCGAGGAACTCAGGCAACAGCGGGCCAAAGGCGTTCAGAGTGTTCTGGCTGGCTTTACGGCTGGCGATGGTTTCGCCCTTGGCCGCGACTTCGGCGATATAGGCCGAGGCTTTTTCCGAGAAGTCGGCAGGCAGGTCGCCGGCCAGGCGGCGAACCAGTTCGTTGGCCAGTTCCGGGAATTCGGCGGAGTAGGCAGCGAAGCGCTGGTCCCACTCGGCTTCGGTGGCCAGGCCTTTTTCCTTGGCATCCCATTCGGCGTAGATGTCGGCCGGGATTTCGAACGGGCCGTGGTTCCACTTCAACGCTTCACGGGTCAGGGCGATTTCCGCGTCACCCAATGGGGCGCCGTGGCAGTCTTCCTTGCCTTGCTTGTTCGGCGAACCGAAGCCGATGGTGGTCTTGCAGCAGATCAGGGTCGGCTGCGCGCTCTTGCGGGCGGTGTCGATGGCGGTCTTGATCTCTTCCGGGTCGTGACCGTCGACGTTGCGGATCACCTGCCAGTTGTAGGCTTCGAAACGCTTCGGGGTGTCATCGGTAAACCAGCCTTCGACTTCACCGTCGATGGAGATGCCGTTGTCATCGTAGAAGGCGATCAGCTTGCCCAGGCCCAGGGTGCCGGCCAGGGACGCAACTTCGTGGGAAATGCCTTCCATCATGCAGCCATCACCCAGGAACACATAGGTGTGGTGATCGACGATGTCGTGGCCGGGGCGGTTGAACTGCGCGCCCAGGACTTTTTCAGCCAGGGCGAAGCCCACGGCATTGGCCAGGCCCTGGCCCAGGGGACCGGTGGTGGTCTCGACGCCTGGGGTGTAGCCGAATTCCGGGTGGCCCGGGGTGCGGCTGTGCAGCTGGCGGAAGCTTTTGAGGTCGTCGATGGTGACGTCGTAGCCGGTCAGGTGCAGCAGCGAATAGATCAGCATCGAGCCGTGGCCGTTGGACAGCACGAAGCGGTCACGGTCGGCGAACGATGGGTTGCTCGGGTTGTGTTTCAGGTAGTCACGCCAAAGCACTTCGGCGATATCCGCCATGCCCATCGGGGCACCGGGATGGCCGCTGTTGGCTTTTTGCACGGCATCCATGCTGAGGGCACGAATGGCGTTGGCACGCTCACGACGGCTGGGCATCGCTGTTCTCCTGCGGATAGGGAAAGAAACGGAAAAAAGGACCGGCATTTTCCCTCAGCCACCGCCTGCGGGCAATGACAGATAGTCACTTGAAGCGGTTTTTCCTGTGGTTTGCACGGCAATCGTCTGCGCAAACCTTTCACCTGTTCGCCGAAAGGCTATAGCGACTGCTTATAACCGCCACTTATCGATCAATATCAAAACTTTTTGATATTGACCTTGCGACCGCCCTGTCCCACCACTAGACTGCTGGCCTTATGAACCTACCCGCATCCTCCCTGCGTTCCGACGATGGTGAAGAGCTGGCCGCCTTGTGCAAGGCCGCCGGCGACCCCTTGCGCCTGAACGTTTTGCGGGCATTGGCCAATGACTCCTTTGGCGTGTTGGAGCTGGCGCGGATTTTCGCCATCGGCCAGTCGGGCATGAGCCACCATTTGAAAGTGCTGTCCCAGGCCGACCTGGTGGCCACTCGCCGCGAAGGTAATGCGATTTTCTACCGCCGCGCCCTGCCCCACACCGACCTGCTCGGCGGCAAGCTGCACGCGGCCCTGTTGGATGAAGTGGATAACCTGAGCCTGCCCAACGACGTACAGGCACGTATCGGCCAGGTGCATGGACAACGTGCTGCGGCCAGCCAGGACTTTTTCGCACGGGTCGCCGAGAAGTTTCGCGCCCAGCAGGATTTGATCGCCGGCTTGCCGCAATACCGCGACAGCGTGCTGGCGTTGTTGGACAAGCTGAGCTTCAGTGAAGAGGCCACGGCGCTGGAAGTCGGCCCCGGCGACGGCGGTTTTCTGCCGGAACTGGCGCGCCGCTTCCAGCAGGTCACGGCATTGGACAACAGCCCGGCAATGCTGGAACTGGCGCGCCAGCTCTGCGAGCGCGAGGCCTTGAGCAACGTCGATCTGCAATTGGCCGATGCCTTGAACGACACCCGCCTGCGAGCCGACTGCGTGGTGCTGAATATGGTCCTGCATCATTTCGCCGCGCCCGCCGAGGCCCTCAAGCAAATGGCCGGGTTACTGCACCCCGGCGGTAGCCTGCTGGTGACGGATTTATGCAGCCACAACCAGAATTGGGCCAGGGAGGCCTGCGGTGATCTCTGGTTGGGTTTTGAACAGGACGATCTGGCCCGTTGGGCCACCGCTGCGGGACTCGTTCCCGGGGAAAGCCTCTATGTAGGTTTACGTAATGGTTTCCAGATTCAGGTCCGCCACTTTCAGCGACCGGCTGGCGACACTCACCATCGGTAAATATCAGGAAAACATCGAGATGAGCGAATACTCCCTTTTCACCTCCGAGTCCGTGTCTGAAGGGCATCCGGACAAAATCGCCGACCAGATTTCTGACGCGGTGCTGGACGCCATCATCGCTGAAGACAAGTTCGCCCGCGTGGCGTGCGAGACCCTGGTGAAGACCGGTGTAGCGATCATCGCCGGCGAAGTGACCACCTCGGCCTGGGTCGACCTGGAACAACTGGTCCGCGACGTGATCACCGACATCGGCTACAACAGCTCCGACGTTGGCTTCGACGGCGCGACCTGCGGCGTGATGAACATCATTGGCAAGCAATCGCCCGATATCAACCAGGGTGTCGACCGCGCCAAGCCGGAAGACCAGGGCGCCGGCGATCAGGGCTTGATGTTCGGCTACGCCAGCAACGAGACCGACGTGCTGATGCCGGCTCCGATCACCTTCTCCCACCAGTTGGTCAAGCGCCAGGCCGAAGCCCGTAAATCCGGCCTGCTGCCGTGGCTGCGCCCGGACGCCAAGTCCCAGGTAACCTGCCGTTACGAAGGCGGCAAAGTCGTCGGCATCGACGCGGTGGTGCTGTCGACTCAGCACAACCCGGATGTGTCCTACGCCGATCTGCGCGAAGGCGTGATGGAACTGATCGTCAAACACGTGTTGCCGGCCGAACTGCTGAGCAAGGACACCCAGTTCCACATCAACCCGACCGGCCAGTTCATCATCGGTGGCCCGGTGGGCGACTGCGGCCTGACCGGTCGCAAGATCATTGTCGACAGCTACGGCGGCATGGCCCGTCACGGCGGTGGCGCGTTCTCCGGCAAAGATCCGTCCAAGGTGGACCGTTCGGCCGCCTACGCCGGTCGTTATGTGGCCAAGAACATCGTGGCCGCCGGCCTGGCCGAGCGTTGCGAGATCCAGGTTTCCTACGCTATCGGCGTGGCTCAGCCTACGTCGATCTCGCTGAACACCTTCGGCACCGGCAAGATCAGCGATGACAAGATCGTCAAGCTGGTACGCGAAGTCTTCGACCTGCGTCCCTACGCGATCACGACCATGCTCGACCTGCTGCACCCGATGTACCAGGAAACCGCAGCCTACGGCCACTTCGGTCGTACGCCTGAGCAGAAGACCGTGGGTGACGACACTTTCACCACCTTCACCTGGGAAAAAACCGACCGCGCCAACGACCTGCGTACCGCCGCCGGCCTGTAAGCGAAGCGATGTGCAAAAAGCCCCGCCAGGTTCGCCCTGCGGGGCTTTTTATTGCACCCACGGCCAACGCTTAAAGCGCCGTCGGAGGCGCTACACCAGTTGAAACACTTTGACTGAATCCACCGTCAAAGCCGACATCGGGCAGCAAAACCAGGCCGCCAGTAATCAGGCAATGCGGTTCCACGGTGGTCTGTTCGGCAAACAGCAACACCCGGTAAAAAGCCCCGCATGGCCGGGACTTTTTTGTCCGCAAACGGATCATTTAGGCTGGGCGCCCTTTTCGAGCAAGGATGCTCCTGATGCGTTTACTGGTTGCTCTATTCATCGTTGCGCTGCCCTTCCGGGTGGCAGCGGAAACATGCCCGCAAGAAGCCCGTCAACAAGCGGATGCCCTGGCCGAACAAGTGCGAAGGTGGGACGACAGTTACCACCGCCTCGGCCAATCGCCGGTCAGCGACGAACTCTATGACCAAGCCCGTCAGCGTCTGGCTGATTGGCGCCAGTGTTTCCCTGCGCCTGCTGCGGCCGACGACCAGCCCCTGGCCAGCTCACGAGGCACCTTGCGCCATCCCGTCGCCCATACCGGCCTGGAAAAACTACTGGATGACCAGGCCGTTGGGGCTTGGCTGGCCACGCGTCAGGATGTGTGGGTCCAACCCAAGGTGGATGGCGTCGCGGTGACGCTGGTGTACCGCAAGGGCCGCCTGCGGCAGGTAATCAGCCGTGGCGACGGTGTGCTTGGCCAGGATTGGTCGACGTCTGCAGGTAAAATCCCCAGCATTGTCCAGCAATTGCCCGACCCCATCGATCTGGTGTTGCAAGGCGAACTGTACTGGCGTCTCGACGACCATGTGCAATCGGCACAGGGCGGGCTCAATGCTCGCGGCAAAGTGGCCGGGCTGATGAATCGCCGCCAATTGAGCGACGCCGATGCCGCCGGTATCGGCCTGTTCGTATGGGCCTGGCCCGACAGTACGGCCACGTTCAGCGAGCGCCTGGCCACACTGGCGCGCTGGGGCTTCACCGACAGTCAGCGCTACAGTCACCCCATCCAAAGCCTCGACGAAGCCGCCCATTGGCGTACCTACTGGTACAACCATTCTCTGCCCTTCGCCAGCGATGGCGTGGTGTTGCACCAGGCTTTACGTGCACCCGCCGAGCGTTGGCAGGCCAGTGCGCCCTACTGGGCGGTGGCCTGGAAATATCCGGCCACCAGGGCCCTGGCGCTGGTGCGCAAGGTTCGGTTCAAGATCGGCCGCACCGGGCGGATCACGCCGATCCTGGAGCTGGAGCCGGTGCGACTGGACGACCGGCAGATCAGCCGCGTGAGCGCCGGCTCCTTGAAGCGCTGGCAAACCTTGGATATTCGCCCCGGCGATCAGGTGTCCATCACCCTCGCGGGCCAGGTCATTCCACGGCTGGACCAGGTCGTCCTGCGCAACCCCACCCGAGTCGAGCTGCCCGTCCCCGACCCTCGGAATTTTCATGCCTTGAGCTGCTGGCAGCTCGACCCTGGCTGCGAAGAGCAATTGCTCGCCCGCCTCACCTGGCTCAGCAGCAACCAGGGCCTGGCTTTGCCACATATGGGGCGAGAGACCTGGAACGTATTGATCCAGGCCGGTCTAATCGCAGGCTTTCTCGATTGGTTAACCCTGGATGCGGCGCAGCTTGCTAACATTGATGGCTTTGGCGAGCAAAGCCGCGCGCGGGTACTCGACAGTCTCCACCGCGCCCGGCAGCGGCCTTTCGCACACTGGCTCAAGGCCTTGGGCGTGCCGCCTGTGGCGCGTAACAACCTCAAGGGTGACTGGCATACGCTGGTCGCCCGCGACACCCAAGCCTGGATGGCCGAAGATGGCATCGGCCCGGGGCGTGCGGCGCAATTGAGCGCTTTTTTTCACGACCCACAGGTAAAGGCCTTGGCTGAAACATTGCGTATGGCCGGGATAGACGGGTTCTGAACCCGGCCCGCCACCGTTTTAACAGTTGGCAGAATTCACCCTGCCCCATGCGACCCTGGAGTTCACGATGAAATTTTTAGCCCCTGTTGCCTTATTGACCGTCGCAAGCCTGATGACCATGCCGTTGCTGGCGGCCGAAGACGCCGAGCCCCTCACCGGCTGCGCCGCCAAGCGCCAAGCCATCAGCACTCAGATTGAACAGGCCAAGGCCCACGGTAACAGCGAACAGCAAGCCGGCCTTGAAAAAGCCCTGAGCGAAGTCACCGCCAACTGCAACGACGCATCGCTCAAGAGGGAACGTGAAAACAAGGTGCTCGACGCCAAGCATGAAGTCAGCCGCCGCCAGGCCGATCTCGATAAAGCCATGAAAAAAGGCGACCCGGACAAGATCAACAAACGTAAGGACAAGCTCGCCGAGTCGCGCAAGGAATTGCAGGACGCCGTGGAAGAACTCGATCAGTAAGACCGGTCAATGGTCCCGAAACTGTTTATGGCAGGCGCTGCAGGCATCTTCGACTTTCTGCACGGCAGGCCCCAGGTTGCTGGCTTTGTAAGGCAGGACCTGGCTGGCGATCACCAGTTCGCCGGTGGCCGCTTCCAGGTCGCGCGCCAATTGCTGAAACTGCGCCTGTTTTTGCCATACGTCGTCCTTGGCACTGGTGTGGTCTTCTTCCCGCACGCTTGGAAAGTGCTGCCACGGTTGATGGGCCAATGCATCGAGTCGGGTCGCGCCTTCGGCGAACTTCGCGCCGTCGAACGGTATACGCCCACGCAACATGCCGCCCAGGTCTTCGCCGGTCTTGAGCATCTGCTTGAAGATCGCCTTGCGCAGCCCCAGGGGCGAATTGGGATCCACCCCGCCACAGGCGGACAGAGTGAGGCAGGCCAGCAATACAACGGTCAGTCTTTTAAAAGTCATGATGGCTTCGAGGTCACGGGAAACGGCGGCCAGTATCCTCGCCCCGTCCCTAAAGACCAATAGCCCTATTAATAATAAGGTTGCCCGGCGCCACTACGGCGCGGGCAATCAGTTCAGGAATTGCTTGGATGACTATCACGTTGAAACCCTGGAGCCGCCGCCTGGCGTGGGCTCTCCCCCTCGTCGCGCTGCTGGCCGGCTGCGACGCCGGCAAGGACACGGGTAAAGAAGCAGCCAAGGACGAAACCGTCAAACCCCACGCCGTCGCCACCTATGTGAGCGCACCGTGGGAAGCGTTGCCGGCGGTGTCCGACAGCGATTTACTGGCCGGCTTCGAAGCCTGGCGCAGCGCCTGCCAGCGCCTCAAGGCCGACCCGGTCTGGGGCACGACCTGCGCGGCAGCGGCGACGGTGCCGGGCGACGCAGCGGCCGTGCGGGGGTTTCTCAAGGAGCGCCTGGACGTGTTCGGCTTGCGCTCGGCCGACAATACCCCTGATGGCTTGATCACCGGCTACTACGAGCCCGTCTACCCAGGCAGCCTGACCCAGACCGCCGCCGCCCACGTCCCGGTGTACGGCGTACCGGATGACCTGATCATCGTCAATCTGGAAAGCATTTACCCTGAACTCAAGGGCAAGCGCCTGCGCGGACGCCTGGAGGGCCGCGTACTCAAGCCTTATGACGATGCCAGTGTGATCAACGGCCAAGGCTCCACCGCCAAGCCGATCGCCTGGCTCACCGACCCGATGGACCTGCAATTCCTGCAGATCCAGGGTTCGGGCCGTATTCAACTCAAGGGTGGGCGCCAACTGCGTGTCGGTTACGGCGACCAGAACGGCTACCCCTATCGTCCTATCGGCCGCTGGCTGGTGGAGCAAGGCGAACTGAAGAAGGAAGAGGTCAGCATGGGCGCCATCAGCGCCTGGGCCAAGGCCCACCCGCAACGCATTCCGCAACTGCTGGCGAGCAACCCCAGCTACGTATTTTTCAGCGCCCGCCCCGACAGCAACGAAGGCCCGCGCGGCTCACTGAATGTGCCGCTGACTGCCGGCTACAGCGTGGCGGTGGATCGCAAGGTGATTCCGTTGGGCAGCCTGTTATGGCTGGCGACCACCAGGCCGGATGGCTCGCCCATTACCCGCCCGGTCGCCGCCCAGGACACCGGAGGCGCCATTACCGGTGAAGTCCGTGCCGATTTGTTCTGGGGCACGGGCCAAGCGGCGGGTGAGTTGGCGGGGAATATGAAACAGCAAGGCCAGATCTGGATGCTCTGGCCCAAGGGCGCTGCGCTGCCACAGGTCCCGGATGCGCCTGTCGGGTCCTGATCGAGGCTGAAAAACCCAGTGCGGGAGGGGCGAGCCTCTCCCCGCATTGGAATCTGCGCCACGTCTCAGATCGAGACGAAGAAGAAACTCGCGATCAACGCCATCCCCACCGCCCATACCAGCGAGCGCAGGATCGCCCAGTCCGCCAGGTAGCAGATGATGTACAACAGGCGACTGGTGATAAACAGCACCGCCAGCACGTTGATGGTCACCAGTTCGGCCGTCCCGGCCAGGTGGGCAATAATCACCGCTGCCGCAAACGCCGGGGTAACTTCAAAACCATTGAGCTGCGCGCTGTGGGCACGCTTGGCTACACCATCCAGGCCGTCCAGGAACGCCCGAGGGTCATGGTTATGGCGCAACCCGAACTTGCCGCCGCTGAACTTGGCCACCCCCGTGCACAGGTAAGGCAGAAAAATGGCGATCAACACACACCAGAAAGCGACTGTCATGACTTAATTCCTTTTGTCGTTTTTTATGCTGCGATGAAAGTTCTAGCACCACAAACTTAAAACCGCACCTACCCGCTCTGAGCCGTGGCACATCGAAAGGTTCTATCGCGCACTTATCTGGGACCGTGCAACCTCACGCCACGACTCAGGCTCACTGCCCCTTGTCGATGCGCTGCGGATGCCTTGGATCTGCAGCCTTCTTGTCCGGCAGACTGCTTTCGCTGCGAATCTGCGCATGGCTGATCAGGGCAAAAATGAAGCTGCCGCCGATGATGTTACCGGCCAGGGTCGGTCCGGCGAACACCAGCCAGAAGTCATGCCACGACAATTCGCCGGCAAACACCAGGTACGAGACTTCCGCCGAGCCCACCACGATATGGGTGAAATCGCCCAGCGCCATCAGGTAGGTGATCAAGATGATGATCCACATCTTGGCGCTTTCCATGGAAGGAATCATCCACACCATGGTGGCGATCATCCAGCCTGAGATGATGCCCTTGGCGAACATCTGCCCCGCGTCGTTTTCCATGATCTTGCGCCCGATCTCCAGGAAGGCGTGGTCGGTCTTGGTGTCGAAGATCGGCAGGTGCAGCATCACGTAGGCCACCAGCAAGGTGCCGCACAGGTTACCCACCAGCACCACCGACCACAGCCTAAGCAGGCGACCGGCGTTGGCCAGCGTCGGCTTGCTCATCACCGGCAGCACGGCCGTAAGGGTGTTTTCCGTAAACAGTTGCTGGCGCGCCAGGATCACCGCCAGGAAGCCCGCGCAGTAGCCGAAGCTGGCGATCACCTTGAACGCTTCACCGTCGGGCAGCCGCGAATTGAGCAGCCCCATGGCCATCAGTGAAAGGCCCATGGTCAGGCCGGCGGCCAGCGCCGACCACCATAACGCAGCGACGCTGCGCTCCAGCTCCTGATCGCCTTGGGTGCGGATGATCTCGTGCAGTACCGCCGCGCGGGGCGGTTGATTGTCGTCGACGTCCTGCTGCTCTTCCTGCGACAAGTTGGGGGTTTTGCCGTCTGCGTGTGTGGCCATGATTTACCAGAGTCCAAGGGATGCCTGTAGCTACGACATGCCGCGACAGTGGCTGTTCAGTGGCCAGACAACTAAACCGGTACACGCCAGGCTTTGGCCATCTCAACCGTTGTGGCGCTGCCCGGTTTCGCCCAAGGTTTGTTGCGCGCCTTGTAATTGCCAATGATGCCGTCGAGCACTTGGTTGAACTCGGCCGGCGTGGTTGCCTTGGCTACTTCGCGGGCCGCTTGCTGCAACAGGTCGACATTACTGTCTGGCTGGCCCAGGCGGTATTGCGAGGGATAAATGACTTCTCGGGTGAAGCGCTCGGCCTTCACCGCGATATCGCGCTTGCCCATTTCAATAACCGCCGCTCTCATGACCTTGGACAGAGGTGCGTCATCCCATCCGCCCTTGGCACACACTTGCAAAAGCTGCTGAAAATTGCGCTGCCCCGACACGTTAAGGCGCCGTGACAACCATTCAACACGCTCCGGACGACAGGCAAGTGCATCCAGGTTGCGCAGAGCGCAGGCCAATTTCGATGTAAGCGTCAGGGTGTTGCTCGATTGATTGGCCTCGCAAATCGCACTGTCCAGTTGCTGCAGCGCCTGCTGCGCCTCCTTGCGAAAACGCATGATATCCGTGGCCGCAGGCTCGTTCTTGAGCGAGTCTTGCACGCTGGCCAGCATTTCATCATCCATCGCTAGCACCGCCTGTTCCAATGTGGCGAAGTGATGATGCTCACGGACCGTAGCGTGCTTTTCGAGGTGGGCCGCCACCGCTTTGTACGCCTGGGCCTGCAAGTGGTCTTTCTGTCCAGGCGTCATGGTGAAATTGACAGTACCGTGCATGCCGCGAAAGTCACCTTCGGCGGTGTTCATGGGTAATGTCACCGTCTGATCGGCAAGTGCAATGAGTCGATCATTTTGATACGCGTCGGCAGCCGTATGTGAGGTTCCACTGAAGGTATCGACCAGATGACTGAAAAATCCGCCGGTCCTCGTTGGCTCCGACGGTTGTTCGGATTCAAATTGAACAATCAGCGACTTGTCCTTGCTCAGAGGGGATTCTGGAAACGAACGCTCAATCACATCCGGTGCCGGAACGTTGACCAGCAGTCCGCCGTCCTGAAAAGCGCTGACGTCAGTGGCCGCCTGGAACGCATGCCCCTGCTCAAGCGGGCTCTTGAACAGCACAGGCAATGCCCCTGAGATATGTGCGGCGCGGGCGATACCCATGTCCGGCGTCAGATCGGCATTGAACACCACCAATTGAGGGCGGCCGTCGAACATGCCGGTGCCGGTGATGTTGAGTTGCTTGATAGCAGGAATATGGCGACTCAACGTGGCGAGGTCGGCAAACGTAGGGCCGCTTCCGGCGCTCAGCCGCTCGGCAATCTTCATCACTTCGGCAGGCCGGGTAGACCTGGGCGTGTCGGCAATATGGGTGAGAATCGATTGGCGCGCCTGGTCGCGCATCATCGCTTCCAATGCAGGCGCCTCAGTCTGCAGACGCGGCATCAGCGTCATGAACAACTGCAAAATGCCACCGCCCGGCAAGTGGCGGATAACGTTGCCAAGAGTCGAACTGGCGCTTTGCAACCACGCCGTTACGGGGTCCGGACTGTTAAGCAGACTCGGCATGTCAATACGGTCCAGCAGGTCGTCGAATGCGTCGCCCCCCATGCCACTGGCAATCAGCACACCGGAAATCGCCCCGGCTGAAGAGCCGGAAACCAGCCTGATATCTTCCAGCTTCCCGGCCTCCTCAAGTGCCCGCATCATGCCGGAAAAGGCAATGCCTTTGGCGCCGCCGCCGCTGAGTACGAGATGCTCAGGTGCTGCGGGCGATAAAAACACATCCACCCGACCACCGGCATCGCGATAGAGATCCAATTTGCGCGGACCTGCCCCCACGATTAACGGCGCATGGGCATGCCGATCGATGTTTGCGGGCAATGTTGGTTGATGCTGAACGAGCGGGCTGGACACTTTCATATACGGACTCCTTTCACTTCAGTTGTCATCCTGAGTGAGCAGAACGCCGCAAAAAAGTCCATCCGGAATAATTCAGTAACTTAACTGACGCCCGCCAAGGCGTTACTCAGCAAGCGTGTCGTCCTTGAACTGGTCCTTCACGTATTTAATCTCGGTGCGCCCGTGCGGCGCCGGCAACCCATCTTCGCCAAGGTTGACGAACACCATTTTTTCCACGGTAAGGATGCTTTTGCGGGTGATCTTGTTGCGCACTTCGCACGTCAGGCTAATGGAGGTGCGGCCGAATTCAGTGGCGGTAATGCCCAGCTCGATGATATCGCCCTGGCGCGAGGCGCTGACGAAGTTGATTTCGGAGATGTACTTGGTGACCACCCGCTGATTGCCCAGTTGAACAATCGCGTAGATCGCCGCTTCTTCATCGATCCAGCGCAACAGGCTGCCGCCGAACAACGTGCCGTTGGGGTTGAGGTCTTCGGGTTTTACCCATTTGCGGGTGTGGAAGTTCATGGGGGGCGGACTCCGAGGTGTTTGAGAGACGCCAGCTTCAAGTTTTAAGCGACAAGCTGCAAGTTAAAAGCCGATTCGCTCTTACTTGCCGCTTGCAGCTTGCAGCTTGTCGCTTGCCACCAACCAACCAAAGAAAGCTATAATCGCCCCCGATTCAGAACGGCTACTGCCGTTTTCCCGCCACCTGTCCGAGGGGCGCTGCAGCAGGGTTCAACCTGTCAGGCTCGGATGGGGCGTTGTCCGGCCTGGTTGCCCTGGCCTGATACTAAACGCACAACGGCGCCCATTCGCACACTACGAATGGAGGCTCTTCATGAGCGCTGTCAACACGCCTGCAGATTTCACCGACTACAAAGTCGCCGACATGTCCCTCGCTGCCTGGGGCCGTCGCGAAACCTTTATCGCCGAATCCGAAATGCCTGCCCTGATGGGCCTGCGTCGCAAGTACGCCGCCGAGCAACCGCTCAAAGGCGCGAAGATCCTCGGTTGCATCCACATGACCATTCAGACCGCCGTGCTGATCGAAACCCTGGTTGCCCTGGGTGCCGAAGTGCGCTGGTCGTCCTGCAACATTTTCTCGACTCAAGACCAGGCGGCTGCCGCTATCGCTGCCGCCGGTATTCCGGTGTTCGCCTGGAAAGGCGAGACCGAAGAGGAATACGAGTGGTGCCTGGAGCAAACCATCCTTAAAGATGGCGCGCCTTGGGATGCCAACATGATCCTTGACGACGGCGGCGACCTGACCGAGCTGCTGCACAAGAAATACCCGCAGATCCTCGACCGCGTCCATGGCGTGACCGAAGAGACCACCACCGGCGTACACCGTCTGCTGGACATGCTGGCCAAGGGCGAGCTGAAAATCCCGGCCATCAACGTCAACGACTCGGTGACCAAGAGCAAGAACGACAACAAGTACGGCTGCCGTCACAGCCTCAACGACGCCATCAAGCGCGGCACCGACCACCTGTTGTCGGGCAAGCAAGCCCTGGTAATCGGCTACGGTGACGTGGGCAAGGGTTCGTCCCAGTCCCTGCGTCAGGAAGGCATGATCGTTAAAGTGTCCGAAGTCGACCCGATCTGCGCCATGCAAGCCTGCATGGACGGTTTCGAAGTGGTTTCGCCGTTCATCGACGGCGTCAATGACGGCACCGAGGCCAGCATCGACAAGGCCCTGCTGGGCAAGATCGACCTGATCGTGACCACCACCGGCAACGTGAATGTGTGCGACGCCAACATGCTCAAGGCCCTGAAAAAGCGTGCCGTGGTGTGCAACATCGGTCACTTCGACAACGAGATAGACACCGCTTTCATGCGCAAGAACTGGGCATGGGAAGAAGTGAAGCCGCAGGTGCACAAGGTTCACCGCACCGGCGCCGGCGATTTCGACCCGCAGAACGACGACTACCTGATCCTGCTGGCCGAAGGCCGTCTGGTTAACCTGGGCAACGCCACCGGCCACCCAAGCCGCATCATGGACGGTTCGTTCGCCAACCAGGTGCTGGCGCAGATCTTCCTGTTCCAACAGAAGTACGCCGATCTGTCGCCTGCGCAGAAAGCCGAGCGCCTGACCGTGGAAGTACTGCCGAAGAAACTCGACGAAGAAGTAGCCCTGGAAATGGTCCGCGGCTTCGGCGGCGTGGTGACCCAACTGACCAAGACCCAGGCCGACTATATCGGCGTGACCGTTGAAGGTCCGTTCAAGCCCCACGCATATAGGTACTGACAGCAGCGGCAAGCTTTCAACTACAAGCGGCAAGTAAAAGCGTTTGTGTGAAGGCTTGCTACTTCCTTGCTCTTTAAGCAGTTGTGGGTTGGGAGCTTCATGCTACAAGAACAGGCGCACCGCCCTCTTGCAACTTGAAGCTCGCAACTTGCAGCTGGAGACCGCCTCCATGTCCCAAGACCGTCGCTTCAGCTTCGAGTTCTTCCCGACCAAGACCGATGCTGGGCATGAAAAGCTCATGGCGACTGCCAAGCAGTTGGCCAGCTACAACCCCGATTTCTTCTCCTGCACTTACGGTGCCGGCGGTTCCACCCGCGACCGCACGATCAACACCGTGTTGCAGCTGGAAAGCGAAGTCAATATTCCCGCCGCGCCGCATTTGTCGTGCGTGGGCGACAGCAAGGCCGACCTGCGCGGCCTGCTGACCCAGTACAAAGGCGCTGGCATCAAGCGTATTGTCGCCCTGCGCGGCGACTTGCCGTCCGGTATGGGCATGGCCAGCGGCGAGCTGCGCTACGCCAATGACCTGGTGAGTTTCATCCGCGAAGAAAGCGGCGATCACTTCCATATTGAAGTGGCGGCTTACCCGGAAATGCATCCCCAGGCGCGCAATTTCGAAGAAGATTTGAAGAACTTCGTGCGCAAAGCCAACGCCGGCGCCAACAGCGCGATCACCCAATACTTCTTCAACGCCGACAGCTACTTCTACTTTGTCGAGCGCGTGCAGGCCATGGGTGTGAACATCCCGATCGTGCCGGGCATCATGCCGATCACCAACTACAGCAAGTTGGCGCGTTTCTCCGACGCCTGCGGCGCAGAGATCCCTCGCTGGGTACGCAAGCAATTGGAAGCCTATGGCGACGACGTCAAGAGCATCCAGGCGTTCGGCGAGCACGTCATCACCGAAATGTGTGAGCGCTTGTTACAAGGTGGCGCGCCAGGGTTGCACTTCTATACCCTGAACCAGGCTGAACCCAGCCTTGCCATCTGGAACAACCTCAAGCTGCCACGCTGACGTTTGCCCAGCTGAGCCAGGGCCCTCGTTTCGACGAGGGCCTTTGTCGTTTTACATGTCCACGGAAACCCGCAGTCCATGAATACAGTGCCCACGACCTCCCGCCCGCAGCTGGTCTATCTGGTTTTCGGTGCGCAGACCTACCACCAGGAAGCCGTGTTCAGCATCGCCAGTGCCCTGGCGTTTCTGCAGGAAACCCCCGATGCCGTGGATATTCAGGTATTCAGCGATGACCCCGAGCCCTATCGCCTGCTGCCCGTACGCGTCCGCCCGCTGGACGAGGCCACGCGTAAACGCTGGAGCGAACCTCATGGCTATCACTTCCGCACCAAACATGTAGCGTTGCGCCAGGTACTGCAAGAATCGCCGGTAGCACTGCTGATAGACACCGATACCTTTTTCCACCACTCGCCCCTGGAACTGTTCGAACGCGTGCAGCCCGGTACGCTGCTGTGCAACGCCTTCTACACCCGCTACGGCGATAACCACGAAAGCATCCTCTATACCGCCCTGCGCCAGCGCCTGTTGGACATGGGAGTGGCCGACGATGACATGATGACGCTCAACTCCGGCGTCATGGGCCTGACCCAGCAGGACGCGCCTATCCTGGATCGCTCCATTGCCTTGATGGACGAACTGTTCCCCCATGCTCAGGGCGCGTACACCCTGGAAGAGTTCTGCCTGTCGATCGCCGCCTACCGCACGGTCAACGTGCGGGAGTGTCCGGACCTGATTCATCACTACTGGAGCCGCAAGCAACTGTTTCGTGCCAAGGTCAAGGCATGGATCGCCAAGCACCAGGCGGCCCCCACCAGCCCTCAGGCCCTGGCTGACACCCGCCAGGTCTCCGCGCACCTGCCGCGCCCACCGCGTGCGCAGCGCCTGATGTACAAGTTGATCACGCTGGCGCTGCCCAAGCACCAGCAGCAGTTCATCCGCGAAATTCTTTACGGCTGCTACGAGCACAAGAATGAGTTCGACCAGGCATGCGGCCCGGTGTGGTGGGACAAGGCGCGACAGAACCAGGAGGAGCGGCAGAAACGCCCAATCGATGCCCACCAGCTGGAACATTGGTTTGCCAACCCGCTGGTACGCCTGATTCTCGGCGAGCGGCGCACGGCGATCTACGAACACTTGATGACATCGCCAGCCAAATAGCAGCCGCCGCGGATGCGCATGCCAGAGCTTCTCTTTAATGCGCCAGCATCGTAACCTCAGGGCATGCCCGTCATTCTCAAGTTGTTGACTGCTGTGCTTTTCACTTGCCTTAGCCTGGCCGCTTACGGCGAGAAACTGCGCATTGTCACCGAGCCGTGGGCGCCCTACGTGTACGAAGACCAAGGCACCATGCGCGGGCTGGACTACGAAACCACCGTCATCGTGTTCCAGCGCCTGGGGGTCGAGGTGCAGTGGCAATTCCTGCCCTGGAAACGCTGCCTGGCCATGCTGGATCAAGGCCACGCTGATGGCGCGCTGGATATTTTCCACAGCCAGGCGCGCGACGCCCAGTTGCTGTACCCCAGCGAACCGTTGTCCGACGTGGACTTCGTGCTGTTCTATGCCAACGAGCGACCTCACCCGGCGCAGCGCCTGGACGACCTGCGTGGACTGACGGTCGGCACCTCGCCGGGCTACATGTACGGCGCTCATTTCAGCGATTCGGCGCTGTTCTACCGCGAATCGGCGCCCAGCCATGAGGCGAACTTCGGCAAATTATTGCTCGGACGCATCGATCTACTGATCACCGATCGCCGGGTTGGCCAGCATTTGATCAAGACATTGGGCCTGGAAGGCAAGGTCAGCCAGGCCCCGCTGGTGGTCAGCCGCCAGCCGCAGTACCTTGCCGTACGCCGTGGCGCGGGCCTGGACCTGCTGGTGCAGCGGTTTGCCGCTGAATTAAAACGTTTCAAGCAAGAACCAGGCTACGCTGCACTGAGCGCCAGGTACGGCACAAACGCCGGCATTGCAGCGGCAGAACGCACCGTTGAGCAGCAGGAAAGCAGCGCGCCGTGATTGCTCTGTTATACTCCGGCCTTTCCGCCAGGCTTACGCCCGGCCGCTGAGGTCCTGGAAAAGGCACCCAACCCCCCTACAGCGCAGCTTTGCAGCCCGCGCGAGCCGGTGGAGTGCTCGCCGGACGCAGCAGGACCGGACGGGATTTCGCTCCCCTAAGCGCCATTCACGCCCGGCAAGATTATCCCTTTGGGCCAAGCCCTAACTAAAACAGGATTACTCATGTCCTTTGCTTCCCTCGGTCTCTCCGAGGCTTTAGTCCGCGCCATCGAGGCAGCGGGCTATACCGAGCCTACTCCCGTGCAACAGCGGGCCATTCCCGCCGTGTTGCAAGGTCGCGACCTGATGGTTGCAGCCCAGACAGGTACTGGTAAAACCGGCGGTTTCGCCCTCCCTATCCTGGAGCGGTTGTTCCCCAACGGTCATCCGGACAAATCCCAGCGTCACGGCCCGCGCCAACCGCGCGTCCTGGTCCTGACCCCTACCCGCGAACTTGCCGCCCAGGTCCATGACAGCTTCAAGCTGTATGCCCGCGATTTGAAGTTCGTCAGCGCCTGCATCTTCGGCGGCGTCGGCATGAACCCACAGGTTCAGGCCATGTCCCGCGGTGTCGACGTGCTGGTGGCCTGCCCCGGTCGTTTGCTCGACCTGTGTGGCCAGGGCAGCGTCGATCTGTCCCACGTGGAAATCCTCGTACTGGACGAAGCCGACCGCATGCTCGACATGGGCTTTGTCCATGACGTGAAAAAAGTGCTTGCCCGTCTGCCGGCCAAACGTCAGAACCTGCTGTTCTCGGCAACGTTCTCCCAGGACATCACTGCCCTGGCCGGCAAGCTGCTGCATAACCCGGAGCGCATCGAAGTCACGCCGCCGAACACCACGGTCGAGCGTATCGAGCAACGCGTGTTCCGCCTGCCCGCCAGCCACAAACGTGCGCTGCTGGCTCACCTGATCACCGCCGGCGCGTGGGAACAGGTCCTGGTGTTCACCCGCACCAAACACGGCGCCAACCGCCTGGCCGAGTACCTGGACAAGCACGGCCTGACCGCCGTGGCCATCCACGGTAACAAGAGCCAGAACGCGCGCACCAAAGCCCTGGCCGATTTCAAGGCCGGCACTGTGCGCATTCTGGTCGCCACCGATATTGCCGCCCGCGGCCTGGATATCGACCAGTTGCCACACGTCGTCAACTTCGAGCTGCCGAACGTCGATGAAGATTACGTGCACCGTATCGGTCGTACCGGCCGTGCGGGTCGCTCGGGCGAAGCCATCTCCCTGGTGGCACCGGACGAAGAAAAATTGCTGAAAAGCATCGAGCGCATGACCAAGCAGAAAATCGCCGACGGCGACCTGATGGGCTTCGATGCCAGCACCGTGGAGGCCGAGAAGCCTGAAGCGCGCGAGCGTCCGGATGTGCGCAACCCACGCAACCCACGCGGTCCGAAGGGCGATGGCCCGAACGGTGGCGGCGGTGGTGGTGGTCGTCGCGACAAAGGCAAGGACAAGGGCAAGGAAAAAACCGCCGGCAGCAGCCGTGGCGAACGCCCGGCCCGTGAGCAGAAGCCCCGTGAAGGCAGCCCGGCGCGCGAACAGCGCCAGCCGAGCCAGCCACCGCGCGCCGCCGCCGACCGAGCCCCGGACGAATTCCTCGACGACGATGTGGATAACTTCGGTAACCGCGTTGACTATGTGCCCCAGGCCAAGCCGGCCCAGGGCCGTGGCCGCCGTCCAGGTGCTCCGGCACAGGGCGCGGGTGCAGGCGCTCCTCGTGGCGGTCAGCCACAGGGCGCACGGCAGAATGGCCCACGCAACAGCAGCGGCGGTACCACCGGCACCCCACCTGCCAAACGCAGCGGCCCGCGTAACGGCGCACCGCGTGATGGCCAGGCCCGTCGCGAAGACTCGCGCAATCGCCGTCCAGCCCGTGACGACCAGCCACGCTCCTCCGAGCCCGCCGTGCAGAACCCGCGCGGTGGCCCGGCGCCGAAGATTATCCACAAGGAGTCGAAAGTCGATCGCTTCCCGACCCCAGAGCAGTTGGATCAATTGCCAGGCCGCCCTCGTGGTGAGAAACCAGCGTTGCTGACCCGCAACCGCTGAGTTTCTACGCAGCATAAAAAATGCCCCGCTCTCTCGAGACGGGGCATTTTTTTGGTTCTTCACGGATTGCCGGGAAAGACGCTCTTGATCTTCATGAAAAA
>NZ_JARVSS010000009.1:0-193844 GCF_030209095.1 Pseudomonas sp. lyk4-R2A-8
TGGCGGGACGCGGAGCGTCCCAGGAGGCGTTACCACGCAGAGCGTGGGAACGATCTTGTTGAGTGCAAAAAAGTATCAGTCCCAGTGTTCCCAAGGATTTGTCACACCGCCAATTGAAGGCTGTAATCAACGCACACTCTTCCTGACTCCCTGTAGGAAGACACAACAACAATAACTGTCCTTCTGCAGCCCCCAGGGCGCGGAAATGGAGTGCGCGATGAAGTTCACAGCAAAAGCACTGCTTGTCTCCACCTGCATGACCCTCAGCGCCGTCAGCTTCGGCGCCCAGACCCTGACCATTGCCACCGTCAATAACAGCGACATGATCCGCATGCAGAAGCTCTCGAAAACGTTCGAAGCCGAGCATCCGGAAATCAAGCTGAACTGGGTGGTGCTCGAAGAAAACGTGCTGCGCCAGCGCCTGACTACCGACATTGCCACCCAGGGCGGGCAGTTCGATGTGTTGACCATCGGCATGTACGAAGCCGCACTCTGGGGCGCCAAGGGCTGGCTGGAGCCGATGAAGGACTTGCCGGCGTCCTACGACCTGGACGATGTGTTCCCTTCGGTGCGTGACGGGTTGTCCGTCAAGGGTTCGCTGTATGCCCTGCCGTTCTACGCCGAAAGCTCGATCACCTACTACCGCACCGACCTGTTCAAGGACGCCGGGCTGACCATGCCCGAGCACCCGACCTGGAGCCAGATCGGCGAATTCGCCGGCAAACTCACCGACAAGAGCAAAGAGCAATACGGCCTGTGCCTGCGCGGCAAAGCCGGTTGGGGCGAGAACATGGCACTGATCACCACCCTGGCCAATGGCTACGGTGCGCGCTGGTTCGATGAAAAATGGCAGCCTGAATTCAATGGCCCGGAATGGAAGAACGCGCTGAACTTCTACGTCGACAACATGAAGAAATCCGGCCCGCCAGGGGCTTCCAGCAACGGTTTCAACGAAAACCTGGCGCTGTTCAACAGCGGCAAGTGTGCGATCTGGGTGGATGCCAGCGTCGCCGGCTCGTTCGTCACCGACAAGAGCCAAAGCAAAGTGTCCGAGCACGTCGGCTTCACTTTCGCGCCCCATGAAACCACCGATAAGGGCACCTCGTGGCTGTACTCCTGGAGCCTGGCGATCCCGACCAGTTCCAAGGCCAAAGACGCCGCCAAGGTGTTCACCAGTTGGGCGACATCCAAGGAATACAGCCAGTTGGTGGCCAAGACCGACGGCATTGCCAACGTACCGCCAGGTACGCGCAAGTCGACCTACAGCGATGAGTACATGAAGGCTGCGCCGTTCGCCAAGGTCACGCTGGAATCGTTGAAAGTCGCCGATCCGACCAAGCCGACGCTCAAGCCGGTGCCGTATATCGGGATCCAGTTGGTGACCATTCCCGAGTTCCAGGCGATCGGTACCCAGGTCGGTAAGTTCTTCTCCGGTGCGCTGACCGGTCAGCAGACGGTTGATGCAGCATTGACTGCGGCGCAGACCACCACCGAGCGGGAAATGAAGCGGGCCGGTTACCCTAAATAACCTGAGCCTCACCACAGTCAACTGTGGGAGGGGGCTTGCCCCTCCTGCATTGACCGCACTCCGATCCTTGCTCCGCACTGGCCTTGATTACCATGAAAACACCTGCCAAAAACCGCCTGGCCAACCCCGGCTGGTTTCTCGTCAGCCCCTCGGTGGCCCTCTTGCTGCTGTGGATGATCGTGCCGCTGGGCATGACCCTGTACTTTTCGCTGATCCGCTACAACCTGCTCTACCCCGGCGAGAACGAATTCGTCGGGCTGGAAAACTTCACCTATTTCATCACCGACTCCGGCTTCCTGCCCGGCGCCACCAACACGTTGTTGCTGGTCGGCAGCGTGCTGTTGATCAGCGTGGTGTTCGGCGTGTTGATCAGTGCGCTGCTGGAGGCCAGTGAGTTCTTCGGTCGCGGCCTGGTGCGGGTGCTGCTGATTTCACCGTTTTTCATCATGCCCACGGTCGGCGCGCTGATCTGGAAAAACCTGATTTTCCACCCGGTGTCGGGGGTGCTCGCCGCCGTGTGGAAACTGTTCGGCGCCGAGCCGGTGGACTGGCTGGCGCATTACCCGCTGCTGTCGATCATCATCATTGTGTCGTGGCAATGGCTGCCCTTCGCGATCCTGCTGCTGATGACCGCCATGCAGTCCCTCGATCAGGAACAAAAGGAAGCCGCGCGCCTGGACGGTGCCGGCGCCATCGCGATTTTCTGGCACCTGACCCTGCCGCACCTGGCGCGTCCGATTGCCGTGGTGGTGATGATCGAGACCATTTTCCTGCTCTCGGTGTTCGCTGAAATCTTCACCACCACCAACGGTGGTCCGGGCTACGCCTCGACCAACCTCGCCTACCTGATCTACAACCAGGCGCTGGTGCAGTTCGACGTGGGCATGGCCTCGGCCGGCGGCTTGATCGCCGTGGTCATCGCCAATATCGCGGCGATCATCCTGGTGCGGATGATCGGCAAAAACCTGACTGACAAGCCTTGAGGGCCGCGCCATGACGCTTCAACAATCCCGTCGCCTGCAAAGCCTGCTGCTCGGCACGCTGGCCTGGGCCATCGCGATCGTGATTTTCTTCCCGATCTTCTGGATGGTGCTCACCAGCTTCAAGACCGAAATCGACGCCTTCGCCACGCCGCCGCAGTTCATCTTCACGCCGACCCTGGAGAACTACCTGCACATCAACGAGCGCAGCAACTACTTCAGCTACGCGTGGAACTCGGTGTTGATTTCCTTCAGCGCCACCGCGCTGTGCCTGCTGATCTCGGTGCCGGCGGCCTACTCCATGGCGTTCTACGAAACCCAGCGCACCAAGCGCACGTTGCTGTGGATGCTGTCCACCAAGATGCTGCCACCGGTGGGCGTGCTGATGCCGATCTACCTGCTGGCCAAGAGTTTCGGCCTGTTGGACACGCGCCTGGCGCTGATCGTGATCTACACCCTGATCAACCTGCCGATCGTAGTATGGATGGTGTACACCTACTTCAAAGACATTCCCAAGGACATCCTCGAAGCCGCGCGCCTGGACGGCGCAACCCTGTGGCAGGAGATGGTCCGCGTGCTGCTGCCGATCGCCAAGGGCGGCCTGGCGTCCACCGTGCTGCTGTCGCTGATCCTGTGCTGGAACGAAGCGTTCTGGTCGTTGAACCTGACCTCATCGAATGCTGCGCCATTGACCGCCCTGATCGCCTCTTACTCCAGCCCCGAAGGCTTGTTCTGGGCCAAATTGTCCGCCGTCTCGACCCTGGCCTGCGCGCCGATCCTGATCTTTGGCTGGATCAGCCAGAAACAGCTGGTGCGCGGCCTGTCCTTCGGCGCGGTCAAATAATAATTCCTAGCGGAGGCCCATCATGGCCAACCTGAAAATCAAGAATCTGCAAAAAGGCTTCGAAGGCTTCTCGATCATCAAGGGCATCGACCTGGAAGTGAACGACAAGGAGTTTGTGGTCTTCGTCGGTCCGTCGGGCTGCGGTAAATCCACGCTGCTGCGCCTGATCGCCGGCCTGGAGGAAGTCAGCGACGGCACCATCGAACTGGACGGGCGCGACATCACCGAAGTAACCCCGGCCAAGCGCGACCTGGCCATGGTGTTCCAGACCTATGCGCTGTACCCGCACATGAGCGTGCGCAAGAACATGTCGTTTGCCCTCGACCTGGCCGGCGTCGATAAAAAGCTGGTGGACAGCAAGGTCAGCGAAGCGGCGCGCATCCTCGAACTGGGCCCGCTGTTGGAGCGCAAGCCTAAGCAGCTCTCCGGCGGCCAGCGCCAGCGCGTGGCCATCGGCCGGGCGATTGTGCGCAACCCCAAGATCTTTTTGTTCGACGAACCGCTGTCCAACCTGGACGCGGCCCTGCGCGTGCAGATGCGCCTGGAGCTGGCGCGCCTGCATAAAGAGCTGCAGGCGACCATGATCTACGTGACCCACGACCAGGTCGAAGCGATGACCCTGGCGGACAAAGTCGTGGTGCTCAACAGCGGCCGCATCGAACAGGTCGGCTCGCCGCTGGAGCTGTATCACCAGCCGGCCAACCTGTTTGTGGCCGGGTTTCTGGGCACGCCGAAGATGGGGTTCCTCAAGGGCAAGGTCAGCCGGGCGAGTGGTCAGGACTGTGATGTGCAGTTGGACGCCGGCACCCTGGTGACCCTGCCGTTGAGCGGCGCCAGCCTGAGCGTCGGCAGCGCGGTGACCCTGGGCATTCGGCCGGAACACCTGGAAATCGCCACGCCGGGGCAAACCAGCCTGACGGTGACGGCCGACGTCGGCGAGCGCCTGGGCAGTGACACGTTCTGTCACGTCATCACCGCCAGTGGCGAGCCGCTGACCATGCGCATCCGTGGCGATATGGCCAGC
The DNA here is from genome assembly GCF_030209095.1 of Pseudomonas sp. lyk4-R2A-8. Lineage (NCBI taxonomy): Bacteria > Pseudomonadati > Pseudomonadota > Gammaproteobacteria > Pseudomonadales > Pseudomonadaceae > Pseudomonas > Pseudomonas sp. lyk4-R2A-8. The sequence goes on from NZ_JARVSS010000009.1 coordinate 4,377, forward strand.
CAATACGGCGAGACGCTGCAATTGCACCTGGACCCGACGCACTGCCACCTGTTCGATACCGATGGCAACGCCGTGGCCCGCCCACTGCGCGCCGCCGCCTGATTTCGCGAGTATTACGCTATGAAGCTGAATAAACAGAACCTCACCCAGCTGGCGCCTGAAGTCCGAGTGCCGGCCTACGCCATCGCCAGCACCTCCCAGGGCATCGCCCATATCGGCGTCGGCGGCTTTCATCGCGCGCACCAGGCGTACTACACCGACGCGCTGATGAACACCGGCGAAGGCCTGGACTGGAGCATCTGCGGCGTCGGCCTGCGCGCCGAGGACCGCAGGGCCCGCGACGACCTGGCCGGCCAGGATTACCTGTTCACCCTGTATGAGCTGGGCGACACCGACGACACCGAAGTGCGCGTGATCGGTTCGATCAGCGACATGCTGCTGGCCGAAGACAGCCCCCAGGCGCTGATCGACAAACTGGCCGAGCCCGCGATCCGCATCGTCTCGCTGACCATCACCGAAGGCGGCTACTGCATCGACGACAGCAACGGCGAGTTCATGGCCCATCTGCCGCAGATCCAGCACGACCTGGCGCATCCCGCCGCGCCGAAAACCGTGTTCGGGTTTATCTGCGCCGCACTCACCCAGCGGCGTGCCGCCGGCATCCCGGCGTTTACCGTGATGTCCTGCGATAACCTGCCGCACAACGGCGCCGTCACCCGCAAGGCGCTGCTGGCCTTCGCCGCCCTGCGCGATACCGAACTGCATGACTGGATCGCGGCCAACGTAAGCTTCCCGAACGCCATGGTCGATCGCATCACACCGATGACCAGCACCGCGCACCGTCTGCAACTGCACGACGAACACGCTATCGACGATGCGTGGCCGGTGGTGTGCGAGCCGTTTGTGCAATGGGTGCTGGAAGACAAATTCGTCAATGGCCGACCGGCCTGGGAAAAAGTCGGCGTGCAGTTCACCGACGACGTCACGCCTTACGAAGAAATGAAGATCGGCCTGCTCAACGGCAGCCACCTGGCCCTGACCTATTTGGGTTTTCTCAAGGGCTATCGGTTTGTCCACGAAACCATGAACGACCCGTTATTCGTGGCCTATATGCGCGCCTATATGGACCTGGACGTCACGCCGAATCTCGCGCCGGTGCCAGGCATCGATCTGACCCAGTACAAGCAGACCCTGGTCGATCGCTTCTCCAACCAGGCCATCGCCGACCAGTTGGAACGGGTGTGTTCGGATGGCTCGTCGAAGTTTCCCAAGTTCACCGTGCCGACCGTCAACCGCTTGATTGCCGATGGCCGCGAGACCGAGCGCGCGGCATTGGTGGTGGCCGCCTGGGCCCTGTATCTCAAAGGTGTGGATGAGAACGGCGTGCGCTACAACATTCCCGATCCACGTGCGGCGTTCTGTCAGAGCCTGGTGACTGACGATGCGCTGATCAGCCGGCGTCTGCTGGGGGTGGAAGAGATTTTCGGCGCGGCTATTCCCAATTCGCCTGCGTTTGTGGCAGCGTTTGAGCGGTGTTTTGCCAGCTTGCGCGATAACGGCGTGACCAAAACCCTGCAGCAGTTACTGAAGAAACCGGCTTAGAAATGTGGGAGGGGCAAGCCCCCTCCCACATTGGGATAGCATTTAACGTCCAACAATAATGCTGAGCACACCCTCATGACCCAGCAAAACCTGTTCCTCGGCATCGATTGCGGCACTCAGGGCACCAAAGCCATCGTCCTCGACGCGTCCAGCGGCCAGGTCCTGGGCCTTGGCGCTGCGCCCCATACCCTGATCAGCGGTGCCAACGGCCGTCGCGAACAGCACACTCAGGAATGGCTGGATGCGTTCACTGCGGCCACCCATCGTGCCCTGCAACAAGCCGGTGTCGACGGCCAGGCCATCCTCGGCATTGGCGTATCCGGCCAGCAGCACGGCCTGGTGCTGCTGGATGAGCACGGCCAGGTACTGCGCCCGGCCAAGCTGTGGTGCGACACCGAGACGACCGCCGAGAATGACCGCCTGCTGGCGCACCTCGGCGGCGAGCGTGGTTCGCTGGAACGCCTGGGCGTGGCGATCGCACCGGGCTACACCGTCTCCAAACTGTTGTGGACGCGCGAACAGCACCCGGAGCTCTTCGCCCGCATCGCCCATATCCTGCTGCCCCACGATTACCTCAACTACTGGCTCACCGGCCGCGCCGTCGCCGAGTATGGCGATGCGTCGGGCACCGGGTACTTCAATGTGCGCCGCCGTGAGTGGGATGTGGACCTGCTTCGGCACATCGACCCGAGCGGCCGCCTGGAGCAGGCGCTGCCGCCGTTGATCGAGGCCGATCAAAGCGTCGGCACGATCCTGCCGGCCATCGCCGAGCGGTTGGGCATCAACCCCCATGCCGTGGTCTCCAGCGGCGGCGGCGACAATATGATGGGCGCCATCGGCACCGGTAATATTGCGCCGGGGGTGATTACCATGAGCCTGGGCTCGTCCGGCACCGTGTATGCCTTTGCCGACCAGCCCAACGTCAGCCCGCAGGCTTCGGTGGCGACGTTCTGTTCTTCCAGCGGCGGCTGGTTGCCGTTGATCTGCACCATGAACCTGACCAACGCCACCGGCGTGATCCGCGAGCTGTTCGAGCTGGACCTGCCTGCCTTCAATGCCTTGGTCGAACGCGCGCCCATCGGCGCCGACGGTGTGAGCATGCTGCCGTTTCTCAACGGCGAACGCGTACCCGCCCTGCCCCACGCCAGCGGCAGCCTGCATGGCCTGACCATGACCAACCTGACCCGCGCCAACCTGTGCCGAGCGGTGGTCGAGGGCACCACCTTCGGCCTGCGCTACGGGCTCGACCTGCTGCGCCAGACCGGCCTGCAAAGCCAGAGCATCCGCTTGATCGGCGGCGGCTCGAAAAGCCCGGTGTGGCGCCAGATGGTCGCGGATATCATGCACACCGAAGTGATCTGCACCGAACAAAGCGAGGCCGCCGCCCTCGGCGCAGCCATCCAGGCGGCGTGGAGCCAGACCGGCGAATCCCTGGCCAGCCTCTGCGACAGATGCGTGAGCGTCGACCCGGCCAGCCGTACCGTGCCGGTGGCGGCCCATGTCAGCGCCTATCAACAGGCTTACGAGCGCTATCAGCAACTCGTGGCAACCCTTTAAGAGCGAGCGATTATGTATCTGGTGTGTGGTGAAGCGCTGTTCGATTTCTTCAGCGAGGAAGATGCCAGCGGCAAGGCGTCGAAGGTCAATTACAAGGCAATTGCCGGTGGGTCGCCGTTCAACGTAGCCGTGGGCCTGCGCCGCCTGGGCATCGACGCAGGGCTGTTCGGCGGGTTGTCCAGCGATTTCCTCGGTCGGCGCCTGCTGCAGGTGCTGCGGGACGAAGGCGTCAGCGAGGATTACCTGGTGGAGTTCGCCGCGCCGACCACCCTGGCGATGGTCGCCGTGGGTGCCAACGGCTCGCCGCAGTACAGTTTTCGCGGCGACGGCTGCGCCGACCGGCAATTGCAGCCAAGCCATTTACCGCAACTGGGCGACAATGTGCGTGGATTGCATGTGGGGTCATTCTCGCTGGTCGTGCAACCGATCGGCGACACCCTGCTGAGCCTGGTCAAGCGCGAAAGCGGCCAGCGTCTGATCAGCCTCGACCCCAATGTACGGCTCAACCCCCAGCCGGATATCCAACTATGGCGCGACCGCGTCGCCGAACTGGTCAAGCATGTCGACCTGATCAAGGTCAGTGACGAAGACCTGCATCTGCTCTATCCCGGCCAATCGCCGGAAAGCGTCCTGCAAGGCTGGTTGCAGCACCGTTGTCAGTTGGTGTTCCTGACCCGCGGCGGCGATGGGGCCACTGCGTTCAGTCGCCAGCATGGCAGCTGGTCACAGCCGGCGCTGGACATCGTGATGGCCGACACTGTGGGCGCCGGCGATACCTTCCAGGCAGCGTTGATTGCCTGGCTGACCGAGCACCACCTGGATTCGGTGCACGGCCTGCAACAGCTGAGCCGCGCACAGATCGACGCCATGCTGGGCTTTGCCATTCGCGCATCCGCGCTGACCTGCACCAAGACCGGCCCCGACCTGCCGTATCGCCAGCAGTTGGGCTGAACATCCGCATTTTCGACTGTGAATCCGGGGTTCGGCGATCCACGGATTTGCAACGTAGAGGGCCTGGAGTTAATCCAGGCCCGAGGTTTTCATGCTGCCCGCTCGCCCGCCGACCTAGTAGTAATAGCCGCGTGCGCCTGCTCTTTGCAAAGTGGGCTGGTGGAGTTGTTTCAGGTCCTTACGTAACCCGATCACCAACTCGCAGATGGCGCGACTGCTGACGAGGTCTTGCGCCTTGATCCCTTTGACCTCCAGGTCGACCCGATCACGGTTGCTGTCGTCGTAGACCTTGATCGTCAACGAAGCGTCTTCGGCTGTGGTGCACTCGCACCGCCTGGGCAGGAAACTTCCTTCAATAATGCTGCGTAATTCAAGTTCCGAAAACATGGCCAACCTCTCCTTTTTTCAATAGCCAACAGATTGTTGTCGTTATGCCAGGCATAAGCCTGCGGCGTCTTACCGGCCTTGGAAGACGCCATCACTGTGCAAGCGTACTTGGCAAAACAGCTTCGCGTTGTAACCTTTCCTCATAAGCAGGCCAGGGTTTTATATAACTAAAATTTGAACTTCCTGGGGCCGTTTAAAACGTCGGCGAATAGGCACGATTAAACGTTTAACCCAGCGGCCGCGGTCGTCCGCCGGGGCTTTCAGCAACATATCGAAACTATTCATCGGCGCGCAGATCGTTCCTGCGCGGCTTTACGCGAATATACGAAACGTATACGCTGCGTATATCCAACCGCACAGTGAATCCCATGGGCATCGTTAAGATCACCGATCAACTGCACGAACAATTACGCCTGGCCAGCGCGACGATGGACCGCTCCATCAACGCCCAGGCCGAGTTCTGGATCAAGGTCGGCCTGCTCGCCGAACTGAACCCCACCCTGACCTACAACGACCTGATCAACAAACTGCTGCTGGACAAACCCGAGCTGATCCGGGGGCGCAGCTGATGATCAAGACCGCCGCTCAACTGGCCGTGATGCGTGAATCCGGTCGGCTGCTGGCCCAGGTGTTCGATATGCTCGACGGCTGCGTCGCCGCCGGCTGCTCGACCCTGGCGCTGGACACGGCCGTCGAAGCCTTCATCCGCAACGACCTGCAGGCCCGCCCCGCCAGCCTCGGCCAGTACGACTATCCGTTCTGCATCAACACCTCGATCAACGAGGTGGTCTGTCATGGCATGCCCAGCGCCAGGGATGTGCTCAAGGACGGTGACATCATCAACATCGACATCACCCTGGAAAAAGGTGGCTTTATCGCCGACGCCAGCAAGATGTATATGGTCGGCACTGTCGCGCCCAAAGCCCGGCGCCTGGTGGAGACGACCTTCGAGGCGATGTGGGCCGGTATCCGCCAGGTCAAGCCCGGTGCGCGCCTGGGCGATATCGGTCACGCCATTCAGAGCCATGCCCAGGCCAATGGCTACAGCGTGGTGCGCGAATACTGCGGCCATGGCATCGGCCGGCAGATGCACGAAGAACCGCAGATCCTGCACTTCGGCCGCCCCGGCACCGGGCTGGAGCTGCGTGAAGGCATGGTGTTCACCATCGAACCGATGCTTAACCAGGGCAGCGCCAAGGTGCGCAGTCTCAAGGATGGCTGGACGGTGGTGACCCGGGACAACAGCCTGTCGGCCCAATGGGAACACACCGTGGCGGTGACAGCGGACGGCTACGAAGTCCTGACCCTCCAGCGATCGCCCACCCCATAACCGGTGGCACGCTCGTTACCAGACCTGGCCCTGGCGTTTCAACTCCAGACGCCGCACGAACTCCTCCAGCACCAGGCTGTAGAGATCGTCTTGTAGATAGGCATCCTCGATGCCGGCGTCCAGGTTGGGGTTGTCGTTCACCTCGATCACCACGACTTTGTCGCCAGACTGCTTGAGGTCGACACCGTAGAGACCGTCGCCGATCAGGTTGGCGGTCTTCACCGCCAGGTCCACCACCGCCTTGGGTGCTTCGTGTACCGCCAGCGTGCGGCATTCACCGTTGATCGCTGCGCCGATGGCCTTGTGGTTGTAGATCTGCCAATGGCCCTTGGACATAAAATACTGGCAGGCAAAGATCGGTTTGCGGTTGAGCACGCCGATACGCCAGTCGTACTCGGTGTAGAAAAACTCCTGGGCCAGCAGCAGCACCGAATGCTCGAACAGTTCAGCGGTGGCCTTGAGCAGCGCGGCCTGGCTCTCGACCTTGATGACACCGCGCGAAAAACAGCCGTCGGGGATCTTCAACACCAACGGAAACCCCAGGCGTTCGCCGACCCGTTCAAAATCCTGCGGTCGCTCCTTGTACAGAATCTCGGTAGCGGGCATGCCCAATTGGTGGCTGTTGAGCAGGTCGGTAAGGTAGACCTTGTTGGTGCAGCGCAAGATCGACGTCGGGTCGTCCATCACCACCAGCCCTTCGCTTTCAGCTTTCTTGGCGAAACGGTAGGTATGGTTGTCGACGCTGGTGGTCTCGCGGATCAATAAGGCGTCGTATTCGGCCAGGCGCGCGTAATCCTTGCGCTCGATCAGTTCCACGTCGATGCCCAGGCCCCTGCCCACTCGGATGAAGTTGTTCAGGGCTTGGGCGTTGGACGGCGGCAACTGTTCATGGGGATCGTGCAGGATCGCCAGATCATACCGGGCCAGGCGCCGCGAACGCGGCTGGCGCCAAATCCTGCGGCTGAAGTTGTCGAGGGCATGGGCGAAATAATCTTCCTGATCGTCGCGCAACTTATGCAATACACCAGACTTCACCCCAACGATATGCCAGCCGTTGTGCTTTTTGAACTCAACTAAGAGGATTGGACAGGGGAACGCTTCAAATAACTGGCGGGCCAATTCCTGTAACGCCTCAATCGGCGTTCGGCCGAAATAAAGCGTCAGCGTAAAACCCTCGGTACTACTGTAAAGATGATGGCTCAGGGTTTTATCGAGCACTCTGTCCAGATCATCCAACGCCAAGCCATACAGTGACTTTCTGGCCAGTTCGCTGATGGTACGCACGGAAGGAATCACTTTGTGCCCACGCGCTTCGGCCAGCAGCGAACAATAGTAGCCATGCCCCAGATACTTGTAGCTGCGGCACAGGTTGATGACCTGTACACGCTTGCCCGTCTCGTTCTGGCGCGTCTGTTCCAGGTATTCGTGGGCGGTGATCATCTCTTCGCTGGGCAAGTAAGACGCCCAATCTTCCTTGCGCTCCACAATAATCACGACTTGACTCGCGGCTTTAGGCACTTGTGCAAAATAACGAGGGGAAGTGATTGTCGCCGCGCAGCTTTGCTCGGATACTTCACGCCAATGACTGTGTACCGCCGACATAATATTTGATCCGCTTTAGAGAACTGGACCTTTTCTATTAAGCACGATCTTTTTGAGAAGTCCCGTTTCATTACGCAACTTTTACGGTGGTTATATGACCCTTTGCTTTCGCATTGCGACGCTCGATGACATACCTGCACTAACAGCGTTGGAACAACAATGTTTTACCGGCGACCGGCTGTCGCCCCGCAGTTTTCGCTGGATGGTTCGTCGCGCCAATGGCCAATTATGGCTGGCGGAACGTGACGCCCAATTGCAAGGGTACGCGCTGGTGCTGCTGCGTCGCGGCAGTGCCGTGGCGCGGTTGTATTCCATCGCTATTGCCGAGCCCGCACGAGGGTTGGGCTTGGGTGCGCAGTTGTTAGCGCGGATCGAAGCCTGCGGCGTGCAACAACGCTGTACCCGACTGCGGCTGGAGGTGCGCACGGACAACCTCGGCGCGCTGGCCCTGTATGAACGCAAGGGCTATCGACGGCTTGCGTGCACGCCGGACTATTACGAGGACAACTGCGCGGCGTTGCGGCTGGAGAAGGTGCTTGCCGCGCAGTGATTAGCGCGCTCGCCGCTGGTCGTCACGCCACCTGCCTGACCCCCGCCTTGGCCTCCAGTTCGCGCACCAGCGGCAATACGCGCTTGCCGAAATACTCCACTTCTTCCTGAAAGTGCAGGAACCCCGCCAGCACCAGGTCCACGCCCACGGCCTTAAGGGCGACGATGCGTTCGGCGATCTGTTGCGGCGTGCCGATCAGGTTGGTCTTGAAGCCGTCGTTGTACTGCACCAGGTCTTCAAAGCTGGATTTGGCCCAGTTGCCCTCGCCTTCGGGCGAGGCTTTGCCCGCTTGCCGGGCCGCGTCACCGAAGGCGTTCACGGCTTGCAGGTCGGCCTTGTCGATGATTTCCGCCAGCACGGCGCGGGCCTGCTCCTCGGTGTCGCGGGCGATCACAAAGGCGTTCACCCCGATTTTGACCGAATGGTTGTTGGCCGATGCCTTGGCGCGAATATCGTCGACCTGGGCCTTGATGCCTTCCAGGGTGTTGCCGTTGGTGAAGTACCAGTCCGACACCCGCGCCGCCATGTCCCGCGCTGCCCGCGAGCTGCCGCCCTGGAACACTTCCGGCTGGCCCAGGGGCTTGGGCTTGAGGGTGTAGTTGTTGAATCGGTAGAAATCACCCTTGAAGGTGAAATTGTCCTGGGTCCAGATGCCCTTGAGGGCTTGAATGAATTCTTCGGAGCGGCGATAGCGCTCATCGTGCTCCAGCCAAGGCTCGCCGATGGCCTGGAACTCGCCCTTGAACCAACCGCTGACGATATTGACCGCGATACGGCCGTTGGTGAGCTGGTCGATGGTTGCCAGTTGCTTGGCCGCCAACGCCGGCTGCCAAGGACCCGGCAGGATCGCGGCGATCACCTTGAGCCGGGTGGTGGCGGCCAGCAGGGCATGGCTGAACGCCACGGATTCATGCTGGCTCTCGGCGCCGTAGCCGGCGGTAAAGCGGATCTGGGTCAGGCCATACTCGAAGCCCGCCGCCTCGGCCAGTTGCGCCAGCTTACGGTTGTAGTCGATCCCCCAGTCGGTGCGCTGCGCAATCTTGCTGACCACCAACCCACCGCTGACGTTGGGCACCCAATAGGCAAATTTCACGGCTTGCTGACTCATCGAACGGCACCTCGTACCAAGGAATGTACCGAGGGGTTGAGCAGCAAGTGTGCCAGCCCAGGCAAACGCCCGTGCCAGGCCGTCTGCGCGGGTCATTCAACCCGACGATCGCCTGGCCGCAACTGTCGCGGTTGAGGCCGTTTTGTCGAATCGCTGTTGCCGGAACAACAGCAGAGCGCCCCGCTCCCCCATAAACAGTGGGCTCGGCGCCCGGCACGGACTGTGCAAACACACAAGCCACCGATCACTGCCCAGGAACCGTTCCATGACCGAACACCACGTCATCAACCCGCTTTCCATCGGCGTCGACTACGCCTCCCTGGCCGCGCGCTTTCGCCCGACTTTCCAACGCATCGCCGAGGGCGCGCTGGAACGGGAACACACCCGCACCCTGCCTCACGCGCCGATCCAATGGTTGAAGGAAGCCGGCTTCGGCGCCGTGCGCGTGCCGGTGGAGTACGGCGGCGGCGGTGCCTCGCTGCCACAGTTATTCGCGCTGCTGATCGAGCTGGCAGAGGCCGACTCCAACGTGCCCCAAGCCCTGCGCGGGCACTTCGCCTTTGCCGAGGACCGCCTGAATGCCGCGCCCGGTGCTGGCCGTGACCTGTGGTTCAAGCGCTTCGTCGACGGTGAGATCGTCGGCTGCGCCTGGACTGAAATTGGCAGCGTCGCCATCGGCGATGTGGTAACCCAGGTCACGCCGAACGGTGATCAGTGGACGCTCAACGGCGAAAAGTTCTACAGCACCGGGAGCATTTTCGCTGATTGGATCGACGTGTACGCCCAACGCAGCGACACCGGCGGCGACGTGATTGCCGCCACCCGCGCGCGCCAGCCCGGAGTGGTACACAGCGATGACTGGGACGGCTTTGGCCAACGCACCACCGGCAGCGGTACTTCGCGCTTTACCGATGCCGTGGTGGAAGCCGAAAACGTCATCGACTTTGCCACCCGTTTCAAGTACCAGACCGCGTTTTATCAGCTGGTGCTACTGGCCAGCCTCGCCGGGATCGGCCGCGCGGCGCTCAAGGACGTGGCACACCACGTGCGCAGTCGCAAGCGCATCTACAGCCATGGCAATGCCGCCCATGTGAGCCAGGACGCACAGATCCAACAAGTGGTAGGCGAAGTCGCCGCACTGGTATATGCCGCCGAAGCCAGCGCATTGAAGGCCGCGGAGCCGGCGCAGCGGGCGTACCTGGCGCGGTTCGGTGCGGATGAAGCGGCCGAGCGTGAGGCCAATGTGGCGGCCGAAATCGAATCGGCCACGGCGCAGGTGGTGGTGTCGGAATTGATTCAGCGGGCCACCAGCGAACTGTTCAATGCGCTGGGAGCCTCGGATGTGCGTCAGGGCAAGGGTTTGGACCGGCATTGGCGTAACGCGCGGACCGTGTCCTCTCACAACCCGGTGATCTACAAGGCGCGGATTGTGGGGGACTGGGTGATCAATGGCACCGAACCGCCGTTCGTTTGGCAGATCGGCAATGGCCCGGCGAAAAGCTAAAGCGGGGGAACCCTGTGGGAGGGGTTTGCCCCCTCCCACCTCAGAACGCCAACTTGTAACCGACGGCCATCAACATGACCGCCAGGCAGGGACGCAATACACCGTCCGGGATCTTGCCGGTCATGTGGCTGCCGATGTAAATCCCCGGCAACGAGCCCATCAACAGAAACCCCAACAGGTGCCAGTCCATATTGCCCATCCCGGCATGGCCAAGGCCCGCCACCAGGGTCAGCGGCACGGCGTGGGCGATTTCGGTGCCCACCAGGCGGCGCGTGGCCAGGAACGGATAGAGGATAAACAGCGCCACGGTACCCAGGGCGCCGGCGCCGATGGACGTCAAGGCAACCATGGTGCCGAGGATCGCGCCGGTGAGCACCGTCAAGGCATTCAGGTTGCGCGGGTTCATGTGGTAGCTGTCGCCCGCGTGACGCTGAGCGAAGGCCAACAGGGTTTTCTTGAACAGGATCGCCAGCGCAGTCAGCAGCAGCACCACACCGAGGGCCTGCTTGATCACCGCGTTCATCGTGCTGGGGTCGGTGTGCAGGGTAGCCAGGAACCACAGGGTCAGCAGCACGGCGGGCACGCTGCCGAGGGTCAGCCAGCCGGTGATGGTCCAGTCGATGTTTTTGTTCCTGCTGTGCACCAGCACGCCACCGGATTTGGTGATGGCGGCGTACAGCAGGTCGGTGCCCACGGCGGTGGCCGGGTTGATGCCGAACCACAACAGAATCGGCGTCATCAACGAGCCGCCACCGACGCCGGTCATGCCGACGATAAAACCCACGATCAGGCCGGCAATGACGAAACCAACGTTACCCACTTCCATGAACAGCTACCTGCGGCCATATAAATTTCTGGCCGCAGGATAGCGATTTTTCTTATAACCACTTATATCAATATGATCTGACTTTATGCCTTTTAAGCCAGCCGCCGACACAGGTAGGCCTGCGTCTGGTACGGAAACGCTACGGTCTCACGCCCGCGCAGGTCGGGATGGGTGTCGATCAGGGTGCGCAGTTGCGCGGTGACGCTGGCTTTTTGCGGGTCCGGCAGCGCCGCGATGAAACTCACCGAGAGGAAACGATCGATGATCACTTCCTGGGGGCTGCCTACGTGCTGGTAGGCAAAACAGGTCAGTTCGGGCATGGAAAAATAATCGCCGCGCAAGGCATTACGCCAATGGCCGGTGTGGAACCGTGGAGTGTCGCCTTCATAAGGCGTGATGATCTCGGTGATCGCCGCCACCCAGTCCACCGACTCGTCGCGCACATTCCACACCAGGCCCAGGCGCCCATCGGGCTTGAGTACACGGTGAATTTGCGCCAATGCCGCCTGTGTGGCGAACCAGTGGAAGGCCTGCGCACACACGACGACGTCGGCACTCGCGGTGTCCAGGGGCATGGCGTCGGCGGTACCGGAAACCAGACGTACACCGGGCAATGCCTTGAGCAGTTGCTCGCCCATCTGTGCCACGGGTTCTACGGCGATAAGCGTCGGCGCCAGGCTGCTGAGCAACCGCGTGAACTTGCCGGTGCCGGCGCCCAGGTCGATCACCGTCGACTGGCTGGTAACCCCCAGCGTCTCGCTGAGCCAGCCCGTGAGCTGGCGGGGGTAATCCGGACGCCCCTGGGCGTAGGTGGCGGCCTGGGTTGAGAAACCTAGTTGAGCAGACGCGTGAACGGCAGTCATGGCCAATCTCTCCTCGGGTAAAACGGGGCCACAGTATGCTCTTTTGCTCACCTGCCTGCAGGCCGATCAGCTCGCGCTGCTGGGCAACCACACCCGAAACCGCGCGCCGCCCAGCGGTGACGCCTGCGCCGTGAGCGTGCCGCCCTGGGCCTCCAGCGCGCGCCGACTGATGGCCAGGCCCAGGCCGAAGCCGCCGGTGGCGCGGTCGCGGCTACGGTCGAGACGGTAGAACGGTTCGAAGATACGCTCTCGCTGGTCCAGCGGAATGCCGATGCCGTCATCGTCCACCCAGATTTCGCAGCCCTTGGGGCACACCTTGACGCCCACCTGGATGCGTGTTTCGCAATAGCGCGTGGCGTTGCGCAACAGATTCTGCAACGCGCGGGCGGTGAGGCGCGGGTCAAGGCTGAAACGCTCGATGGCGCAGTCGAGCACCACGTCGATGACAATTTCGGGGTTTTCCAGTTCGTCGTCGACGCTGCCCAGCACGCTGTCGATAAATTCATCGAGCACCACGTCCACCCGCTCCGGCAACTGCGCCGGGTTCTGCAGGCGGCTGTAGGACAGCAGTTCCAGCACCAGCTCATCCAGCTCGCGAATATGCGCCACCAGGCCGTGCAGACGCTCGCGACTGGCTGGGGGCAGGTCTTCGGAAAGCGCCAGGGCCAGGCCGAAATCCAGACGCGTGAGCGGCGTGCGCAGTTCGTGGGAGACCGCGTTGAGCAGATCGCGCTGCTGATTGAGCAGGTGCTCGATGTCGTCGGCCATGGTGTCGAACACCGCCGCCAGGCTGCCGATACTGGAATGGGCGGGAACGCCCGTGCGCTCCGTCAGGTTACCCTGGCCCAACTGCGCGGCGGTGCTTTTCAAGCGTTCCAGATCGCGCCAGTGCGGGCGCAACCAGGCCAGCAGGCACACCAGCAGCGCCGCGACGATCAGCACGTTGATCGCCCAATACAGCAGGTTCATGTCCAGCGGGTCCGGCGGGACGGTCAGCTTGACCACGAACTGATCGTTGATCGGCGAGCTGATCTCTTCCATCCAGCCCCACTCGCCCAGGCGCACCACCGGTCTGCCCTGCTCCAGCAAACGCGCTTCTTCCGGGGTATAGCTCGCGTCCTGGCGCAGCAGCAATTGCACGCTCAGCGGGGCGAAGTCACGCCCCAGTTGCTCGGTCACCTGGGACCAGCGCTCCACCGGTGCACGCTGGTACTGCTTGACGATCAGGTGCTGCTGGCCACGGGTCTGCTCGATGTTGTAGTTCAGGTAACGGTGTTCGAACAGCTGGATCACCAGCTTGGGAATCAGGTAGATCGCGGCGCTATAGGTGACGATGGTGATCAGGAAGAGGCGAATCAGCACGCGCAGCATGGTTCAGCATTCCCACTCGGAACGGCTGAACAGGTAGCCCTTGCCCCACACCGTTTTGATCTTGCGGGCTTCGCCGGCATGGTCGTCGAACTTGCGCCGCAGCTTGGAGATGGCCACGTCCACCGAGCGGTCGGTGCCGTTGAACTCGATACCGCGCAGGCGTTGCAGGATCTGGTCGCGGCTGAGCACTTCGCCGGCGTGCCGCGCCAGCACCACCAGCAGGTTGTATTCGCCGCTGGACAGCTCCACCGCCTGGTCGCGCCAGGTCACGGTGCGCTCCGACAGGTCGATGCACAGGTTGCCCATCAGGATCCGGTCGTTGGCCACCTGGGGCTCGGACAAACTGCTGCGGCGCAGCAAGGTACGCACCCGCGCCAGCAGCACGCGGGGTTCGCAGGGTTTGGTGACGTAGTCATCGGCGCCCATTTCCAGGCCCAGCACCTGGTCGTGGCTGTCGTCGCGCGCGGTGAGCATCAGGATCGGCAGGCAGGCCGAATCGGCGCGCAGCAGGCGGCACACCTGCAGGCCGTCAAGCCCCGGCAGCATCAGGTCGAGAATCACCAGGTCCGGCGGATCGCGGCGCGCGCGTTCTTGCACCAGGTCGCCACGGCTGAGCACGTTGACGTGGTAGCCGTTGCGTTCCAGGTAGCTGGCGATCAGCTCGGATAGTGCGGCGTCGTCTTCCACCAGAAGGATGTTGGGCATGAAGGTGTTTCCAAAAAATGCAGTGATGTGTCGTACACAAACCCACTTTGGGAGGAGGCTTTCCCCCTCCCATGTTGGATCTTCAATGTTTGCAGGATTGTGCAAGGATATACGCCCTCGGCGCCCCGCGCGCCGCACCTTACATTTCTTCACAGACGACCTACACAGCTTCACAGCACCACGGCGCAGGTGCCTTTAGGATGCGCCAGTCATTATTGGGATAAGAGCATGTCGAAGAATCTGTTTGCGCCGTTTTGCCTGCTGGCCCTGACGCTGGCCCTGAGTGCCTGTGACCAGTCGGCCGACGAAACGCCGGAAATGCCCGTGGCCAAAGTGCGCATCGAAACCCTTGAGGCCAAACCCCTGTCCATCAGCAGCGAATTGAGCGGGCGCATTGCCGCGCCGCGCATCGCCGAAGTGCGCGCGCGGGTGGCCGGCGTGGTGATGCAACAGGTGTTCAAGGAAGGCCACGACGTCAAACAGGGCGACGTGTTGTTTCGCATTGACCCGGCCCCCTTCAAGGCCGACCTGGACAGCGCCAAGGCCAATCTGAGCAAGGCCGAGGCCAATGCGTTCCAGGCGCGCCTGCAGGAACAGCGCTACAGCCAGTTGGTGGAAGGCAACGCCATCAGTGGCCAGGACTACGACAACGCCCGCGCCGCCGTACGCCAGACCCAAGCCGAAGTCGCCGCCAACAAAGCCGCCGTCGAGCGCGCCAGGCTGAACCTGGGCTACGCCACCGTGACCGCACCGATTTCCGGACGCATCGGCCGCGCGCTGGTCACCGAAGGCGCATTGGTCGGCCAGAACGAAGCCACGCCACTGGCGATCATCCAGCAACTGGACCCGATTCACGCCGACCTCACCCAATCCACCCGTGAGCTGAACGACCTGCGCCGCGCCTTTCGCGCCGGCAGCCTGAAGCAGGTCGGCCAGGACCAGGCCAAGGCCACGTTGATCCTGGATGACGGCAGCCTCTACCCGCTGCCGGGCAAACTACTGTTCGCTGAAATCAGCGTCGACCCGGGCACCGGGCAGATCATCCTGCGCAGCGAGTTCCCCAACCCGGACCTGGACCTGCTGCCCGGCAGCTTCGTGCGGGTGCGCCTGGAACAGGCCGTGGATACCCAAGGCCTGAGCGTGCCGCAGCGCGCCATCACCCGCGACAGCGCCGGCATCCCCATGGTACTGCTGCTGGACGCCGAGCAGACCGTAAGCCAGCAACCGGTGGAACTGGGCGCGGTGGTCGGCGATCGCTGGGTGGTCAGCCATGGCCTCAAACCCGGTGACCGCATCATCGTGGAAGGCCTGCAGCACGCGCGGCCCGGTGAGAAAGTCCAAGTGGACGACAGCCCGGCCAAGCTGGCCAAGAAGGATTCCTGAGCATGCCGCAGTTTTTCATCGACCGCCCGGTCTTCGCCTGGGTGGTGGCCCTGTTCATTCTGCTCGCCGGCCTGCTGGCCATCCCGCAATTGCCGGTGGCCCAATACCCCAACGTTGCGCCGCCGAAAGTGGAAATTTACGCGGTGTACCCCGGTGCCTCGGCGCAGACCCTGGATGAGAGCGTGGTGAGCCTGATCGAACAGGAACTCAACGGCGCCGATCACCTGTTGTATTTCGAATCCCAGAGCAGCCTGGGTTCGGCGACGATCACCGCCACCTTCCAACCCGGCACCAACCCGGAAATGGCCCAGGTGGATGTGCAGAACCGCCTCAAGGCCGTGGAGCCGCGCTTGCCCCAGGCCGTGACGCAACAGGGTCTGCAGGTGGAAAAAGTCTCCGCGGGCTTCCTGCTGCTGGTGACCCTCACCTCCAACGACGGCAAGCTCGATGACGTCGCGCTCAGCGATTACCTGGCGCGCAACGTGATGAACGAACTCAAGCGCCTGGACGGGGTGGGCAAGGCCCAACTGTACGGCGCCGAGCGCGCCATGCGCATCTGGATCGACCCGCAGAAGCTGATCGGCTTCAACCTGACCCCGGCCGACGTGAACGCCGCCATCGCCGCGCAGAACGCCCAAGTCTCGGCCGGCAGTATCGGCGACTTGCCGGGCACCAACACCCAGGAAATCACCGCTGCGATCCTGGTCAAAGGCCAGTTGTCGACCCCGGCGGAATTCGCCGACATCGTGCTCAAGGCCAACCCGGACGGCTCCACCGTGCGCATCGGCGATGTGGCGCGGGTGGAAATCGGCAGCCAGGAATACCAGTTTTCCACGCGCCTGAACGGCAAACCCTCCACCGCCGTCAGCGTGCAGTTGGCACCGGGCGCCAATGCGCTGAACACCGCAACCCTGGTGCGGGCGAAGATGGACGAGCTGTCGCGGTATTTTCCGGCGAACGTGGAATACAAGATCCCGTACGACACCTCGCCTTTCGTCAAAGTCTCGATCACCAAGGTGGTCTACACCCTGCTGGAGGCCATGGCGCTGGTGTTCGCGGTGATGTTCCTGTTCCTGCAGAACGTGCGCTACACCCTGATCCCGACCCTGGTGGTGCCGATTGCGTTGATGGGCACCTTCGCCACCATGTTGCTGCTGGGCTTCTCGATCAACGTGCTGACCATGTTCGGCATGGTGCTGGCCATCGGCATCCTGGTGGACGACGCCATCGTGGTGGTGGAGAACGTCGAACGGATCATGGTCACCGAGGGCCTGTCGCCCAAGGAAGCGACGCGTAAGGCCATGGGCCAGATCACCGGCGCGATCATCGGCATTACCCTGGTGCTGGTGGCGGTGTTCCTGCCGATGGCGTTCATGGCTGGGTCCGTGGGGGTGATCTACCAGCAGTTCTCACTGTCGATGGCCACCTCGATCCTGTTCTCGGCGTTTCTTGCCCTGACCTTGACCCCGGCGCTGTGCGCCACATTGCTCAAGCCGATCGCCAAGGGCGAGCACCATGCCAAGGGCGGCTTCTTCGGCTGGTTCAACCAGCGCTTCGAGCGCCTCACCGAGCGCTATACCGGTTGGGTGGCTTATGCGCTCAAGCGCAGCGGCCGCTATCTGCTGATCTACCTGGTGCTGCTGGTGGGCATGGGCGTGCTGTTCGTGCGCCTGCCCGCCTCGTTCCTGCCGGTGGAGGACCAGGGCTACACCATCACCGATATCCAACTGCCGCCGGGGGCCAGCAAGAACCGCACGGTGCAGGTGGCCGAGCAGATCGAAGCGCATAACGCCGGCGAGCCGGGGGTGGGCGATACCACCATGATCATGGGTTTCAGTTTCTCCGGTTCGGGGCAGAACGCGGCACTGGCGTTTACCACGCTCAAGGACTGGTCGCAGCGCGGCAGCGACGATTCCGCCGCTTCGATTGCCGAGCGCGCCAATGGCGCCTTCAGCGAGCTCAAGGACGCAATCGCCTACGCGGTGCTGCCGCCGCCGGTGGATGGCCTGGGCACGTCCAGTGGTTTCGAGTTCCGCCTGCAGGATCGCGGGGGCGTCGGCCATGCCGCATTGATGGCGGCGCGCACCGAACTGCTGGCCCTGGCGGAGAAAAGCCCGATCCTGGCCAATGTGCGCGAAAGCGCCCTGGCCGAGGCGCCCCAGGTGCAGTTGGAGGTCGACCGCAAGCAGGCCAACGCGCTGGGGGTGTCCTTCGCCGAGGTGGGCAATGTGCTGTCTTCGGCGATTGGCTCGGCCTATGTCAACGACTTCCCCAACCAGGGCCGCATGCAGCGCGTGGTGGTGCAGGCCGAAGGCGACCGGCGCAGCCAGGTCGAGGACCTGCTGAAGATCCATGTGCGCAACGAATCCGGCAAGATGGTGCCGCTGTCGGCCTTCGTACAAGCCAAGTGGACCCAGGGCCCGGCGCAACTGACGCGCTACAACGGCTATCCGGCCATCGCCATTTCCGGCGAGGCGGCACCGGGCTACAGCACCGGCGAGGCAATGACGGAAATCCAGCGCCTGGTCAGCCAATTGCCGGCGGGCCTGGGTCAGGAATGGACCGGGCTGTCGCTGCAGGAACGCCTGTCCGGCTCACAGGCTCCGATACTGCTGGGGCTGTCGCTGCTGATCGTGTTCCTGTGCCTGGCGGCGCTGTATGAAAGCTGGTCGATCCCGACCTCGGTATTGCTGGTAGTGCCGCTGGGCGTGCTCGGCGCGGTGCTGGCGGTGAGCTTGCGCGGTATGCCCAACGATGTGTTTTTCAAGGTGGGCCTGATCACCATCATCGGCCTGTCGGCGAAGAACGCGATCCTGATCATCGAGTTCGCCAAGGACCTGTATGACCAGGGCGAAGACCTGATCGATGCCACCCTCAAGGCGGCGCGGTTGCGGTTGCGGCCGATCATCATGACCTCGCTGGCGTTCATCCTTGGCGTGGTGCCGCTGGCCATTGCCACCGGGGCCAGCTCGGCGAGCCAGCAGGCGATTGGTACCGGGGTAATCGGCGGGATGGTCACCGCGACCTTGGCGGTGGTGTTTGTACCGGTGTTCTTTGTGGTGGTGATGAAGCTGGTGCGCAAGCGCAGTCGCTGACTGTCAGCTTCAAGCGGCCAGCCGGAGCACCCTTGCTTCAACTTGCCGCTTGAAGCTTGCAGCCTGCAGCTGCTCAACCTATGTTGCTCACTATTCCCCCGAATCGTGAGCGCCATGCCCTTCCTTGCCCGCACCCATCCGCGTCTCTCCGCCGCCGCCGTCCTTGGCCTTGCGGTGGGTATCCTGGCGCCGTCCGGAACCGTCACCGGCAAAATTCTGATCGGCTGGAATGCCGGCGTCTGGACCTACCTGCTGCTGATGTTGTGGCTGACGCGCCGGGCCAAGGCCGAGGACGTCAAGCGCATCGCCGAAGTCGAAGACGAGAATGCCGGGCTGGTGCTGTTCACGGTGTGCATCGCCGCCATCGCGAGCCTGGCCACCATCACCTTCGAGCTGGTGGGCAGCAAAGACCTGGCAACCTCGGCACGCCTGCTGCACTACGGTTTTACCGGCTTGACGGTGATCGGTTCGTGGCTGTTGATCGGGGTGATTTTCAGCGTGCACTACGCTCGCCTGTATTACACCTGGACCGGCAAGGAACCGGCGTTGCGCTTTGCCGAGGGCCTGCTCACACCCAACTATTGGGACTTTCTGTACTTCTCCTTCACCATCGGCGTGGCCGTGCAGACCTCCGACGTGGGCGTGGCGACCCGTGGTATGCGCAAGGTGGTGTTGGGACAATCGCTGATCGGGTTTCTGTTCAACACCGCGATCCTGGGTTTCTCGATCAACATCGCCGCCGGCCTGTTCGGCTAGGCTGCATAAACCTTCTAGACGCCCATGCCGCACGGGCCGCTAATACCGTTTTACACACCGTCGAGGGGGTTATGACCGCGCACAATTGGATCGACCTGTCCCAGGACACCGACACCGGCATCGAAACGCTGCGCGCGCATTTCGAAGGCCACGCCTACGACCCCCACTGGCATGACAGCTACCTGATCGGCGTGACCGAGCAAGGCGTGCAGCAATTCAATTGCCGCCGCACCCGCCACGACAGCGTGCCCGGCCAGGTGTTCCTGGTGGAGCCCGGCGAGCTGCATGACGGCGACGCGCCGACCGCCGACGGTTTTACCTATCACATGCTCTACCTCGACCCGCATTGGCTGACACGGGAAGTGAGCACCGTATTCGAAGAGGCACCGGTCGACAGCCAGCTGAGTTTCGTCAGCACCCTGGCCGACGACCCACGCCTGGCTTTCGCCACCAGCCAAGCGTTCCAGACCCTGCACCGCGGCGAGTTGCGCATCGTACGCCAGCGCGCCATGGACCAATTGCTCGAACGCCTCACCGGACACCTTCACTGGCGCACACGCTACGGCGACGATCCGCGTCTGCCGCAGGTGGCCCACAAGGCTCGGGAATACCTGCATGCGCACCTGCATCACGACGTGGGCATGCACGAACTGGCGCTGGCCTGCGGCGTCGACCGCTTTCGCTTGAGCCGCGCCTTCAAAAGCGCGTTCGGCCTGCCGCCCCATGCCTACCTGGTGCAACTGCGCCTGGCCCGTGCCCGGCATTTACTGGCCAAGGGCGAACAACCCGCCGATGTGGCGATTGCCCTGGGCTTCGCCGACCAGAGCCACATGGGCCGCTGGTTTATGCGCGCCTATGGCCTGACCCCCGCCGCCTACCGCAGGCGCTGCTCAAATCTTCCAGACAGATAACCCGGCGGCTTGTGAAGATCGACTCCATCGATTGGTTTACCGGAGTCACCCGCCATGTTGTCCACTTTGCTGCCGTTCATGCTGTTCGCTTTCGTGGCTTCGATCACCCCCGGCCCTACCAATATCCTGGTGCTCAGCAACAGCGCGCGGTATGGCTTCAAGGCCGCGTTGCCGATCATTTTCGGCGCGGGCGCCGGCGCGGCGGGCATCGTGTTGCTGGTGGGCTCGGGCGTGGGCGAGTCTCTGGTTCGGCTGCCCAGGGTGCAACTGGCGATGCAATGGGCCGGGGTGGCTTGGCTGAGCTATCTGGCCTGGCAGATTTACCGCACGCCCGCCCAGGCCATCGGTGTGCGCTCGACGCAAAAACGCCTCGGTCTGGCCGGCGCCGCCAGCCTGCAATTGGTCAACCCCAAGACCTGGATGATGGCGTTGGCGGTGGTCAGCGTATTTGCCGGCCATGGCGCCGAACGCCAGAGCCAGGTGCTGTACCTGTCCCTGGTGTTTTTCGTGGTGTCCCTGCCCTGCCTCGGAGTCTGGGCCATGTTGGGCGCGGGGTCGGGTCGAGTGTTGCGCTCGGCCAAGGCCATGCAACGCTTCAACCGAAGCATGGCCCTGCTGCTGGGTTCGACCTGGCTGAGCGTACTGATTTGAAGACAAAAAAAGGGGAAGCCGAAGCTTCCCGTTGTTGAAGTACACAAGTGCCTTAGAAATCGTAACGCACGCCGAAGTTGACACCCCACGGCTGATCGATTTTCTTGCCCTTGCTGGTTTCCACGTCCGCATGCAGCTTGACGTTCTTGCTGACCGCCATGGCCACACCCGCTGCCAGTTCGATGCGCGAACCGGACAGATCATTGTTGAAACTCTGGTTGTTGATGAACACCTTGTTGCTCTGGTCGAACTCATGGGCAACGGCCGTACGCAGGTACGGCTGCAACACACCGCCGCTTTCCAGCTGAATGTCCATACCAGCGGTTACGCCGACCTTACCGACCACGGAACTGGAACGGTCGCCCTTGGCCTGCAGACCGTTGGACAGCTCATAGCTCTGCGCCTGAGTAATCGTCGCCGCCAATTGGCCGTAAGGTTCAACGAAGAAATCGTTGTCCAGCTTGATGTGGCGACCGACCTCCGCCGAAGCACCTACCGCATTCTGCGCGTAGCTGCCCTTGGCCTTCTTGCCATCGCTCATGGTCACATCGACATCGTTGTGCAAGCGGTTGAGCTTGGCGACGGCATCGAAATACAGACCGCTCTCGTCATCCAGCCAAGTGGCGTAGGCCCCCAGATAGTAGCTCTTGACCTCGCCTTTGCTGCCACGGGTGAGGCTCAGGTCCGAGGAGCTGTGACCGGCCATCACACCCGCCAGCCACTGGCCGTCGCCGCTGGACAACGGCGCATCGGCACCGATGGTGAAACCCTTTTGCGTTTGCGAATAGCCGGCGCCGTTCTTGTTCGCGGCCACTTCGTGCTTGTTGCCATAGCTGCGCATCCACAGGCCGTTGTTCTTGCCTTCGCTGAAACGCAGTTCCCCCATGCGAGTACGCAGGATGGACGACTCGCCGTATAACACGGTCGGCGCGCTGTTGAACAAGGCCAGTACCGAATGGGCGCTGGTGCTGGTGCCTTTGCGCGTCGGGTCCAGCAACCAGTCGGTGCCATCCTTCTGCAAACCATAGGCGTAGGCGCCGATATCCACGGTATCGCCCACCAGGGAGAAGTGTGCGTCACCGCCCTCGGTGTGCACCACCTTGATCTGCTCGCCACTGGCCAGCTCCGAACCGGTGGCGTTCAGCAACAGGCTATGGTTGCCTTCGGCACGGCCTTCCACATTGAGGAAGTCCGTCTGGTGAGTGGAGAAGTCGGTGTGCATGACGAAGGTGCCATTGCCTTCCAGGCTCTTCACGTCCAGTTGGTAGAATTCATCCGGCGCGCCGAAGTGCACGGCACCGCCGCCCATCTTCAAGGCCTCGACAGTACTGTCACCCACCAGCACCCACTGCGAAGCAGTATTCACGCTCAGCTCGGCCACGTTTTTCAGCTGGCCGGTGAGCGACGAACCGTTGTTGAGTTGCAACGTGGCGGTGCTGCCTTCTTCGACCATTACATCGCCGATCAGATAGCTGAAGTCGACGTTCATGTTGGCGGTGGACCCACCGGTGACTTCCAGGATATTGCCGTTGCCGCCGGTAAGGGTCGAACCGTTGCGCACCTGGATATCGGCCTTAGTACCGGCCCTTGCGAGGATCGCCGCGCCATTCGTGCCTTGGACGCTGGACCCCTCCAGTACCAGTGTGCTGTCCAGCACGCCGGAGGAGCCGTCAATGCCCATTTGCACACCATTTGCCCCTCCCACAATGTGGCTTTGGGTGGCGAAGGCTTGTCCGCTCATCAGTGAAACACCAACGCCATTGGCGTTCGTCGCCTCGATGCGAGAGCCGGTAAAATCCAGCACGCTGTAGGCGCTGGCACTCGCGCCGCGATTGGTGCCGGTGATGGTGCTATTGACCACTTTGATATTGGAGCCATCGATCCCGCCCAAGGAGCGTCCAGCCATCAAAGCAGTACCGTTGCTATGAATGACATTACTGTCGCTGATCAACACGTTGCTGCCGCCGACAGCATGAACAGCAGCGTTGGCCGTGCTGCGAGCGATGACGTCGGAGCCGCTGATGCGGACCTGCGAATCAGTCGCAGTAATATCTTGGGTAGAACTGCCCGGCGTGACCGTCAATGTAGCGGATCGAGCGCGAATATCCTTGGTGACAGCACCCTCGACCGTCAGACCGGAACCTGGGAGTAATTCAAAACGATCCGGTGCGGGACCTGGGCGGACATACTCGTCAGGCCCGGTGACCACTCGGGCTTCGGCTGCATGAGCCATAACCATGAGCAGGGTGACAGCCTTGACTCTCAGTGCGAGACTCAAGGGCGAAGGTTTGAAATTGAATACGGATGACATGTAACGAACCTCTGGGTTGGCATTCCATTACGGAAGAAACTGGCCGGTTCCAAAGTACGTGGGACCCTGCCAATCGAACGCCGCCAAAGTTATCCAGAGTGGTTACCACTTTATGTAGGACTAATCCCAAGTGCCGTCATTAAAGGGCTACACGGCAAGTAATCCTGACCAAGGGATGCCCAGCGTCCAAAGATCGTTATAAAAAACGCCAAAGGGAGGCCGTGCCTCCCTTTGGCGACAACTGAGACCCCTACGGTGCCGGCACGGGGGTTCCGTCGCAGAAAGTCACGTTAGTCCCGCCTACTAGATGGCCACGCACCCGTGGTGTGGCTTCAGCGGAAGAAACCGTTTCGCCATGCAACGTAATGGTGTAGTGAACCCTGGCTGAACCGGCGAGCCGGTCAGCGGTAGTGGGTTGAATCGGTTTGAAGCGTGTGAAGTAGTCCTCCAGTTCGACCTCGAATCCAGCGTTCAACATGGCTTGCGTCAGCGGCGGCGAGTCCTTGAATCCATAGACTGCAGTGACTTCGTCCGCACCCAAGTCATCCCGGTAACCTCGCCAATGCACCCTGACAATCATGTTCAAGGTGAAATGCTCTGAGGGCTTAACATGAACTACGATATTGCCCAGTGCGGGCACGAAGCTGGTGCAATTGACAATTCCATCTCCGCCGCCTACCAGTTTACGAATAGTTGGAGCAAGGAGTGAAATGATGTTGGCCGTGACCTCTACTGGGGTTGTGGGCGAATATTGCCTGTTCGAAGTGCCTGTCGAGCCGATGGTGTAATGCACCCTCTTCGTTCCATTGCTATGATCGGCAATGATGTTCCACGGGATCTGCAGCGTTACCTCCTGAGATGCCATACCGCTGGGTACGAACAGGGTGTCAGCCAATACGCCCTCGTAATAGAGATAGATCGTGAAGGGACTGGCGTCGGGCGTGGGGGGAGTGTCCCACAGCGTTATATGTACATTGGCTGGCCGGTTTGCGTGCTCAGGCGTCAGCTCATTATCCGCACCCTCAACACCTGATGCATCCTCGCCCTTGACCAATGCCACGTTCAGATTAGGGTTGATCAGGCTCGGCTCGTCCGGATTGGTTGGTCCCACCACGAAGAGGTCCAGGTCCGTTAGTGCGGTCAACAGCGAAGAGTAGTTGACTGAGCGACGTTTGACGACGTAGGAAACGGTCGTCTCCAATGCCCCTTCCGTCGCCCCATAAATCTGAAGCAGGGTTGGATAGTCAGCATGTACCGGCACCGGAAAAGCATTGCTGCCCAGCGGCACATCGGGCAGCGTTCGTGAGCCCAAAGAGGTTGTCAAGGTCACACTGAGAATGTCACCGTCAATTCCTCGCAGAAAGTTGTCGTAGGCCGGTATACGAATGATCGCGCCATTGAGTTGCGCGGCGTCGTTACGATCAATCAGTTGATCGCCGGGTACCGCCAAATCGACAGTGGGCGCCTTGAAGTTAGTTGGCGCAGGAAACAGCCCCACATCAAAAACAAACTGGGACGACAGTCTCGCAGGGTTGCCCGCCGCGTCGTACAACTCGTAGCGCAAACTGCGCAATCCATCTTCACTGCCTTGGACAACCGACAATGGCAAGGGGATTGTCAAATTGGTAGGAAGCACCCATTTCGGATCGCTACTGCCAGCGGTAGGCAGATAGGGCGTATCCGAATTGTTGTAGTACAACAAGACATAGTCACCCTCTGCCCGCCCGTTCGCCACATAATCAGGCACAGAAAACAGCGCGGTTTCATTAGGCAACCCTTGGAAATACGCCAAGGTGGCAGGCGTTGGCAAATCTGCCGGAGGCAGCGGCGCAGGGATCGGCCCCACGTGGCTGTAATAAGGACCCGCAAGGTCAACGATCAGCGGCTGAGGTAACGATTCACTGGTATTACCGACGTTGTCAACGAATACGCTGTATAGCAAGAGGTGAACGCCAGGTGGCCGCCGCGCCAGTGCAATATTGACCGGCACACCGGTTGCCGGGGGGGAGGACACCGTAAATGTCGTGAATGGGTCGGCCGGTCGAGGGTCATCCAATGGCCACATCCACACACTCACAGTGTCCGGGAAACTTTGGTCCGTACTGAAATCATCCCAACGAGGAATTAAAAATTCCATGGTTTCTTTGAGCGCGGTATTGCGATTGATTAAACCGGGAAACCCCGACACCTGGCCCTCGTAGGAACCATCGGGCAAGGCATTCAATTGAGGGGCTGCTCGACGACGAGTTTCAAAGCAACGGATAAGTTCCAGCGTTTTCTTTTCCATCATTATTCTCCAGCGTTGGTTAACTAACACAGCGTTCTCAAGGCGTGCGACAGCACACGATTGAACATCGCAACTGCCTCACCGGTGGGGCGATTTACTTTAAACAAACAGCTGATTACAACGTTATTACCAGATCGGAATGAGCCTCTAGTTGTTCTTAGCCTCAACGCGGGTCGGGTCTCCGTCGTTTGAGCACTGAATCTCATCGCCTGCCTGGCAATACCCGCCCGCAGGATAGTTGAGATCGATACGGATACGTCTAGGCAATGATTCACCAATGAGTGCACCGCCACGCCTTACTTGGAACCAAACTTGCGCGGTACCGTGGTCGCGCATTGGAACCACTTTTTCTTCATAGGGCTGAACAAGGAAATGCAAGCCACTCTCCAATTGTTCCAACGTGAAGAATGTCTGGTTTTCGGCGTATCTGGACTCATCAATAACCGGCGGTTCCCATCCATTATTAGGGAAGCCTTCCCACAACAGCCTCACCACATCGTTAAGCTCAAATCGCGGATCGGGCAAGACATGCCAGCCAACACCATCGAAAATTTCAGGCTTGGAACAGCACGACAATTTAGCGGCGGAGCCCACCAACGAGTGTTTAAGCACGGGGGCGTTAAATTGGAGCAACGCCCCCGTGTTGACATTCACCAACGTATTGGAAGAGCGCTGATCATTAACCCCGTTGCTGGTGGTGTAATGCACCGGCAAGGCCGGGTTAATGACGCCTTCCATTACGGCCCAGGGAATCACGCTGGAAAACACCAGCTGCCCTTCTACATCCCCAAATTGTACGGTGTAGGTAGCGACCGGCCCTGCCCCATTCCAAAAGAACCGAAGAATCTGTCCGGGCTCGGGGTTCTCATAAAGCAGCACACGAGCGCGTGCGCCTGCCGGGTTGTCAAGATGGTTGACAACGTTCTGAGTGTTGGAGGTTAACCCCCACACTTGCGCGATGGGCAAATCCGGATTAAGCAGTGCCGGCGCATTGGCATGGTCCTGCCCGGCGACAGTCAGGTTCACATTCACCAGAATATTGAAGGACGGAAACGGTGGCAGCATGCCACGGATGATTTCATAGCGGACCGGAATCGTTTCGGCGATTAATACGTCAGTCAGGGGGCCGCGCAAGACACTCCACGGTATCTCGACGTCACAGGGAAAACCGTTGACTGGTTGCACGGCGGTGGGGCGGCCTTTCCAATACACGATGACATGATCCGTGGGCGCCCAGCCGGTGTAAGCACGTATCCTGACAAACACTCCGGCCCTGGCGTCTTCGCGATTGATCAGTAAGTCGTCGTAGCGAGGCGGGACAATTTGCGGCAAAGGCAAGTTACCCGGCAGTGGGGTCAATGCCAATTGAAACGGTAGACCCGCACTGCGGTCGCTGAAGTTGCCGGCCCTATCAAAAATCCGGAAGAAAATGTACGCGGCACCGTTACTTAGTGTGCGAAACACATCGGCAGGCAACACAGCGATCAAGGGATCAGTACTGGAGACCAGCTCAAACATACCGTCCTCCCCCGCAATGGGAGGATTGGCTAAGTTCGACAGATAAAAATGAATGACGTCGCCGTCATCCCGCCCCGTATAAACAGGGACTTCAAAAGCTACTTGCGGGTTATTGCTCAAGTAGTCCTCATCCATGACGGGTGAAGGTGTTACAACAAACTCCAGGTGATCCGCCGGGTTCAGCAACCCCGGGGCGTTCATATCGACTGTCAGTGTTCGTTTGGGATCGAGAACAGTCTCTCCACCAAATGAATCAGTGACTGAGTAGTACAATTCAACCGGGCCAGACTGCGCACGCAGCACTTCTAACGGTATAAACATCTCCTGCTCGGCAGGGAGCGGCGGCGGCGGCGAGTTGACGTCTAGACCGCGGGAATAAACCACCACACCGGCCCTCGCCCAAAAGAGCTTGATTTTATGAGGTGTGTCCAACGGCTCAGGGGGCGGCACCCACATTGGGATCAACACTCGAAGCGGCGCAAGCATCAGCCCCGCCGGTATCAAGCCAGTGGGATCCGCAGGGTTAACACCGGGAATGCGTATCGGGAGCAGGCTCAGCACCCCTGGAAGCGCTGAATCAACGGTCTTGGTGTCAGGAATGGGTGTGCGAGACATGACGACTTCCTCAATGGTGCGGCAGGTTGCAACGTGAGGAAATTAAATACTCAACGACGCGCCTGCGAAACTGTCAGAAATAACAGGTGGCGCGGCCACTCGTCGGAATGGCGTGTCTGGGCCAAACCATCATTTCCTTGACGACCTGCGTTATAACGTGTTCCATGAAACCGGTTTCAGCCGCCGCTTATATGAAGCTTCCCAATAATAAAGGCCGTCTCACGTGACCACTTTTTCCGCCGCCCAGCGCAGCCGCGTGACCATGCTCGACGTTGCCCGCCACGCCGGCGTGTCCAAGGCCAGCGTCTCGCGTTTCATCGGTGAAGACCGCGCCCTGCTCTCGGATGCCATTGCCCTGCGCATCGAGCAGGCCATCGACCAACTCGGCTACCGCCCCAACCAGATGGCGCGAGGCCTCAAACGTGGCCGCACCCGTCTGATCGGCATGCTGGTGGCCGATATCCGCAACCCCTATTCCATCGCCGTGATGCACGGCGTCGAAACCGCCTGCCGCCAGCACGGCTACAGCCTGGTGGTGTGCAACACCGACCGCGACGACGAGCAGGAGCGCCAGCACCTGGCGGCACTGCGCTCGTACAACATCGAAGGCCTGATCGTGAACACCCTCGGCCATCACCTCGACCAACTGCTGGAACTGCAACGGGAAATGCCCCTGGTGCTGGTGGACCGCAAAGTCGAGCCGCTGCGCAGCGACCTGGTGGGCCTGGATAACCCGGCAGCGGTACGCATGGCCGTGCACCATCTGGAGCAACAGGGCTACCGCGAGCTGCTGCTGATCAGCGAAGCCACTGACGGCACCAGCTCGCGCCTGGAGCGCCTGGCCAGTTTCAAGGCCGAGATCGCCCGCCGCCCGGCATTGAACGGCGCCGTGCTGGAACTGGACGACGCGCTTGAAGCCCATCTGGGCAATTTTCTTTCCACCCCCGGCCCCAAGGCGCTGTTCTGTGCCAACGGCGTCGCCGCGCTGGCCTGCACCCGCGCGCTCAAGGCATTGGGGTGCGACCTGTTCGGCGATGTCGGCCTGATCGCCCTGGATGACTTGGACTGGTACCCGCTGGTAGGCAATGGCATCACCGCCCTCGCCCAACCCACCGAGGCCATCGGCGCCAGTGCGTTCGACTGTCTGCTCAAGCGCCTGCGCGGCGACACCGAGCCGACCCGCACCCTGGATTTCCTGCCCCAACTCATCGTCCGAGGCTCCACCACGCGCCGACAGGAATGACTGTTTTTTGAACAAAAATGAAACCGGTTTCAGAGGTACAAAAACAATGCACAAATACCCCGTTTCCATCAGCCTTTCCAGCTACGGCGCCGATCTGGTCCGCCAACAGGGCCAGTTGAGTTTTGTCCAATTACTGGCACAGGCCGGCGCCCGGCGCATCGAATGGCGTGAAGAACTGCTGACCGTTGAGCAACCCGCCGAGCTGGCTGATGCGGTGGCCGCAGAAGGCCTGGAAGCCGTGTTCTCATCGCCATTGGAGCTATGGGTCGCCGGCCGCGCCCAGCCGAATGCCCAATTGAGCGCCACGCTGGACCGCGCCCAGGCCTTCGGCGCGCGCTGGCTGAAAGTCTCCCTGGGCTACTTCACCGACACCAATGACCTGCAAAGCCTGCACGCCCTGCTCAACCGACACCCGGTGCAATTGTTGGTGGAAAACGACCAGACCCTGCACGGCGGCCGTATCGAACCCATGCAACGTTTTTTCAGCGAAGTCGAACGCCTGGGCCTGCCGATCAAAATGACCTTCGACATCGGCAACTGGCAATGGCAGGACCAGTCCGCGCTCACCGCCGCGCGCCTGCTGGGCCGCCACGTGGACTACCTGCACTGCAAGGCCGTGGCCCGTCGCGCGGACGGCAAACTGGTGGCGCTGCCGCCGGGTGCCACCGACCTGCATCTGTGGGAACAACTGCTCACCCATATGACTAAAGGGATTACACGGGCAGTGGAATTCCCGCTGCAGGGCGACGACCTGCTCGATGTCACCGCACGCCAGGTCGCCAGCCTCGCCGTGCTTGGTCAACCTGGCGCGGAGAACACCCATGTCTGAGATCGATGTGCTGTCGTTTGGAGAAACCATGGCGATGTTCGTCGCCGAGCAGACCGGCGATCTGGCGCAGGTCCGCCAGTTCCACAAACGCATCGCCGGGGCCGACAGCAACGTCGCCATCGGCTTGTCGCGGCTGGGCTTCAACGTGGCCTGGCTGAGCCGGGTGGGCGATGATTCCCTGGGCCGCTTTGTGGTGGATACCCTCAGCCACGAAGGCCTGGACTGTCGGCACGTCGCCGTCGACCCGCTGCACCCCACCGGGTTTCAATTCAAATCCCGCGAAGAAGCCGGTGCCGATCCCCAGGTGGAATATTTCCGCAAGGGCTCAGCCGCCAGCCATCTGTCCGTCGCCGACATCAGCCCTGCGCTGCTGCAGGCCCGCCATCTGCACGCCACTGGCATTCCGCCGGCGTTATCGCCAGCCACCGGCGAGCTGTCCCGCGCGCTGATGACGCAAATGCGCCAAGCCGGGCGCAGCGTGTCGTTCGATCCCAACCTGCGCCCGTCGCTGTGGGCCAGCCAGGCGCAGATGATTGCCGAGATCAACGCCCTCGCCGGTCTGGCCGACTGGGTTTTGCCGGGCCTGGGCGAAGGTCGCTTGCTCACCGGTTTCGATGATCCGGCCGACATAGCCGCGTTCTACCTCGACCAGGGCGCCGAAGCCGTGGCGATCAAGCTCGGCGCGGACGGGGCCTATTACCGCACACAGCTGGACCAGGGCTTTATCGCCGCCGTGCCGGTGGAGAACGTCGTCGACACCGTAGGCGCCGGCGACGGCTTTGCCGTGGGCATGATCAGTGCCCTGCTGGAAAAACTCAGCTTTCCCGAAGCCGTGCGTCGCGGTAATTGGGTCGGCAGCCGCGCCGTGCAGAGTCGCGGCGACATGGAAGGCCTGCCCACCCGCGCCGACCTGCTCGGCCGATCCGTCGCCTGACCCCCAACGACCTGTTGCCACAACTACAACAAGCTCAGGAGCAAGCCCATGGAAACCGTGAAACTCGCCACCCGCCGCTGGTGGTACATCATGCCTATCGTGTTTATCACCTACAGTCTGGCGTACCTGGACCGTGCCAACTATGGCTTCGCCGCCGCCTCCGGGATGGCCGAAGACCTGATGATCACCCCCGGCATGTCGTCGTTGCTGGGGGCACTGTTCTTCCTCGGCTACTTTTTCTTCCAGGTGCCGGGGGCGATCTACGCGCAAAAGCGCAGCGTCAAGAAACTGATTTTTGTCAGCCTGATCCTGTGGGGCGGTCTCGCCACCCTCACCGGCGTGGTGTCCAACGCCTATATGCTGATCGCCATCCGCTTTCTACTCGGCGTGGTGGAAGCCGCGGTGATGCCGGCGATGCTGGTGTACCTGTGCCACTGGTTTACCCGCGCCGAACGCTCGCGGGCCAACACCTTCCTGATCCTCGGCAACCCGGTGACCATGTTGTGGATGTCGGTGGTTTCGGGCTATCTGGTGCAGCATTTCAGCTGGCGCTGGATGTTTATCATCGAGGGCCTGCCGGCGGTGCTGTGGGCGTTTATCTGGTGGAAGCTGGCCGATGAACGTCCCAAGGACGCCACCTGGTTGAGCGACGGGCAAAAGCAGGAACTGGAAACCGCTCTGGCCGCCGAACAGGTCGGCATCAAGGCGGTGAAGAACTACGCCGAAGCCTTCCGCTCGCCCAAGGTAATCATTCTGGCCTTGCAGTTCTTTTGCTGGAGCATCGGGGTGTACGGGTTTGTGCTGTGGCTGCCGTCGATCCTCAAAAAAGGCCTGCAGATGGACATGGTCGAGGCCGGCTGGCTGTCGGCATTGCCTTACCTGGCGGCGGTGATCGGCATGCTGGTGGTGAGCTGGGGATCGGACAAGCTGCAAAAACGCAAACGCTTTGTGTGGCCGCCACTGCTGATCGCTTCCATCGCGTTCTACGCCTCCTACGTGCTCGGCGCCGAACATTTCTGGTGGTCCTACACCCTGTTGGTGATTGCCGGGGCGTGCATGTACGCGCCATATGGTCCGTTCTTCGCCATCGTGCCGGAAATTCTGCCGGCCAATGTCGCCGGCGGCGCCATGGCGCTGATCAACAGCATGGGCGCCCTCGGCTCGTTCGGCGGCTCATACCTGGTGGGTTACCTCAACAGCAGCACCGGTTCGCCGGGCGCCTCGTACCTGTTGATGAGCGGCGCGCTGCTGCTGTCGGTGGTGCTGACGATTTTCCTCAAGCCCGGCGCCAGCGACCGTGAACGCGCGCCGCTGCCAACCCTTGAATTAAAGGTGAAAGCCCAATGAAAAAGTCTGTGGTGCTGTACAAAAAACTCTCCGCGCCGTTGATGGCGCGCCTGCACGAGCAGGTGGACGTCACCTTGATCGAAGCTCTGGATGACACCGGCCTGGCCAAGCTGCGCGACGCCCTGCCGAGCGCCCACGGCCTGCTGGGCGCCAGCCTGCGCCTGGACGCGCACTTGCTGGACCTGGCGCCGCAACTGGAGGCGGTGGCGAGCGTCTCGGTGGGCGTCGACAACTACGACATCGACTACCTCACCCGGCGCGGCATCCTCCTCAGCAACACCCCGGACGTGCTTACCGAAACCACCGCCGACACCGGTTTCGCGCTGATCCTGGCCACCGCACGCCGTGTGGTGGAACTGGCCGATATGGTTCGCGCAGGGCAATGGCACAAGAACATTGGCCCGGCGCATTTCGGCAGCGATGTGCACGGCAAGACCCTGGGCATCATCGGTATGGGCCGCATCGGCGAAGCCCTGGCCCAACGCGGGCATTTCGGCTTCGGCATGCCGGTGCTCTACCACAGCCACTCGCCCAAGCCACGGGTCGAGGAGCGCTTCGGCGCGCAGTACCGCAGTCTCGAAGACTTGCTGCAACAGGCCGATTTCGTCTGCCTGACCCTGCCGCTGACCGCCGAGACCGAAAAGCTGATCGGCGCCGAGCAGTTTGCGCTGATGGGCCCGGACACGATCTTTATCAACATTTCCCGCGGCAAAGTGGTGGATGAAGCGGCGCTGGTCGAGGCTTTGCAGCAACGCACGATCCGCGCGGCGGGGCTGGATGTGTTCGAAAAGGAACCGCTGGATCACAGCTCGCCGCTGCTGCGATTGAACAACGTGGTGGCCACGCCCCACATCGGCTCGGCGACCCATGAAACGCGCGAGGCCATGGCCAAATGTGCGGTGGATAACCTGCTGGCGGCTTTGACGGGCCAGAAGCCGAAGAACCTGGTCAACCCGGCCGCCTTTAAGCAATAGGCACACTGAAGGCAAACACCGATCAGCTTTGATGAGAGGGGGTGTAGAGCCCCCTCCCACCGGGCAGGGTCAGATCACAAACTTGGCCACCATCGCGTTCAAGTCCACCGCCAGGCGCGACAGTTCATGGCTGGCGGCGCTGGTCTGGTTGGCGCCGGAGGTGGACTGGGACGCCAGGTCGCGGATATTGACCAGGTTGCGGTCCACTTCGCGGGACACCTGAGCCTGTTCTTCCGAGGCGCTGGCGATTACCAGGTTGCGTTCGTTGATCAGGCTGATGGACTGGGTGATCTGCTCCAGCGCCACGCCGGCGGCGCGCGCCATTTCCAATGTGTCCTGGGTGCGCTGGTTGCTCTGCTGCATCGATTGCACGGCCTCGCCGGTGCCGTTCTGGATGCCGGCGACCATTTTTTCGATTTCCTGGGTCGACTGCGCGGTGCGATGGGCCAGCGCCCGCACTTCGTCGGCCACCACCGCAAAACCGCGCCCGGCTTCACCGGCGCGTGCCGCTTCGATGGCGGCGTTGAGCGCCAGCAGGTTGGTCTGCTCGGCAATCGCGCGGATCACGTCGAGTACCTTACCAATGTCACGCCCCTGGGTGGCCAGGCCCTCGATCATGGCGGCAGTGCTTTGCACGTCGTGGGTCATGGTCTGGATCGCGTCGACGGTCTGCACCACACGGTCGCGGCCTTCACGCGCAGCCTGGTTGGACTGGTGCGAGGCTTCGGAGGTGGACACCGCGTTGCGCGCCACTTCTTCCACCGCTGCGGTCATCTCGTTGACCGCCGTGGCGGCCTGATCGATTTCGTCGTTCTGTTGCTGCAAGCCGCGAGACGCTTCCTCGGTAACCGCGCTCAACTCTTCGGCCGCCGACGCCAGTTGAGTGGCCGAGCCGGCGATATGGCGGATGGTCTGGCGCAGGTTGGTCTGCATGGTCGACAAGGCGCCGAGCAAACGTGCCGGCTCATCCTTGCCGTCGTCCTCGATTACGCTGCTGAGGTTGCCGCCGGCAATAGTCTCGGCCACCTGCACGGCTTTGCGCAGCGGCGTGACGATGCTGCGGGTCAGCAGCCAGGCCAGCAATACCGTCAGCAGCGCGGCGGCGACCGAGACCACCACGATCCCGGTGATCGCGCTGGTGTAGCTCTGGCCTGCCACGTCATTGGCTTGCTTGGCCGCGGCGCCATTGAGCGCAATCAACTTGTTCAACTGCTCGCCCATCTGGTCGGTGCCGTCCTTGATCCGGGTGTTGATCAGGGTGCGCATCTCATCAATCTTGCCGTCCCTGGACAGGCTGAGCATGTCGGCCTGGGCCTTGAGGTAGTTGTCCAGGGTGGTCACGAAGGTCTTGTACAGCGCCGCCTCTTCCGGGCCGGCGGGCAAGGCCGCGTAACCGGCCTGGGCAGTCTTTGCTTTATCGACCAGCACACCGATGCGGGTTTCGGCTTCTTTCAGCGCGGCGGGATCACGGTTGACCAGCACGCGAAACGACAATATGCGCATGCGCAACACATTCTCAGTCACCTGCCCAAGGTACGTGACGCTGGGCAGCTGATTGCTGTTCATATCCACCGAAGCCTGGCGAATCAGGCTCATGCGATTGGCCGCGAACCCGCCCAGCACCACGACCAGCAGCGCGATGAAGGCGAAACCCAGCGAAGCGCGAGGAGCGATATTCAAATGACGAAGCGACATAGAAGAGTTCCCGAATAGAGTGTCTGCGCGCATCCGTGCCGCAAAACGATCAGTCAGCGTCAACGCGCTGCCCTGAGCCTGGTCACCACTATTGTTTTTGATAGGTGGGCCTATAAGCAGTATCGGCAAGGATCGGGATTTTATGCAGGGCACTTATAAATATTTTTTTACACTTCTGACGACCAGCGCTTTCTGGCATCCTGCGCCTCCCTTTTCCGACCCCGGGCCCCTACTTTGTCTGACGCTCAAGCCCCCCGCCCCCGCTATAAATCCGACCTGATCTACGGCCTGGAAGACCGTCCGCACTTCAGCGCGGCACTCTTTGCTGCGTTGCAGCATGTGCTGGCCAGTTTTGTCGGCATCATCACCCCGACCCTGATCGTCGGTGGCGTGCTTGGCCTGGAAAGCGAAGTGCCGTACCTGGTCAGCATGGCGCTGTTCGTCTCGGGCCTGGGCACCTTTGTACAGGCGCGCCGGTTCGGCCCCATCGGTTCGGGCCTGTTGTGCCTGCAGGGCACCAGCTTTTCGTTTATCAGCGTGATCCTCAGTGCCGGCTTCATGGTCAAGGCCCGCGGCGGCGGCACCGATGAAATCCTCTCGACGATCTTCGGCATCTGCTTCTTCGCGGCGTTTATCGAAGTGGTGCTCAGCCAGTTCATCGGCAAATTGCGCAAACTCATCACCCCGGTGGTGACCGGCACCATCATCACCTTGATGGGCCTGTCGTTGATCAAAGTGGCGGTCACCGACATGGCCGGCGGTTTCGGTGCCAGCGACCTCGGCGCGGCCGGCAATATGGGCCTGGCGGCGCTGGTGTTGCTGACTATCGTAGTGCTCAACCGCTTCAATAACCCGTTCCTGCGCCTGGGTTCGATCGTGATCGGGCTGACCCTGGGCTTTGTGGTGGCCTGGTGGATGGGCCGCGTCGACATGGCGGCGCTGCCCCAGGTGCCGTTGATCAGCGTGCCGGTGCCGTTCAAGTACGGGTTTTCGTTCGACTGGGTGGCGTTTATTCCGGTGGCGGTGATCTTCCTGATTTCACCGTTGGAAGCCGCCGGCGACCTGACCGCCAACTCGATGATTTCCCAGCAGCCGGTCAAGGGCCCGCTGTATATCAAGCGCATCAAGTCCGGCCTGCTGGCCGACGGCCTCAACTCGGCGATGGCCGCCACGTTCAACAGCTTGCCGATGGTGACCTTCGCCCAGAACAACGGCGTGATCCAGCTGACCGGCGTGGCCAGCCGCTATGTGGCGTACTTCATCGCCGGCTTGCTGGTGTTGCTGGGGCTGTTCCCGATGATCGGCGCGGTGCTGCAACTGATGCCCAAACCGGTACTGGGCGGCGCCACGCTGATCATGTTCGGCACCGTGGCCGTGGCCGGCATCAAGATCCTCGCCGAAGCCGGTCTGCACCGGCGCAACGTGCTGATCGTGGCGATTTCCCTGGGCATGGGCCTGGGCGTCGCGGCCGTGCCGGAAGTGCTGCGCGAGCTGCCCAAGGCGCTGCATAACATCTTCGAGTCGCCAATCACTGTAGGAGCGTTCTGTGCCATCCTGCTGAACATTTTCCTGCCCGAAGAGTTCATAGAGCTGGAAGAAGATGAATTCGATCCGGAGTCCTCGACCCTCAAGGTGATGCAAGACCCGGACATCACGAAATAGGAGCCCCCACATGCGCAAGCTCATGGTGCTATCGCTGCTGCTGCTGACCCTGAGCGCCTGCGCGCTGTTCCCGAACCGCGACCCGGTGAACATCAACGTGGTAGGTATCGAACCGCTGCAAAGCCAGGATCTGGAAGTGCGCTTCGCCGTCAAACTGCGGGTACAGAACCCCAACGAAACGGCGATCGACTACAACGGCGTGGCTCTCGACCTGGAAGTCAACGGCCGGCCGCTGGCCTCCGGCGTGAGCGACCAGGTCGGCAGCATCCCACGTTTCTCCGAGACCGTTCTGACGGTGCCGGTGAGCGTTTCGGCATTTTCGGTGCTGCGTCAGACCCTGGGCCTGAGCCAGACCCAGAGTTTGAACAACCTGCCCTATGTGCTGCGGGGCAAACTGGCCGGCGGACTGTTCGGCACCATGCGTTTCGTTGACCGAGGCACGTTGGATATGCCTGACAGCGCGACGTGGTAAGCCGGTGCAACCGACCGATACCGCCATCGGGGGCAAGCCCTCCCCAACCTTCCCGCCAACGCTTCAGTCCGTGATAGAGCGCACGCCTGGCTTGGTGCGCTCATCCACCACCAGTTCGAACACATCCGGCCGTGCGTAATGCCCCACCACGTCGTAGTCATATCGCGCGCGCACCAGGTCGTCGGTATCGATCCGTGCCGTCAGCAATCCCGCTTCGCCCACCAGCGGACCAGCCAGGATGTCGCCCATGGGGCCGACGATCACGCTGCCGCCTGCGATCAACGGGCGGTCTGAAGGCCAGTTGGCAATCTCCACGCCGAGGGCGGCGGGTGACGCCTGCACCTGGCAGGCGCTGACCACGAAGCAGCGGCCTTCATGGGCCACATGGCGCATGCTCACCTGCCACATCTCGCGCTCGTCCACGGTCGGTGCGCACCAGACCTCTACGCCCTTGGCATACATCGCGGTGCGCAGCAGCGGCATCATGTTTTCCCAGCACACCGCGCCGCCAATACGGCCCACGGCCGCGTCGATCACCGGCAAGGTGGAACCGTCGCCCTTGCCCCAGATCAACCGCTCGGTGCCGGTGGGCATCAACTTGCGGTGCTTGGCAACGAGGCCGCCGGCGGGTTCGAAATACAGCACAGTGCAATACAATGTGTTGCCGCTGCGCTCGATCACTCCCAGCACGAGGCTGGCGCCGGTGCGCGCCGCCAAACCGGCCAGGGCTTCAGTTTCCGCGCCCGGTACGTCGATGGCGTTGGCGAAGTAGCGGGCAAAGGCTTCGCGGCCCTCGGGCAGGCGATAGCCCAATTGGGTGCCGAACCCTTCGCCCTTGGGATAGCCCCCGAGCAGCGCCTCGGGCATTACCACCAATTGCGCGCCACTGCGGCGGATCGCGTCTTCATAGCCAAGGATTTGCTCAAGGGTGTCGGCCTTGCCGCCTGGCAGGGAACCGATTTGCAGGGCGGCGACGGTAGAAATGGGCATGA
Source organism: Pseudomonas sp. lyk4-R2A-8 (assembly GCF_030209095.1). Taxonomy (NCBI): domain Bacteria; kingdom Pseudomonadati; phylum Pseudomonadota; class Gammaproteobacteria; order Pseudomonadales; family Pseudomonadaceae; genus Pseudomonas; species Pseudomonas sp. lyk4-R2A-8. The sequence continues at coordinate 42,408 of NZ_JARVSS010000009.1, forward strand.
CGTTCACTCCGATAAGTGGGCTTGGGGTTGCCCATTCTCCCGCCAGCCCCGATCATGAATAAAGCCCACCTCAGTACTGAATGATATGAGCCAGATGAATATCGCCCAGGTCGACCTGAATCTGTTGAAAACCTTCGAAGCCCTGCACGATGAGTCCAGCGCCAGCCGCGCGGCGTTGCGCCTGGGCGTGACGCAATCGGCCATCAGTGCGGGACTGCGGCGCCTGCGCGACGTGTATGGCGACCCACTGTTCGTGCGCACCGGCCGTGGCCTGGCGCCCACCTTGCGCGCCAACCAGTTAAAGCCGGTGATCAGTGAAGCACTGGACCGCTGCCGCCAGAGCCTGGCGATGGTCGACCCGGTACACCCGCAGTATCAGGGGCGCTCCGTGGTGGTAGGCCTGTCCGATGACTTTGAGATTGCCTATGGCCGGCGGCTGATGGTGCAGATTGCACAGCGTTTGCCGCAGTTGCGCGTGATCTTTCGCCAGACCCACAGCCAGATCGTCGCCGGCGCCCTGCTCGACCGCACGCTGGACCTGGCGATTACCGCCGGCGGGTTCGCCCAGGGCCGGTTGAGTCGACAGGTGCTGGGAGAAGGCGATTACCGTTGCCTGGTGGACGCCGGCAGCCTGGCGCCGGGCCAGGAAACGATCAGCCTGGAGCAGTTCGTCAGCCGCGAGCACGTGCTGGTGTCGTCCGGAGGGTTTATCGGGATTACCGACGAAGGGCTGGCAGCGCAGGGATTGAGCCGCCACGTATGCGCATCGACCAGCCACTTCGCCGCCCTGCCGTTTTTACTCAAGGGCAGCCAGGCGGTGGCGACCATTCCCGGGCATGCGGCCCAGGCGATCGCCCAGATGACGGGGCTGCGCGTACTGCGCTGCCCGCTGGCGCTGCCGCGCTACCCGGTGGAGCTGGGGTGGCGCACCCAGGCTCAGCTCGATCCGCTGTTGCTCAAGGTGCGCGAGGCGATTGTGGCGAGCTTTACTTCGCCGCCGCCATGAGTTTGTTGACTTCGCTGCGCACCATGTTGGAAAACTCCGGCGGCGACATGCCGTCCAGTTCCGCGCGGACCCACTCGGCCCATTTGCCCTTGCGCTTGGCGCGCTCGCCGAACAGTCGCGCGGCTTCGCCCTTGGCCTTGCCCAGGTTGGTTTGCCACAGGTCATAGAGGCGCGACTTTTCATCTTCCAGCTCGGCGCGCTCGGCGAGGGTTTTGTTGGCGAGATTGAAGCTCATGTTGAATTACCTGCTGCACAAATAGGCGACATCTTACACCGACAGTCGCTATTTCAAGATCCGGATTTCGCCCGGTCCCCGCCACCGGCAAAAAAACTGCAACTTTTGCGGCGGTCGGGGACTCCATTGTTCACTGCCACATTCACTTGCAAGGAGTCACCCCATGGCCCGCAAAACCGCTGCCCAAACCGCCGCCGATCAAATCAAGGACCAAGCCTTCAGCGAACTCGCTTCGCTGATTGAAGAGTCCGACAAGCTGCTCAAGAGCAGCGCCAGCCTCGTTGGCGAAGAAGGCGAGACTCTGCGCGAGCAGGTCGCCCTCAAACTCAAGCAAGCCATGGACTCCGTGACCAGCGTGCGCGAGCGCAGCAAACCCGTGGTCGATGCGACCGAGACCTACATCGGTGGCCACCCGTGGCAGACCGTGGCTATCTCGGCAGGCTTCGGCCTGGTGGTTGGCCTGTTGCTGGGGCGCCGCAACTAAACGGCTTCTGCGTCGCCGCTGCCTGTCGGCGGTGACGCGGTTTCAACTGGCCCAATCGCGCAACTGATTCAACGCATCCAATTCCACCACGATCCCCTCCTCCAGCGACTTCGCCCGTGTGCGATGACGTCGATCCCCCGGCAACCGCCGTAGCCCCACCGCATGCATCTGCCGCACCAATTCCTGGCTGCGCTCGGCGAAGCTTTGCCCTGCGGTCTTGCTTGGATCGATCACGATCAGCAACTGCCCGGTCCACGGCGTGCGCGCGCCTGGATGGTCAGCCCAATTGAATTCGAATGAAAAGTGCCCACCGGTCAGAGCCGCCGCCAGCAGCTCGACCATCATCGACAATGCCGACCCCTTGTGGCCGCCGAACGGCAACAGCGCGCCGCCCTCGAGCACCGCCCTGGGATCGGTGGTGGGCTGACCGAGGCTGTCCACGCCCATGCCCGGCGGCAGGCGCTCGCCCTTGCGCGCGGCGATCTGCACATCCCCATGGGCAATCGCACTGGTTGCCAGGTCGAACACAATCGGTGGCCCATCCGCGCGCGGTGCGGCGAAGGCAATGGGGTTGGTGCCGAACAGCGGACGGTCGGCGCCATGGGGCACCACGCAGGTCATGCTGTTGACCACGCTCAGCGCCACCAGCCCTTCTTCGGCGAAGGGTTCGACATCCGGCCACAGCGCGGCGAAGTGATGGGAATTATGTATCGCCAGCAACGCAATCCCCGCGCTGCGCGCCTTGGTCACCAGCACATCGCGCGCCGCCGCCAGGGCCGGTTGGGCAAAGCCATTGCCGGCATCCACGCGGACAAAGCCGCTCGCCACATCGGTCACCACCGGCAGCGCCTGGCCGTCGACCCAGCCGCTGGCGAGCGTGCTGAGGTAACCGGGGATACGGAAAATGCCATGGCTGTGCGCACCGTCGCGCTCGGCGCTGGCGCAGTTATGGGCCAGGGTCGCCGCTACCTGCGGCGAGGTGCCGTGCTTGACGAAGACCGCATGCAGCAGCCCCACGAGTTCGTCGAAACCGATAAGCGCGCTGGCATTGTCAACTGTCGGGGACTGGGCAGACATCTGTAGCTCCGATTTTATAATTGGAAGAGACAACAAGGATCCAGATCGTCGATTAAACAACGCGCCCCGTGCCCGCTGTCAACGGCCGCCCCCAGTTATCTACCGCCAGCCGCGCCGCGCCGCCGCATACCGTGGCGCCTCCTACCGCCGCATTGCTGGAGAGCGCACCATGGCGCACGTCACACCGCCGTATTTTTTCGATGAATTCCTGGGTCCGGTCAAACGCAGGGAACCTACGCCAAGGGAGCGTGCGCTGGGGTTGACGCTCAAGGATCTGGATTGGCTGCACACGCTGTACTACGCCAGTCATGACGCGCGCATGGACGCCAGGATCCACGGTTTCCCCATGCGCGTAGAACGGTTGCTGATCACTCCTGCGGGCCAACCCGCCCTGCCGCTGGCCGGCGCGTTCGTGATGAGCCCGACGCCCGACGCTGGCAAGGCGGTGCTCTACACCCCCTATGGCGGCCTGGAAGTGTTCGACAACCACGCCGCGCTGCTCGCTGACGTGACAGCGCGCCTGCGCCAACCGGAGCAGCGCACTGACCTGCTGCAATTCGTGTCCCTGGGCGATCAGAAGGCACTCTCGACCTCCACACGCCTGACGCTGACAACCGCCGTGATCCCGGGCGCCGTGATGCCGGATCAGCAGCAAGCCATCCACGCCGCGCAGGTGCACAATGTGATCGCCATGCTGGGTGAGCTGCGCAAGCTGCCAGACTTGCCTGACATGCTCGACAAACTGCTCGGTATCATGGCCCGCCCGTACTTCCCTGATGTGGAACAACGTGACACACGGGTGGATTTCTTCAGCCGTGCGTCGCCGGAAGAAGACAGCCGCTGGGTCGACTCGGTGCCACTGCGCGAGGCGCTGTTGCGCTTTTACGCCCGGCACGCCTGGCCCGCCGACCAAACCCACACCTATACCAACCCAGGCCGCGACTTTCGCGCCTTGACCGACGCACAGCGTGCCCAGGATCAGCAACGCTGGGACAACGTAATCGAACACACCAGCGGCATCCTTTCAAAATTGCTCAACCATCTGTTGCAGACCTTCTGGCACGAAGACTTCAACGGTGGCGGTCAGTCCCGTCTGCATTTTTGTGCGCGGGTGATGAGCCAGAAATTCCGCGCCGACCTGCTGTTCAAGCATCAGGACATGATCCTGAGCAGTGCCGAGATGCAGAAACTGCGCAGCATGGCCCTTGCACAGCAGGCCGCCTCCGGCGATTTGAGCATCGAAAAGGTACGCATCCACGCCCCCTTCCAGCACTTCGTCGACCTGGCCGGCACCCTGATGATCAGCAATGCGCATGCCTACCTGTACACCCAGTCCCGGGGCCTGCAGGTGCTTGGCGACCTCAATGACCTCAAGGACACCCTCGTGTCGATGCTCAAGGCCACGGGGCATGAAGATGAGTTGCTCAACTTCCTGTCCCTGGATGAGCGCAGCCTGTTTATCGCTATGGATCAAGTGCATGTCAGCGGGCAACCCATCCTTGGCAACGTGTTCGAAGCCATGGTCGAAGATATCGTGGCCAAGCAGGCCGACAACCTGGAATACGCGCTGGGCTTGTATCGGTGCAGCTCCGGCAGCGTCAACCTGGCGGCATTGCTCGACAGCGCCCTGGACGTACGCACCATGCTCGACAGCCAGCTGTTGGAGCAGGACGCGGGTGGGCGCTGGTCGGTGCATCCCATCACCCAGGGCAACGGGCGCCCGACGACGGTCCAGGCTGAAAAAGCCAAGCTGCAGCTGCAGCGGTTGCAGGCCGTCGAGGCGGCGCTGGTGGAGGAACAGGCCAGCCACCCGACCCTGCGCGACCTGGCGACCCAAGCATTGGAGGCCGAGCTGCGCAAAGGGCTGCTTAGCCTCAAGGCTTGCGAGGTGTACATCAACACGTACGCCTCCGCGGCGGAGGAACGCGAAGAGCGCCTGCCCCAGGCGTCATCGAGCCTGGTCGAGCACTTTATCGCACGCCTGGTGCGACAGGCCGGGCCCGTGGGCGCGTCGACGCACACCGGTGTCTACGGCCCGCGTCACCAGGGCGCTGCCTTCCAATTGCACAACCTGACGACAGTGGAAGTGGATGCGCTTATCGACCGGGCACTTGGCACTTTTGCGCAACAGACGCTGGGAGCCTTGCCTGGGATGTTAGTGAAAAATAACCTGGCCCACCTGAGTCATGGCCTGTTGCAAGGCCTGGACGGCGAAGTGCAACTGCGGGGCGTAGCGAAAAACCTGCCGCCGCGCGCGTTGGCGCTGTTGCACAGTTCGCTCCAGCCTGACGGCATGAGCCGGCTCACCCGGCATGGCCTGGACGGGTTCATACCGGATGCGTTCAGCCTTACCCTGCACCCAGACAACGGGGCCGACCTACAGGGCCTGGCCAACTGTTTTGTGCTGACCGAGCGCGGCGGCCTGGACCCGGACCATTCGGGCACGGCGGTGCTATGGACCCCCGCGCGCGGCTACGAAACCTTTGCATCCATCACCCGCCTGCGGGACATCCTGACCCTGCGCCTGCAAGATCCCCGGCAGCGCCTGCACCTGCTGGAAAACCTGCCGATATCCCAGCGCGTGCCCCACCGTTCCTGGCAGCTGGGGCCACTGCAACGGATTGACGAGCACTTGCTGCACGATCGGCAACACAGCTACAGCGACGCCACCCGCGACGAAATAGAGCACCTGCTCTCGCTGCGATTGAGCCCCGCGCGCTTTCAGGAATGCGTGGACGCCTTGATCCGGCGCGCACCGCCGTCCAACTTACCCAGGGCCATCGCGATGGCGCGGGCGCTGATCAACCAGCAGGCACTCCCGGTCTGGCTGGGCATGGCGGCACCCGCCGAGCAGATTCTGCACGCCGAGCTGGTGGAGCAGTACCGCATCAGTGCCCCGGACGAGCGTGATTATCTGCATAGCGTTACGCCCCTGCGCGAACATGTATTCGACCGCCTTTCGGAATTGCTCGACGCACGTTTTCCCCGGCAAGCGCTGAACCCGAACAATGTGCTGATTCCCGGACGGGTCGAGTTGGCCGGCAACACCCAGACGCTCACGGACTTTGCGATGCGGCACTTGCCGACGTTGCGCGCCGACGATATCCGCCCCCGTTCACGCACCGGCGACCCGCTGCCAGCGACGCTGGACGGCTCCGCCATTGAGCAACTGATCCGCCAGGTGGACGTGGAAAGCTTCTATGGACAATGGCTGAACACCCACCTCAAGGGCCCTGGCGAGCAAGCGCGTACACGGCGCCAACTGTTCTGCCGGCAGTTGCCCTGGCAAGTGTTGCAATACGCCCATGAGCAAACCCTGGATGAACGCTTGTCTGCATCGGCCTGGGGGTTTATCCGACAAATCTTCGATATGCCCGACGCCCTGGCTCGCGCCACCGTGCATGGCGTGACGGCGCTGGTTCGCCCCCTCGAACTGATCGCCACACAGGGCGCCTCGCGCGTGCGGGCATTGGGCTGCTACCTGATCGGCCCGAAACCCGAGGCTACCGGGCCGCTGGTGCTGTATGCACCCTACAGCCCTGATCACCTGCTGAAGGAGTTTGCCAACGAGACGGCACTGCTCCAGGCGTTCGCCGCCCCCGGCACACTGCAGCAATGGGTGATCGGCCAATTGGAACCGGCGCATCAAGCCACGTATCGCAACTTGCTCAGTCAACAGTGGACTCAAGGTCCTTCGGAGATTCGCTTCGGCGCCAACGCCATCGCCGGTAACGTGCTTGATCAACTATTCAAGGACAATTGCGAGATGCTGCTGCGGATGCTCGGCAGCCAGTTCTCTGCGTCGGGCAAAAACTACTGGGATGCAGTGACCAGTCTGCTGACCAAGGGGATTGCCGCAGGCGTGCGTTTCATGGCGGGAAAACTGGTCTATCCGCTGACAGTGTGGCGCAGCTACGCACTGTTCAAAACCTCTGCCGAAGACCTGCAGCAGCACCGCTGGCAACACGCACTCAAGACCTTTGCCGGCGGCGTGGCCGAACTGGCGTCCCTGCGCAAGGCGCTGGACAAACTGTTTCCCGAACCGCCACCGGCCACACATCCAGTCCCGCTGGAGCAATGGCTGCAAGACGCACCGCCGGCCGCCACGACGTTTGCAGCCCTGGACATGACCGCGCCCGAGCGCACGCATCTGCATGTCTTCGAAAACCATGATGTTGCCTTGGACACACTCACGCAGAGCGCGCTGACTCAGGTCTACAGGGACAAGATCGGCGTCCGCGATTACGTACCGGTGGCGGGCAAGGTCTACTCGGTAAAACGCGCAGGCGAATACTGGCGCTTAAGCAGCGACGACCACCTGGGCCCTTATGTGCGACTCACCCCACGGGGCGAGTGGGTGTTGGACCTGGGTCTCCTCAACCCGCGCTACGGCAAGACGTTAAGCCGCTATGCAAGCCAGGCGCGCGCGTACCTGTCAGAGCGAGAGGGCATCAATATCGAAGCGGTCGGCATGCCCGCGATCAGGGCACTGTCAAGCTGGAAGGCACAGTGCATCGACGAAGCGCTGAATGTCGCGACCTATTACGCGGTGAACTGCAAGCGCAACATTCAGCACTTTGGTGGACGTCGCGACCCCGGAAGCCGGACCGGACTTTTTTTTGCCGAGCTGTTCGGCGTGCCTCACCTGACCCTCAGCCAGTTGCAGCGCATCGAGAAGCGGGTCGACGATGTGCTGGACGAATTGACCAATCACACCTTGACCAGTCCGAATTCCATGCGGTTTGTCAGCGGCAGCCATCGCCAAAACCCGCACACATCGTTCGCTTTCACGCTGCCGGACGACAGGGACCATAAAATTTATTTGGTGGAGCGCTTCTTCGACCCACGGATGGACCATTACCAACCCTATTTAACAACCCCGTTCAACCTGTCGGCCCACGCGAGGGCAACCACGTTGATTCATGAAATCACTCATATCAGGTCATCCACCGAAGACTTGGTTTACCTCGACAGCATGCTTCCGTTTGTCGATTTGATTGATGGCGACCGTCAAGGCGGGCAGACGCTGAAAACCGAACTCTGTGGGTTGCGTGCCAATGCACTTTCACTCCTGACGCCCACAGAGATGCTGTTCAAGACGCTAGACGACCTGAGCGGTGGGTATGAGGATTTCGGCAGCTCCCAGGGAACTTCCCTGCAGCGATCCAAAGTGTTGAGTACCACAGGCGTACGCACCCTGGCTGAAGCGCGCAAGGTGTTCATGACCAATGAGGACAAGCGTATCGATACGATCCTGGCCAATGCGGATTCGTTGACCTTCCTGATCAGCGAAATCGGCCGGGCGCTGGATGCGGGAGCCTGAACCGGCTCCCGGCGGGTTAATCAGTCTTTCTGGTCGCGCAGCACGTTACCCGAGGCGCCATCGATCCGCGCTTCATAAACGGAACCGTCGGACTTGCGACCTTTGACTTCCCAGTAGCCGTTGTCGTCGGCTTCCGCCGCGTAGACCTCGACATAACCGGCCTTGGTCTTGGCCACTTCAATAGCCTTGTCAATGGTGATCCAGCCTGCGCCTGGCTTATCGGCCAGGGCGGCGCCGGCACCGAGCAGCGCGGAGGTTGCACACAGGGCGACGAAGGTTTTCTTCAACATAGCGTTACTCCTTTGTGGGAAATGCGGACGCGTGTCCTGAATTTTTAGGTAGCGCCAAACAAGAATAAGTTCCAATTGATGTGCAATCGCCATGATGGCTGTTCTCGCCATCTGCCTGTGGGGGTTAGAATGTGGGAAATCAGGATGCGTTAATGACCGAAAAGTCTGTTTCAGAAGCCGAATACGACACCATCACCGATGCCGCCGCGCAGTGGTGCATGCGCCTGCATGCCAGCGATTGCACACCGGCTGAACGTCAGGCTTTTCAACAATGGCATGACGCCCATCCCTTGCACGCCTTTGAATACGCCGCGATGCTGGAAATCTGGGACGTCGCCGATCACTTGCCGCGCACCGCACCCGCCGCGCCGGTATTGGCGTTCAAACCGCGCAGCCGCGTACGTCGTTATGCCGTGGCGGCAGCGCTATGCCTGGCGGCCTTGCCGCTGGCCGCGTTTACCGGGTGGCAGGCCGGGTGGCTGCCCAATTCCTATGAACGTTTCGAGGCGACCCAGGGCTTGCGTCAGGTGACCTTGAGCGATGGCAGCCAGGTAGAGCTGAACCTGGGCACCGAACTGGTCTATAGCAACTACAAGGATCAACGCCGGGTCACGCTGAAAAAAGGCGAGGCGTTTTTCAACGTCAGCCACGACAGCGCCCACCCGTTTGTAGTGCGCGCCGGCGAGGGCCAGGTGCGCGTGACGGGCACCCAGTTCAATGTGTGGAAATATGGCGATCAGGTCCGCGTGATGCTGCTCGCAGGCTCGGTGCAGATCGCCAGCGATGCCATACACGGCAGCGTGCCACTGACCCCCGGCATGCAGGCCAGCTATCAACCGGGCGATGCCACGCCGCGCGTGAGGCCGTTCAGCCCGAATGACAGCGCCCTGGCCTGGCGCCAGGGCAAGCTGATCCTCGACAACCTGGCGCTGGCCGATGCGCTGCCGCTGATCAACCGCTACCTGAGCAAACCGGTGATGCTGGCCGATGCCGGAACCGGCGCGATTCGGATCGGTGGCATTTACAACCTCAGCGAGGTCAATAACCTCATCCCCTCCCTGCCCAAGGTGCTGCCGGTCTACCTGACCCAGAACCAGGACGGCAACCCCGTACTCAACTCCATCCCGCGTAAAACCCCGAAAGGCTGAGCGCGGCCGATCCGTGCGGGCCCGTTCGCGCCCACAGTGTCCATTTTTGAAACACCTGCCTGAGCTGAAGCCCGTGTACACCGTGGGTTCATGCTTTTGTCATGCACGGTGTTACACCGGTGATACACAGGGGTGAATCGTTTGTGGGACAGCGGGCTACACACGCTTGAACGGCAGGTGTTTCAGCGCTGAGACACCGCCATGGGTCGACGCGCCGCTCGATCTTCATAAGCCATTGAATATCAAAACAATTTAAAAAGCGGCACGGCATCTGCTCTATTCCCCACAGCACTGTTCAGGGTCAGTGCCGAGAATAAGGATATGCCGCCGTGAACACACTCACACAACGCTCGATAAAGGTACTGCTGACCAGCTGTGTGCTCAGCCTCGGCATCAGTGCGTCGACCTTTGCCGGTGATGGCGTGATCGTGACAAGCCGCAACGTACAGGCGCACATGTACGGTCGTGCCCCTTTCGGTAAAGACCCCTACCCCACCACGGCCAACGCCAATCCCAGTCGCGAAGTGATCAACGCCACCGGCGAACTCAGCGACCTTGATATCGGCGGCGTGAGCAGCGGTGCCAGTTTCGCCCAGGTCAATCAAAACAGCGGCGTGCTGACCGGCCCGCACGCCACCCAGAACAGCATGTCGACCCTCGGCGCGGGTGCCTCCGCCAGCCACGGCAGCGGCAGCAGCATGGGTGGGCAGATCAGCGATTCGATCCAGCGCGGCATGGCGCCCCTGAACAACATCGGCAGCATGATGGGGGGCAAGTAATGAACCGTGCCTGGCTGATCTTCGCCCTCTTGAGCAGCGCCTCGGCCCTGGCCGATAACAACGCGGTGATCGACAACAGTGGCCAGGATTATCGCGGCAACTTCTCGATCAATCAGGCCGCGGGCAACCAGCAGCAAATGGCCAATACCCGCGCGATCACGCTCGGCGGCCAGGCGACCACCGTCAATATCCAGAGAATGGACGGCCAGGTCGATCCTGCCCTGAACGCCAAGGCAGCGATCCAGGGCAGCGCTTTTACCAATGGCAACGGCATGCTGGGTATCAACCAGACGGCCGGTGCCAATAACCAGACCATCAACGCCGTGCGGATCAGCGTCAATCCTGGCCCGCAAAGCATCGATGACAGCGTCCTGTTGCAACAGAACACGACGCAGTTGACCGACTCAGGTCTCACCTCCACCACTGGCAGCCGCCTGGTCGTTACCAGCGATCAGGCCTTCACAGGCAGCCGAGGAGTGATTCAGGTGAACCAGAGTGCCGGGGTGGGGAACCGAGTGGCTAACACCCTGGGCATCACTATCAAGTGAACGCTTGGTAGTACCGGCTGGACCGTACCAACACTTAAACCACACTTAGAAGCAAGGAGAAACACCATGAAACCTCAAATGGCTCTCAAACCCCTGGTTTTCGCTCTCGCCGCACTCATGGCTGCCGCCGCTCAAGCAGGTGGCTGGCACCCTGCGCCTCAACCCACCGGCACCATCGCCGCGGTGGTGACCGATGTACAAAACAGCGCAGCCAACCGCTTCGACGACACCAAGACCGACAACAATGCTTCGGCCGATAACTCGGTCAATGGCAACAGCGGTAACACCGGTGTCAACGTGCAGGCCGGCAGCGGCAACCAGGCCGACAACTCGGCGGCGATCTCCAGCGCCAAAGGCGACGCCGCCACGGTATTCGGCCTGGTCGACGTGAACCAGAACAGCCTGGGCAACGGCTTCACCAACAAAGGCACGCAGAACAACGCCTCGCTGGATAACTCGGTCAACGGTAACTCCGGCAACGTGGGTTACAACGGCCAGGCCGGCCAGGGCAACCAGGGTAAAAACAACCTGGCGATCGTCACCGCCGATGGCAAAAACATCGCGGCCGCCGCCAACACCGAGCAGAACTCGCTCGGCAACAGCTACCTCAACGCGGCCGCGACCAGCCACGGCTATGGTTATGGCCATGGCGGCAACGCGCAGTATGTGTCCAACAACGCAAGCCTCGACAACTCGGTCAACCGCAACTCCGGCAACGTGGGTGTGAACCTGCAATCGGGCTCGGGCAACCAGGGCAGCAACAGCCTGACAATCGGTCAAGGTTGCACCGTCTGCGCCAGCGGCGTGCGCTTCTGATCCAACGGGGCCTTGGCGACAAGGCCCTTTCCTATTCCAGTGTCCACCCGGCCTTCGATCATGCGCCTCGCGACCCTTTCCCTGCTGATGCTCCTCACCGGCCCGACCTGGGCAGGCACCATGGCGATTTCCGCCATGCCTGGCGGTGCAGTGATCTACAAGAAGGTCGAAAGCATTCGTGAGCGCCGCTTCGCCAACCTGGTGGAACAGAAAACCGATTTCAGCTGCGGTGCCGCGGCACTCGCCACCATCCTGCGCCAGGGTTATTGGCTGGACGTCGATGAAGACCACGTCATCAAGGGCATGCTGGTCAACGCCGACCAGAACCTGGTACGCACCCAGGGTTTTTCCATGCTCGACATGAAGCGCTACCTCGAAAGCATCGGCATGCGGGCGCGGGGCTACAAAATCTCGCCGGACACCCTGTTGACCGTGAAGATCCCGGTGGTCGTGCTGCTGGAGATCCGCGGCTACAAGCACTTCGTGGTGCTGCAGCGGGCCGACAAGGACTGGGTCTACATCGGCGATCCGGTGCTGGGGCATAAACGCTACGCCCATGACGACTTCGTCAAAGGCTGGAATGGCATCGTATTCGCCGTGCTGGGTGAGGGTTACGACAAGGCCAATGTGCTGCTCGACCCACCTGCGCCACTGACCGCCAGGAACCGTTTGAACGAGTTCCGGCCCGTGGGCGACGCTGAATTGATGGATTTCGGTTTTATCCAGAGCGACTTCTTTTAAAAGAAGCGCAATAAGGAGCCAGGACGCTCCAGGAGCAAGCGATGAACACGTCCCGCTGGCTGACGGCCTTGTGCCTGGCAGCCTCAATGCCTGCTTACGCTTCATCGGGGTTCAAGCCGATTGAACTGAAGGATTCGGAAATGGCCGACCTGCGAGGCCGCTACGTGATGCCGGGACGAATTATCAGTTTTGGCATTGTGATGAGCAGCACGTGGACCAATGCCGTGGGTGACAGCATCACCGGCAAGGCCAGCATGCAGGTCGACAAAACCACCCTTACCCCGCAGTTCTATGTGCAAACCACCGGCTCGACCGGCAGCGGCACCACCCCGTCCGCCGGCACCGGCAATGTGGTCGGCGGCGCCGGCCTGGGCAGTGGCCAGGGCGTGACGCAAAGCGTGCGGGTGGCCGGCGACGGCAACACCGCCAACAACAACGTCGGCATCACCGTCAGCCAGGACGGCTTCGCGCCAGCCAATCTGGTGCAGTCCGGGCAAGTGCTGGTGGCCGGCGGCACCGTGAGCGGTGACAGCGCGGCCGGCAAGGTGAGCGTGTCGGCCAACAACGGCGGCCTGCAAATGGCGATCCAGGCCAACCATAACCAGGGCAACAGCCTGCAGCAGATCGGCGGCGGCACGGTGCTGCAAGGCACGGTTTTGACCGGCAACACCAACTTCGTCAGCAACATGACCCAGCTCAACGTGGTGATGGGCAATAACGGGCTGAACAACCCTGCGTTGAACTGCAACCTGGACCAACTCAAGGGCCTACGCACCCTTGGTTATTGAACTACGCTGAGCCTCGACACTTACGCATTGGAAAAGGACGGCTTATTTCATGCATCGATCGTTATCGCTCCGCGCGGTAGTCTGTCTAAGTACGCTCTTACCCGCATCCGTGTTGTATGCCGCGCCGGATGCCGATATCGAAACCCTCAAACAGGAACTCCTGGAGCTCAAGCAACGTTACGAAGTGCAGCAAAAGGCCTTGGCCGTGCTCGAACAGCGCGTGCGTCAGGTCGAGGATCAACCGGCGACGCCGGCCCCCAAACGCCTGGCCAAATCCCCTGCCGACTTCCAGAAAGGCGGCACCAACGTGGCCGGCACCGGTACGGGTGCCGCGGCGGCTTCAGGCGGTGCGGGCGGAGGCAGTTCGTATGGGCAGTCCCTGAAGGACGATTCGGCGCCTGCGCAAAGCGTCAGCAACCTGTATAACGAAGCCAGCGGCTTTTTCGGCAATGGCAAGTTCAGCTTTGAAACCGGCGTCACCTACGCGCGCTACGACGCGCGCCAGTTGACCCTCAATGGCTTTCTGGCGCTGGACTCGATCTTCCTCGGCAATATCAACCTTGATCGGATCAAGTCGGACAACTGGACCCTGGACCTGACCGGGCGCTACAACGTCGACAACCGTTGGCAATTCGACGTGAACGTGCCGGTGGTGTACCGCGACTCGACGTACCAGTCGGCAGGCGCCGGCAATAACGGTACGGCGACATCCGAAGCGTCGGTGACCCGTGACCCGACCATCGGCGACGTGAATTTCGGCGTCGCCTACAAGTTCCTCGACGAAACCCCGACCCTGCCGGATGCGGTGGTGTCGTTGCGCGTCAAGGCGCCGACGGGCAAAGAACCGTTTGGCATCAAGCTCATCCAAACAGCCGGCAACGACAACCTGTTCGTGCCCGAAAGCCTGCCCACCGGCAACGGGGTGTGGTCGATCACACCGGGGATCTCCCTGGTCAAGACGTTCGACCCGGCCGTGCTGTTCGGCTCGCTGTCCTACACCCATAACTTCGAAGACTCGTTCGACGACATCAGCAGCGACGTCAACCAGAAGGTCGGCGGCAAAGTCAGCCTGGGCGACAGTTTCCAGGTCGGCATGGGCGTGGCGTTCGCGCTGAACGAGAAAATGAGTATGTCGTTCTCGGTGTCCGATCTGGTGCAGCGCAAAAGCCGGCTCAAGCCCAACGGCGGCGACTGGCAGTCGGTGGTGTCCAGCGATGCCAATGCCGGGTATTTCAACGTAGGCATGACGATTGCGGCGTCGGATAACCTGACGATCGTGCCGAACCTGGCGATCGGCATGACCGACGATGCGCCGGATTTCACCTTCAGCCTGAAATTCCCGTACTACTTCTAACCACAGCGTTCGGCACACAAGGAAAAGCCCCGCAACGATAAGGGTCGTTGCGGGGCTTTTCGGTTTACCCGCCCTAGCGGATCTGGTGTTTGTGCAGCAACCGGTAAAACGTGGGCCGGGACACACCGAGCACACGGGCAGCGACACTCAGGTTGTCGCTGTGACGGTTGAGCACATCGCACAACGCCTGGCGTTCGGCGCGGTGCTTGTAGTCTTCGAGTGTAGCCAAGGGTGGCGCGATTGCCTGCTCGCCCTGCAAACCCAGATCAACGGCTTCGATCTGCCGGCCTTCGGCGAGTACCAGCCCGCGACGTACCCGGTTGGCCAGCTCGCGCACGTTGCCCGGCCAAGGGTGCTGCCCCATTGCCGCCAAGGCGTCTTCGCTGAAACTGCGCGGGCGCCGCCCGGTTTCCTGGCTGTAGAAACGCGAAAAATGGTTGGCCAGCATCGCCACGTCACCGTGGCGCTCACGCAACGGCGCGGTTACCACCTGCAGCACATTGAGGCGGTAGTACAAGTCTTCGCGGAACGCACCCTTGGTCACGGCGGCCTCAAGATCGACGTGGGTCGCGGCCAGCACACGCACGTCCACCGGAATCGGCTGGTTGCCGCCGACGCGCTCGATATGCTTCTCCTGCAGAAAACGCAGCAGGTTGGCTTGCAGTTCCATCGGCAAGTCGCCGATTTCATCGAGGAACAATGTGCCGCCGTTGGCCGCCTCGATACGCCCGATCTTGCGCTGGTGGGCGCCGGTGAACGCGCCTTTTTCGTGGCCGAACAGTTCGGATTGAATCAGGTGTTCCGCAATCGCACCGCAGTTGATCGCCACGAACGGCCTGGCATGACGCTGAGACTGGCGATGCAGGGTCTTGGCCACTAACTCTTTGCCGGTGCCGCTGTCGCCACGTATCAATACGGGCGACTCGGTGGGCGCGAGTTTGGATAACAGTTTGCGCAGCTCACGAATGGGTCGGCTGTCTCCGAGCAGTTCATGCCCCTCATCCACCGGCATATGACCTTTACCGCGCAGGCGCGCCATACCGAACGCGCGCCCCAGGGTGACCTGTACGCGGGAGACGTCGAAGGGCAAGGTATGGAAGTCGAAAAACCACTCGCAGACAAAATCGCCGACGTTCTGCAAACGCAGTACATCCTGGCTGAGCACGGCAATCCATTCAGTGCCGCTGCGGCCGATCAGCTCCTTGACCGCTTCAGGACGCTTCAGGTGTTCAGGCTGCAAGCGCAGCAAGCCGACATCGCAGGAGCGATCACCTACCCCTTCCAGCGCACAGCTGTCCACCTCCCACCCCTCCGTGCGCAAACCAGGCAGCAGCCCATGACAGTCATCGCACGGGTCGACCACGAGCAAACGGCGTTGAACGGCAGGCACACCCATGACTGATCCTTGGCGTCAAAAATCGTTAAAGTTATTTAGAAACAACAGTTTGTAACGACTGCTGCTAACCCTAGCAAGATCTTGACGCGAGCCTTGTATCGTTTTGCTATAAGTCGGGGCAAAAAGCCATCTTTTGGCTTCGACAAACAAAAAGTTGAAACCGGCGCACACAATCAATGCGCTTTTAAAACAGCCGCTTACATGACCTCAATCACAGAAAGTTGAAAATTGTTGCTCTAGCATGTGACCCGCACCCCGCCATCGTGCATCAGTACAAGTAACTCGCCGCCTGGCTCGCCCAACCGACGGCACTACCTGATCGGGCATTTAGAGAGAGACCCCAATGAACGCCCCGCTCCGCATCAACGAAGCTCTTTTGATCGCAGACCGTGCCTTCCAGCCCTTTCAGTGCGTGGCCTGGCACGATGGCAACGGCGCCCTCAGCCTAAGCGTCGTCGACCGCACTAATACCCACATCGGCCGCAAGCAACTTTCGTCGAGTGCCTATACCGATCCTGCACAATTGGAAAACCTGCTGTTGCAGGCTCGTGCCGAGTTGGATAAAAACGGCTACCGCTTGCAATCCTGGGCAATGCCAAAGTAATAACAGACACCCACTTGCGAGCATTGCAAACAATGCTCGCAAGTTGCGCCGTTGAAACTAAGGCCGTGGGTGCGTTTGCAGGATAAATCGCTCGAATGCTTCTGCGGCGCCCTCTTGGCTATTGCTGCCGGTTACCACATTGGCCTGGCGCTTGACGGTTTCTTCCGCCTGCCCCATGGCAATCGACAAACCGGCGACGTGAAACATCGCCGGGTCATTCCCGCCGTCGCCAATTGCCGCCGTCTGCTCCAGCGGCACACCCAGGTGTTCGGCCAAGGTTTTCAAGGCCTCGCCCTTGTTCGCCAGCATGGCCGTCACGTCCAGATACACCGGCTGTGAGCGCGATACCTGGGCCAGCCCCTCGACCTTGGGATGCAATCGCGCTTCCAGCTCCACCAATAACTGCGTATTGAGGCTGGCGGCAACGATCTTGTCGACACGGTCCAGGTACGGCTCAAAGCTTTCCACGACCTGCGGGCCATAGCCCAGCCCAGCGGTTTCGCGCGGTTCCATCGGGCCCGGCTCGCCACGGCGCAGCCAATCGCCATCGGCAAACATCCACACTTCCACGTCCGGCTCGGCCGAAAACAACGCCAGGGCGATCAGCGCCGCCTCCGCCGGCAAATGGTGAGCCACCAGGATGCTGCCGTCCGGGTGCACCAAGGTGCCGCCATTGAAACCCGCCACCGGAACGTCGATACCGAACGTCTCGATCAGGTGCCGCATGGCTTTTGGCGGGCGCCCGCTGGCCAGGCTGAACAGTACGCCGGCCTCGCGCAGCGCACGCACCGCATCGACTGTACGCTGGCTGAGACGATGGTCGGGATGCAGCAACGTGCCATCCACGTCGCTGAGGATAAAACGGATGGGATGGATCGCGGCATCACTCATCCGAGTGTGTGCCAGGTGCGGCCATCACGGGCCAGCAGCGTGTCGGCCGCCGCCGGGCCATCTTCGCCGGCCTTGTAGGTCTGGATACCATCGTCTTCCTTCCATGCGTCGAGGAACGGCTGCACCGCGCGCCAGCCGTTCTCGATATTGTCGGCACGCTGGAACAAGGTCTGATCGCCCGTCATGCAGTCGTAGATCAGGGTTTCGTACCCGGTCGACGGCTGCATTTCGAAGAAGTCCTTGTAGGCAAAGCCCAGCTGAATATTGGCCATGTCCAGGGTCGGCCCGGGCTTTTTCGCCAACAGGTCGAACCACATGCCTTCATTGGGCTGGATCTGGATTTTCAGGTAGGTGGGCTTGACTTCGTCCACCTCGGTGTCGCGAAACTGTGCGTAGGGCGCCGGCTTGAAGCAGATCACGATTTCGGTATCGCGCACGCTCATGCGCTTGCCGGTGCGCAGGTAGAACGGCACGCCGACCCAGCGCCAGTTGTCGATCATGACCTTGAGCGCCACGAACGTCTCGGTGCTGCTGTCTGGTGCGACATTGGCCTCTTCGCGATACCCCGGCAATGCCTTGCCGCCGATTTCGCCGGCGGTGTACTGCCCGCGTACGGAGTTGGCGCGCGCGTCTTCCAGCGACCAGGGGCGCACGGCACCGATAACTTTGGCCTTTTCCCCGCGCACCGCGTCGGCACCGAACGCCGCCGGCGGTTCCATCGCCACCATCGCCAACAGCTGGAACAGGTGGTTGGGCACCATGTCGCGCAAGGTGCCGGTTTTTTCGAAGAAGTTGCCCCGTGTCTCCACGCCGACGGTTTCGGCGGCGGTGATTTGCACGTGATCGATGTAGTGGTTGTTCCAGAACGCCTCGAACAGCACGTTGGAGAAACGGCTGATCAGAATGTTCTGCACCGTCTCCTTGCCCAGGTAATGATCGATGCGATAAATCTGCTTCTCGCTCATGACCTTGAGCAGGCTGGCGTTCAACGCTTCTGCGGTGGCGAGGTCGGACCCGAAGGGTTTTTCGATCACCACGCGCCGGAAACTGTCGTCGGTTTCACTCAACAGCCCGGCGCTGCCCAGACGCTGCACCACTTCACTGAAGAAACGCGGCGCGGTAGCCAGGTAGAACACCGCGTTGCCGGTACCGCTCTCGGCGATTTTCCTGCCGATATCGGCGTAGGTACTGTCGTCGAGAAAGTCGCCCTCAACGTAGCTGATACCCTTGGCCAACTGCGCCCACAGCTGCGGGTCGAGGGCATTGTCGACATTGCCCTTGACCTTGCTCGCCGCCTCGGTGCGGATGAAGTCTTCGAGTTTCTTGGCGAAGTCCACATCGCTGATGGCGTTGTGATCAACGCCGACGATGCGCAAGCCGTCACCCAGCAGGCCATCGCGACTGAGGTTGTACAGCGCCGGCATGAGCAGACGCTTGACCAGGTCGCCATGGGCGCCAAACAGAAACAAGGTGGTGGGTGGAGCGGGTTCGGCCTTCAGTTTTTTGCCGTTAGCCGTCATTTTTTGGAAGTCTCCACGTGACCACCGAAGCCGAAGCGCATCGCCGACAGCATCTTGTCACCGTAGGTGCTCTGCTGGCGCGAGCGGAAACGGGCGAACAGCGAGGTGGACAGCACCGGCACCGGCACCGCCTGTTCCATGGCGGCCTCGATGGTCCAGCGGCCTTCGCCACTGTCGGCCACGGAGCCGGAATAACCGTCGAGTTTCGGGTCGGTGGCCAGTGCATCGGCGGTCAGGTCCAGCAGCCACGAAGACACCACGCTGCCACGGCGCCAGACTTCGGCGATATCGGCAACATTCAGGTCGAAGCGCTGGTCCTGCGGCAGGTTTTCCGAGTTCTTGGTCTTGAGAATGTCGAAGCCCTCGGCGAACGCCTGCATCATCCCGTATTCGATACCGTTATGGATCATCTTGACGAAATGCCCGGAGCCGGCCGGGCCTGCATGGATGTAGCCGTGCTCGGCACGCGGATCAGCGGCGGCGGAACGGTCCCTGGTGCGCGGGATATTGCCCAGGCCCGGCGCCAGGCTGGCGAAAATCGGGTCGAGGCGCTGCACGGTTTCGGTGTCGCCACCGATCATCATGCAATAACCGCGTTCCAGGCCCCAGACACCGCCGGACGTGCCCACGTCAACATAGTGCAGGCCTTTTTCCGACAGCGCCTTGGCGCGACGTACGTCATCCTTATAGTTGGTGTTGCCGCCGTCGATGATCACGTCACCGTCTTCCAGCAGCTCACTGAGTTCATTGATGGTGTTTTCGGTGGGGTCGCCTGCCGGCAACATCACCCAGACAGCACGCGGTTTCTGCAACCCGGCCACCAGGGCCTTCAGGTCGGCAACGCCGGTGGCGCCCTCTTCGCTCAAGCCTTTGACAAAGGCTTCGTTACGGTCGTAAACAACGGTGGTATGCCCATTGAGCATCAGGCGCCGTGCAATATTCCCGCCCATGCGGCCTAGTCCGATAATCCCCAGTTGCATGTGCTGATGCTCCTAACTGCTAAAAAATGTGTGACATAGTTTATAGCGCAATGAGGCTAATGAGGGTTAGTCCAGAGCGGATCCCTGTAGTTTCATGCTAAAAAAGATGCCATCGTTTCACCATCACCCCGGTAAAAGTCACACGACCACCAAAAATAAAAAAGTTCCATTGATGTGAAAAAGAATTCAGAATTGCTTCCGACTGATGCCGAGAACCTCGACTCAAGCGTTCTGGCACACCGCGACACACCGGCTATTTGCGAGGTAAGCAATGAGCACTGTACAGATGACCCGTCCTCCACAGACCCTCTACGTCACTATTCGTCGCGATGAATTGCGCCAGTTGCAGGACGAGCGCGAGCAGTTGCAGCAGGAAGTCATGCGCCTGCGCTCCCACATCATTCAAGCCCAACTGGATCAGCAAGCCGGCGCACAGCCCGCACTCTGCTGAGACCGGTCATTGCTTTGTAAGATAAAGGCTACAAAAATCTCACAAAGTTTTCACACGTCGTTCCCGATACTCCCGCCCCCAAAGGCCACCGGATACCGAAAGTGGCCTGCGTTGTGCGTGCAGCCCTGTGCGTCGACTGGAAAATTCTTGGGTTGGAGCGCCGGATGGCAATGTTCAAACGCAGCACAAAGTCTGCGAAAGGTTTCGATTGGGCCGGTCTTGGCTGGCTGTTTGTGTTTTTCTGGTACTTCTCGGGTATTACCCAACTGCTGATACAACTCAGCGGCACCTCCGGTTTCAGCGGTTTTCGTCAAGCCTTCTTCATGAGTGCACTGTGGCTCGCGCCCGTGCTGGTGTTTCCACGCCAGACCCGGGTAATGGCCGCCGTGATCGGCGTGGTGCTGTGGGCCTGCTCCATGGCCAGCCTGGGATATTTCTTTGTCTACCAGCAGGAATTTTCCCAGAGCGTCATCTTCATCATGTTCGAGTCGAACATCTCCGAAGCCGGTGAATACCTGACCCAATACTTCGCCTGGTGGATCGTGCTGGCCTTTATCGCCCACACCGCCGTGGCGATCTTCCTCTGGAGCCGGATTCGCCCGGTCTACCTGCCCCGTGCCCAGGCGCTGGTGGCGGCGACCGCGATCCTGGTGGCCGTTATCGGCTACCCGCTGGTCAAGCAGATCGCTCGCAGCGAGACGCTGGCAGAGGGCATCGACCGCTTCGAGACCCGTATCGAGCCCGCCGTGCCCTGGCAGATGATCGTCGCCTACCGCCGCTACACCGAGCAGTTGGACAACATGCAGGGCATGCTCCACAGCGCCAGCCAGATCCCGCCCCTGACCAACCTCAAGGATGCCGGCGCCGGCCAGCCTTCGACCCTGGTACTGGTGATCGGCGAATCGACCAACCGCCAGCGCATGAGCCTTTACGGCTACCCGCGCGCTACTACGCCGGAACTGGACAAACTGCGCGACCAATTGGCCGTATTCGACAACGTCATCACCCCCCGCCCCTACACCATTGAGGCGCTGCAGCAGGTGCTGACCTTCGCCGACGAAGAGAACCCCGACCTGTACCTCAAGACCCCGTCGATCGTCAGCGTGATGAAACAGGCGGGTTACAAGACCTATTGGATCACCAACCAGCAGACCATGACCAAGCGCAACACCATGCTGACGACCTTTTCCGAACAGGCCGACGAGCAGGTGTACCTCAACAACAATCGCAACCAGAACGCCCGCCAGTATGACGGTGACGTCCTGGCGCCGTTTTCCAAGGCGCTGGCCGATCCGGCCGAACGCAAGTTCATTGTGGTGCACCTCCTGGGCACGCACATGAGCTACCAGTACCGCTACCCGCCGAGCTTCGACAAGTTCACCGACCGCCAAGGCGTGCCCGCCGGCGTCAGCGATGACCAGTTGCCGACCTACAACAGCTACGACAATGCGGTGCTTTACAACGACTTCGTGGTGTCCAGCCTGATCAAGGACTACGCCAAGACCGACCCCAATGGCTTCCTGCTGTACCTGTCGGACCACGGCGAAGACGTGTTCGACTCGGCGGGCCACAGCACGTTGGGCCGTAACGAGGGCAAGCCCACCGCGCCGATGTACACCATTCCATTCATGGCCTACGCGTCGCCGAAATGGCGCGAAAGCCATATCTGGGATTTTGCCGGCGACCTGCAGCGGCCCTATAGCAGCTCACAGCTGATCCACACCTGGGCCGACCTGGCCGGGTTGAGCGCCAACGAACTGGACCGCAGCAAGAGCCTGGTGAGCGACAGCTTCACCCCGCGCCCACTGCTGATTGGCGACCCGTATCAGCGCCAGCAGAAGCCGTTGATCGACTTCAGCCTGATCAAGCCGAAAAAGCCGGTGGCCACGGATGTAGTGCTGCAGGAAAAGACAGCACCGTAACAAAAAGATAACAATCATTCTCGTTTAGACCTAAAGTTCGACAGCTCCTTTCGTCTTTGAGCAATGACCTTTTCCTACCGAAGAGGCCGCAAAGACGACAAGGAGACTGCCGCGATGATCGCGCCCCTCACCCGTTCCATGTCCCTCACGCTCGGCCTCTTCAGCGTAACGCTGAGCCCCGGGTCGTTCGCCGAAACCGATGACAGCCACGCGCCACTGCAGCTGACCGCCACCCGCATCAGCGCCGACGGCCTGGGCGCCACCACCGAGCACACCGGGGCGTACACCACGGGCTCCATGAGCACCGCCACGCGCTTGAACCTGTCCGTCAAGGAAACCCCACAGTCGATCTCGGTGATCACCCGCCAGCAGATGGACGACTTCAACCTCAATACCCTGACCGATGTGCTGCGCCAGACCACCGGGATCAACGTGCAGCACAACGACTCCGATCGCGTGTCGTATTCTTCCCGTGGCTACGGCATCAACAATTTCCAGATCGACGGGATGCTCAATACGTTCGGCTTCATGAAGTCCGACGCCGACACCATCATCTACGACCGTATCGAAGTGGTGCGCGGTGCGACGGGCCTGACCACCGGAGCCGGCGATCCTTCGGCCACCGTGAACATGGTGCGCAAGCGCCCTACAGCCGATTGGCAGGCGAAAACCGGCGTCAGCGGTGCCAGTCATGACAATTACTACAGTTACCTGGACGTCGGCGGCCCGCTGGCATTCGACGGCCGGCTGCGCGGGCGCACGGTGCTGGCCTACCGCGACAGTCAGTCGTTCCGGGACAATTATGCGCTGCAGCGCTCGGTCGGCTACGGCGTTCTGGAGGGTGACCTGTCGGACGATACCGTATTGGCCGTGGGGTTTGATTACCAGGACAAACAGGTGCAAGGCACCTCCTGGGGCACCGTGCCCTACTGGAACAGCCGGGGCGACAAGGCCAGGCTGCCGCGCTCGACCAACATGGCGGCGCATTGGAGCTCCTGGCCACTGACCGACAAAACCACTTTCGCGACCCTGGATCATCGCCTGGCGGGTGACTGGCACCTGAAGGCTGCCTACACCCACCGACAAAGCGACACGGATGGCAAGGTCTACTACGGCGGCGCCGGTTTTCCCAACGACGACCGCAGCGGCATGACCGCCTGGGCCAGCCATATGCGCGGCACCTCGAGAATGGAAGCCGTTGACCTCAATCTGGCCGGCAGTTATGCGCTGCTGGGGCGCGAACATGCGCTGATGATGGGCTACGGCGAGGCGGCGCAACGGGACGTTTCGCCATTTATGCGCAGCAGCCTGGACGCGAGTTACTACACCATCGACGATTGGAAATACATGGGTGGCATTCCCAAGTTCAGCGACACCGTCACCGACCTCAAGGGCGAACACAGCAGCAAGAAGCAAAAAGCCGGCTACCTGGCCACACGCCTGAGCCTCACCGACCGCCTGCACGCTGTGCTGGGCAGCCGCTACGGCAGTTGGGAGCTGGAAAGCGCGTTGCCGACCTACGATGCCAACGATCAGCTGACGGCCAACGACAAGACACGCCAGACCCACAACGATATGTGGACGCCCTACGCCGGGCTGCTCTATGACCTCACGCCGCAGTACACGGTGTACGCGAGCTACACCGATATCTTCAAGCCCCAGAGCCTGCGCGATGCCAACAAGAAGTACCTGGAACCGGTGGTGGGCAGTAACTATGAAGTCGGCCTCAAGGGCAGCCTGCTCAACGAGCGCGTGAACCTGGCGGCTGCGTATTTCTGGAGCACCCAGGATAACGTTGCCGAACGCGACTATTCGGTGGCACCGAACCCGGTCACCGGCGAGGAGTACTACACGTCCGGCGGCAAGGGCAACAAAGTCAACGGCTTCGAACTGGAGGTGGCCGGTGAAATCATGCCGGACTGGAACCTTACAGCCGGGTACACCTACACCCACTCGGTGAACGGCGCGAGCAAACGCAACAATACCGGGCAGCCGCTGAACCTGCTGAAGCTCTCCAGCGCCTACCGGTTACCCGGCGCGTGGCGTCAACTCACCGTCGGTGGAGCAGTGAATTGGCAAAGCGATTTCTATGATTTCGGCAACCGGCCAACGGGCGAACGCGATGCCGACGGAAAGCTGATCACCACCCGCGCCAAAATGACCCAGCAGGCTTACACAGTGGTCAACCTGATGTCGCGCTACCAGGTCGACGACCATCTTTCGGCTTCGCTGAATATCAACAATCTATTTGATAAAAAATATTACGAGCGTGTCGGCTTCTATAACGGTGTTTATTGGGGAGATCCGCGCGCGGTCACGCTGGCATTGGATTGGACGCTTTAAACCAGGAAGCCTAAGTTAAGGGAAGATTAACTTCCGGCCCGCTCTACGTTAATTCCCACTTAATAAGTTACCGGCATAGTCGCCCCATGAATCTGATCATGACATGACCGGATACCGATTACTGTTAATGGGAAAACCACGATGAAATGCTCCACCCTGATATTTGCCGGCCTGATGACGCTGACCTCCGCCGCCGCCTTCGCAGAAGGCGGCTCCGAGCGTTCCAAGGCGTTCTATGACAACTTCACCTTCATTCAGCAGCAGGCTCACGGCGCTACCCAACAAACCGCGTCCGCCGATGGCAAAGACTTCAAAAAAGCAACGGTGGAACAATCCACCACCGAGCAACAACCCAAGAGTTGATTTAATCCTTAGTTAATCCGCAACACGCTCTGCCATTACGCTCCTTTGGCAACAGTGAACTTTGGCGCCATGCATTGGCGCCTTTTTTTTGCCGGAATTTAATTAAGCGATTTATTCCAGAACAGCATGCGGCCATGGGCCGGGTCGAACATGCCTGCCTCAAAGCCGAACTTGCGGTAAGCCGATTGCGCCACGTCGTTACCTTCAAGAACTTCCAGGGTGATTTTGCAGCACCCGCGCTGCCTGGCGATTTCCTCGACCTTCTGCAGCATTTTCTGACTCAATCCCAGCCCTCGAAAACCCTCCATCACCACCACGTCATGGACATTGACCAACGGCCGGCATGCGAAGGTGGAAAAACCTTCAAAACAATTGACCAGCCCCGCAGGCTCACCGCCGACAAACGCCAGCACACTGAACGCATGCGGCCGTTTGGCCAGCTCCGCCGGCAGCTGCTCCAACAGATCGCGTGGCAGGCTGTGCCCGCCACCCATGGGGCCTTCGGCGTAATGGTTAAGTACCAGGGCAATCGCCTCGGCATGCACGGCGTTGGTATAGCTGGCTTGCAGCACCAGGATGTCAGGGGTGTCCATTTCCGTCCTCGATAGCAACAACTAGGGAATCAGCTCCCTTTGAGGGCACGATTGTAAGCATGGAGTCGGCGGGAGATGAAGGAGATTAACTACAAATACCTGCGTGAAAGCGCGAAGGCTTCATGGGCACAAAGCCGTCGATGGCGGGTCGTTACGGACGGGGCCTACGGATATCAGCCGAAACGCCGCAGCTGCATTTCCTGTAAACGGCTCAGGGTGCGACGGAAGGGAAACTCCAGGTAGCCCTCGGTATACAGGCGCTCCAGCGGTACTCGGGCCTCGAGGTACAACGGCACCTTGCGGTCATAACACTCGTCCACCAAGGCGATAAAGCGGCGCACGCTGTCGTCGTGCATCGACAAAGCAGGCAGTTCGCGGTCACCGGCCAGAACGCGCTGGGCCGCGTCCTCGGTACCACGGGCAATCCGTCCCGGCCGTCGTTGCGCACTCAACTCAGGCACCTCGCCGAGCAGAATCGCCTCGAAGCGATCGCACAACAGCATAAAATCCATCGCCGCCAAGGGTTGCTCGCACAGGTCGACATAGCGGCACCAGAGCACATGTTCGCTGGCCTGTACGGTGGCGATACTGCGATGCCCCACATCGAGCGGCCCGCGAGTCAGCGCCTGCCCTTCGGCCAATCGTTCGAATACCTCGGCGAGTACCTCGGGCTGGTTGACCCAATAGCGCTGCTGGGCAACGCCGGGGTGCAAACGGTGATCCTCACTGCCGTCCACCGCCACCACCTGCATATGCCGCTTGAGCGCCGCAATGCCCGGCAGCAGGCGTTCACGATTGAAGCCATCGGCATACAACTGATCGGGTGGCTGGTTGGAGGTGCAGACCATGACCACGCCCTGCTCAAACATGACCTGAAACAACCGGCCGAGGATTATCGCGTCGCCGATGTCACTGACGAACAACTCATCGAAGCACAGCACCCGCACTTCGTGGCTCAACTCCCGCGCCAATGCCTGCAGCGGATCCGGCGTACCGCTCAACTGGAACAAACGCTGGTGCACCCACCCCATGAAATGATGAAAGTGCTGGCGGCGCGCGGGTACGCGCAGGCTTTGATGGAACTGGTCCATCAACCAGGTTTTACCACGCCCCACCGGCCCCCACAGGTAAACGCCGCTGAGGGATGAGCGGCCCTGATGCAGAGCCTGATGACACGCTTGCAGGGCCTCGACCGCGCGGCGCTGAGCGATGTCGGTAACAAAACCCTGTTGGTGGATGGCGTGCTGGTAGGCCGCGAGCGGCGAGTCGAAAGTCATGCCCGCCAGTATGACCTACACGGAAATGTCCAGGCGTGAAATCTTACCCTGCTCGTTCAGGCGAAAGGTGTAGCGCAGCTCCAGCGGGCTGCCTGGGAAATTACCCGACACCACGTTGCGCACCAGTATCTTGCCGGTGCGATGTTGCACATTGAGCACCTCGCCCCTTGGCTGATAGCGGCGCGCCGTGTCTTGCATCCAGTGCGCAATGGCAGCCGTGCCGACAAGGTGCCCGCCGTCATCGAACACATTGGCATCTTCGGCAAACCATTGGGCAACGGTCGAGGTGTCGCGGGTATTGGCGGCCTCAAGATAGGCGGCGATGGCCGGGGCCAACTCGGGAATGGACATGGCACAACTCCTTTTGGTCAATTTTGCAGGCCATGTTAAGCCGTGGTTGTGTCAGTTTTTGTCAGGAGTGAACTGGCCGCTCTCATTACTTTCCATCTGCTTGCGCCAGGCCCGCAGCCAGTCGCTGCGACGCCCTGGATAGCGTTCGCCACGGGCCTCGGCGCTGGCCACGCGGTCAGTGCGAAAGGTGCGATAGGCGCCGCGCAGTTCACACCACGCGACAATCACCCGTACCTCATTCAGAAAGCCCAGGGCCAGTGGCCAGATCAGGCGGTGGCTTTGGGTTTGGCTGGCGTCCGCATAATCAATGTGCAACTTGGCCTGGCCGCGTATCGCTTCGCGAAACACATTCAACGGCACACGGTTTTCCGGATAGCCGAAACCCGGCGGTCCCGGCAGTACGGTCGGGTTGCGTAAGGCTTCCTGGGCGGCCGGGTCCAGCACATCGGCGATCTTCGCCAGTGCGTTGGCGGCGGCGCGGCTGAGCACGTCGTCGCCGCGCTGATCCACATAACGCAACCCCAATACGATCGCCTCGGTTTCCTCGGCATTGAGCATCAGTGGCGGGAGGAACAGGCCGCTGCGCAACACATACCCTACCCCGGCTTCGCCGAAGATGGGGGCACCCAGCGCGGTCAACTCAGCGATGTCGCGGTACAACGTGCGCTCGGACACCTCCAGCTGCGCAGCCAGCACGGCAGCCGTCACCGGGCGCTTTCGGCCACGCAGGGCCTGCAATAAGGTCAATAAACGAGTGGTGCGCGACACGTTGATGACTCAGGCGGGGAAGGAAGCCGCAGCTTAGCATTTACTCCTGACAGAACATGTCAGGAGCAAATGGCTGCGGTTTTTCTGGGTCGGTGGGTGTTTTTGATAGGGCTGCTTCGCAGCCCGGCGCGAAGCGGCAACGCACCCCGCCCTTACGCCAGACTCTTGCTGACCACCTCGAACACATCGCTGGACAGACCGCCGGACGCAAGGATGCGCTCCAGTTCGGCCTTCATCAGCGCCTGGCGCGCGCTGTCGTATTTACGCCAGCGAGTCAGTGGCGCCAGTTGGCGCGAGGCGATCTGCGGGTTAAAGCCGTTCAACTGGATCACCAGGTCCGCCAGGAAGCGATAACCCGAACCGTCCGCCGCGTGGAAGTTGATCAGGTTCTGCCCGGCAAAGGCGCCGATCAGCGCCCGCACCTTGTTCGGGTTCTTGAGAGTGAACGCCGGGTGTTCCATCAACGCTTTGACCCGGGCCAGCCCGCCTGGCTGGGTGCTGCCCGCCTGCACGCTGAACCACTGGTCCATGACCAGCGGGTTGTCTTTGAAGTTCTCGGCGAACACCGCCAGCGCCTGGGCTTTTTCCGCCTCGAACGGAGAATTGACCAGCACTGCCAGCGCTGTCAGGCGTTCGGTCATGTTGTCACACGCCTCGAACTGCTCCAGGGTGGCCGCCAGCACTTCGGATTTGCCACTGAGCATCAGGTAGGACAACGCGATGTTCTGCAAGGCGCGTCGTGCAAAGTGCTCGGCCGACGCCACATAAGGCGTTTGCCGCGACAGTTCGCGATTGGCCTGGTAACGCAGCCACAGGGTTTCGAACACATGATCGGCCAGTTGCTTGCGTGCAAATTCGCGGGCCGCGTGAATGGCGTCCACATCGGCCACTTCACTGATTTCCGTGAGGTAGGCTTCGCTGGGCAACGAGAGCATTTCTGCGACCATGGCCTGGTCCAGGGTTTCGTCCATCAGCACCGTGCGCAGCGCGTCGATCAGACGCTGATCCAACTGCAGCGGCTGACCGGCCTGATGCTGCCCGATCAGTTCCTGCAATACCTGCACCGAGAGTTGCTGGCCGGCATCCCAACGGTTGAAGCCGTCGCTGTCGTGCTGCATCAGGAACATCAGCTGATCGCGGCTGTAGGGGAAGCTCAGCTTCACCGGTGCCGAGAAACCACGCAGCAGCGACGGCAATGGCTGCTCGGCGATATCGACGAAGGTGAAGGTCTGTTCGGCCTGCGTCACCGACAGCACGCGAGAGGTGCCGGCGGCGGCCTCACCTGCCAGGCGCAGCGGGAGATCGGCGCCGTTACCGTCCAGCAGGCCCAACGCCACCGGGATCACGAATGGCAGCTTTTCCATCTTGTCCGGAGTGGGTGGGCAGCTCTGGCGGAAGGTCAGGCTGTAGGTTTTGGCGGCGGCATCGTAGGACTCACTCACCGCCAGACGCGGCGTGCCGGCCTGGCTGTACCAGCGCTTGAACTGGCTGAGGTCCACGTTATTGGCGTCTTCCATGGCCTTGATGAAATCGTCGCAGGTCACGGCCTGGCCGTCATGACGTTCGAAGTACAGGTCGCTGCCCTTACGGAAACCTTCGGCGCCGAGCAAGGTGTGGATCATGCCGACCACTTCCGAGCCCTTTTCGTACACGGTCAAGGTGTAGAAGTTGGAGATCTCGATAAAGCTGTCCGGGCGCACCGCGTGAGCCATGGGGCCGGCGTCTTCGGCGAACTGATGGGTACGCAGGTAGGCCACGTCCTGGATACGCTTGACCGTCGCCGAGTTCATATCGGCGGAAAAGCCCGAGTCACGGAACACGGTAAAGCCTTCCTTGAGCGACAGCTGGAACCAGTCGCGGCAGGTCACGCGGTTGCCCGACCAGTTGTGAAAGTATTCGTGGGCGACAATCGCCTCGACCCGCTGGTGCGCGGCGTCGGTGGCGGTTTCGGCGCGGGCCAGCACGGCGCTGGAATTGAAGATATTGAGGCCTTTGTTCTCCATGGCGCCCATGTTGAAATCGTTGACCGCCACGATCATGAAGATGTCGAGGTCGTACTCGCGGCCGTAGGTTTCTTCGTCCCAGCGCATGGATTTTTTCAGGCTGGTCATGGCGTGTTGGCACTTGTCGATGTTTTCCGGCTCGACGTAGATGCGCAGCGCCACTTCCCGCCCGGTCATGGTGGTGAAGCTGTCTTCGACGCACCACAGGTCACCGGCCACCAGGGCGAAAAGGTACGCGGGCTTCTTGAACGGGTCTTCCCAGGTCGCCCAGTGGCGGCCGTCTTCACCAGGGCCGCTGGCGATCGGGTTGCCGTTGGAGAGCAGCACCGGGTAGCTGTGCTGCTCAGCGATGACCGTGGTGGTGAACCTGCTCATCACATCCGGGCGGTCAAGGTAGTAGGTGATCTTGCGAAAGCCCTCGGCTTCGCACTGGGTGCAGAACATACCGCCGGATTTGTACAGGCCTTCCAGCGCGGTGTTGGTTTCCGGGTGGATGCGCACGCTGGTGTCGACGGTGAACGTTTCACGGGTCGGCTGCAGGGTCAAGTGGCTGTCCGTCAGCTGATAGTCGGCCTCGGTCAGTTCCTTGTCACCCAGATTGACGCTCAGCAGCTCCAGTTGCTGGCCATCCAGCACCAGCGGCGGCAGGCCGGCGCCACGCTCGGGGTTGCGGCGCATCACCAGCTGCGCGTGGACCAGACTGTGGTCCTCGAACAACTCGAAGGTCAGGTGCGTCTCGTCGATCAGGTAGTCCGGCGCCTGATAGTCCTTCAGGTAAATCATCTTCGGTTGTTCGGTGCGCATGGTGGGCATCCTTCTACTGATGCACGGCGAGCTGGTAGGCCGTGTACTTGCGAATATTGATAACGCCGGTGTCGAAGATCAGGTATTGGCCTTTAATCCCCAACAGCGTGCCTTCGGCAATCGGGTTCTTGTCCAGGTTGAAGCTGACGATCTTGGCCGGGTACTGCTCGACCGGATAGCGAATTTCGATCGGTTCGACGTCGGCAATGGTTTGGATGGCCTGCAGGCCAAAGCGTTCCTGCAAACCCAGCAGGCCCTCGGCGCAGGTGGCGAATAGATCGTCACGCACTTGCTTGAGGTTCACGCTGGCGGCGTCGCCCTTGAGCAATGCCCGCCAATTGGTCTTATCGGCCACCTGACTGCGAAACAAGTCTTCGACAAAACCGGACTGCTGGCGCGTGGCCACGCGCATGATCGGTAACGCTTGGCTGGCGCCCTGATCCAGCCAACGCGTCGGCAACTGGGTGGCGCGAGTGATGCCGACCTTGATCCCGGAGGAATTGGCCAGGTACACCACGTGGTCGGTCATGCAGAACTGCTCGCCCCAGCCCGGATCGCGGCAGGTGCCGGCGTCGTAATGGCAGCGCTCGGGGCTCATGATGCACAGGTCGCACTGGGCCAGTTTGGTCATGCACGGGTAGCAATAGCCCTGGCTGAAACTGGTCTTGGTCCTGCGTCCGCAATGGCTGCAATGAATGGCACCGAGGTATTCCAGGCGCACGTGGGTGCCGATCAACGGGTTGACCGGCACCTCGGTATCGCCCAAGCGAAACGCATATTGAACGGTCGGTTCACCGAGTTTCGCCGACATTTTACTGACTGCACCGCGCCCAATTTCAATCAATGGATCGCGTCCGACTTGAACAGGATGTTCGGCACGGTGGTGGACTTCGACTGGCATTCCTGCGGCCCCATGTAACCGGTGCGCTGGTCTTCCGGCAGGTTCTGGATTTCCCAGGCGATCATCGCCTGCAACGACAGCTCGCGCTGCTCGGCGGTGAGCTTGCGGCCGTCGGACCACTTGCCGATCTCCACGGCGAGCTTGAGGCTCTGGTAGATGTCCGGGGTGATGTTTTCGATCATTTCAGCAAAAGAGGACATGAAGGCTCTTCCTTTAATTAAGAGGCGTTTTACGGCGGCTGTAGAGCCCGCCCAGCAAGCCGGTAAAGCAGCCGACCACAAGCCCGCCCACATGGGCCGCGTTGGCGATTTCACCGAAGCCGATCATCGATACCAGCCCCGACAGGCACAGCACCAGCCATATCAGCATCATCGCCAGCACCCCACGGGGCAGACGATAGGTCGGGTTGGGCGACAACAGCTGATAGATCCAGCAATGCCCCAGCAGGCCATACAACACGCCGGACAACCCGCCAAACAGGCCGGGCCCGCCGTAGTCGTATTGCGCGTAGTTGGAGACCAGGCTGAATAACAGGGTCAGGCCGAGCAGGTTGATACTGCCCTGGCGCGCTTCGATGCGCCGACCGAGTTCCCAGTACCACATGCCGTTCATGGCCAGGTGCAGGATGCCGAAGTGCAGCAGCATCGGCGTGACCAGCCGCCACCACTGCCCCGACGCCAGGCTGTCGGCGAGCGGGGTGAACTGGATATATTCGCCCAGCACCCGAAATGGCAGGAAGCTCAGCCAGCTCATCGCCTGCAGGTTGTCGCCCAGCAGGGTCAACGCCCCCACCACCAGGCTGGCCAGCAGCACCAGCGCGGTCACCGGACTGCGTCGCACTTGCTGGGCAAAGCCAGGGCGCGCCACGGGCGCCTGCTCCGGAATGTCCAATTGCCGGTCCGGGTCGCCCGCCGGGAAACGTTGATACAACACGCGCACATCGTCGCTGATGCTTTCCGGCACCCACAAGACCTGTTCGCCGGCCTCTTCGCTGACGCGATGGGGCACCTGCATGCGTTGCAGCAGCTTGACGAAACCGCCGAGGTCGACGCTCAGGGGCAAGCGCAATACCGCCACGCTGCTCATTTCATCACCTGCGGCCGCTCAACATCGACCCATACGAACTTGCTCGGATCCAGGCGTGTTTCCTGGTCCAGTCGATAGGCCACCAACTTGCCGTACAGCACTGCGCTGTAGTCCAGGCAGGCCAGGTTGGGGCGAATCGGCGCCGGCTTGCCGCTGCGCCAGTAGTGGCCGACAAACAGCAACGGCTCGTCGACGCCATAGCGCAGCAGGGAATTTTTTTCATGGGGCGACAACGGCGTGCGCGCCACCGGCTCGGGCAGCGCGTCGGGCTGGAACACGATGTCGCCGTAGGTCTTGGGATCGTCTTCCCAGAACTTGGTGCGAAAGAACGAACGCGTCAGGCCGTCGCCGCCGGTCAGCGTCAGACCGCCGGGCAGGCGCATATCGGTGCCGCGCAGCAGGCGGTCGAAGGCATTGCAGGCAAAGCTGCCGGGGACGGCGGCGGCCTGCAGGAAGTGCGGATCGATGCAGCCATCCGGGAACGTGGCACGCAAAGGTTCGATGAAACTCTGATCCCAGCAGGCATGCACCACGCGAAAACGCCCGGCATCGACGAACAACGGCATGTCGTAGAACCAGCCCAGGAAGTCCTGCCAGTCGGCCGGATGCTGCTCGAACTGGGTCAGGGTTTCCTGGATCAGCCGCGCGTGCCGTGGGGTGTGCTCGCGCACGAACTGCTTGCCACTGCCCGGCGGCGCCGGCGTGGTCCAGCCCAGGGCGTTGAACTCGTGGTTGCCCATGATGCACAGCGCCTGGCCGGCCTCGGCCATGTCGTGGACGATATGCAACGCTTCGCGGATGCGTGGGCCACGGTCGATGATATCGCCGAGGAATACCGCCATGCGCGACGGATGTCGCCAGGTGCCGGCCTGCTTGTGGTACCCCAACTGGTCGAGCAAGTGCTCAAGGGTATGAGCGCATCCGTGCACGTCTCCAATCAGGTCGTAGCTACGCGCGGGATCGAGCATCAGTCGCCTCCACCCCCCAAGCGGCTGCCCCAGCCCAACTTGGTACGGCACACTTCGTAGTAGTTGTGATCCAGCGGGTGGATCAGGCGCAACTTCTGTGCCTTTTTGCTCACGGTGATGGTGTCACCGGGGGCGCAGGTGAAATGGTTCTGCCCGTCGCAGGAGACTTGCGGGTAGATCTGCATGTCTTTGGACACCACGATTTTCAGCTCACTGTTGCCATCGACCACAATCGGTCGGCTGGACAACATATGGGGATACATCGGCACGATCACAATGGCATCGAGCTTGGGGTGCATGATCGGGCCGCCGGCGGACAGTGCATAGGCAGTGGAGCCGGTGGGCGTGGCGACAATCAGGCCATCGGCCTTCTGGCTGCACACGAACTGACCATCGATATACAGCTCGAACTCGATCATGCGCGTGGATTTACCAGGATGCAGCACCACATCATTCAGCGCGTCGCCCTGGCCGATGGCTTCCCCGTGGCGACGCACTTCGGCTTGCAGCAGGAAGCGGTTTTCCACCAGGTAGTGGCCGTCGAGTACCTTGGCCACTTCGACTTCCAGCTCATCGGGGCGGATATCGGTGAGAAACCCCAGGCTGCCCCGGTTGATCCCCAGCACCGGCACGTTATGTCGCGCCAGCGCCCGGGCCGCGCCGAGCAGGCTGCCGTCGCCGCCGACCACGATCACCATGTCACAGACTTCGCCGAGCATCTTGCGTGACGAAGTCTGCAGGCCGTGGCCGGGAAGGATTTCGGCGATGGTGTCTTCGAGGATCACATGCAGGTGGCGCTCGAGCAGAAACTTCTTAAGCCGGCGGACGGTGTCCAGCACCTGGGTACTGCCCAGGCGACCGATAATGCCGATATTGCGAAATTGCTCCATGGGGCTCCTGCGGGCGTTGGGGTGTGGCAAAAAAGAAACGATTATGGGCGAAAGGTCGCGCCAGGCAAAATCCTTTGTCGCCA
Source organism: Pseudomonas sp. lyk4-R2A-8 (assembly GCF_030209095.1). Classification (NCBI taxonomy): domain Bacteria; kingdom Pseudomonadati; phylum Pseudomonadota; class Gammaproteobacteria; order Pseudomonadales; family Pseudomonadaceae; genus Pseudomonas; species Pseudomonas sp. lyk4-R2A-8. The sequence goes on from NZ_JARVSS010000009.1 coordinate 77,191, forward strand.
CGAAGCCTTGATGACAACGGTTCTCAGCCCCCTTCAACGCAGTGAAAAGGCTATGCTCGGACCATGACTGTGTTCCCCGATCTGCTCAACCTGCCCCGCCTGCTGCGCCACCCCGAGGTGCGCGACCTGGCGTGGGTGATCCTCGCCCCGCCGATGCTGGCGCGCGCGCCCTGGCCGCAGCGCCACCCGCTGGCGGGCAGTGACTGGGTGCAAGCGCCGGATCGGCTCGAACACTGGCTGCACAGCCTCGACCAGGACAGCGGCGCCCTGCGGCACTGGTTGAGCCTGTCACGCACCCGACGCCTGGGGCTGTACTACGAGCGTTTGTGGCAATTCGCCGTGCAGCATGCGCCGGGCGTGGAACTGCTGGCCGCCAACCTGCCGATCCGCCGCGCCGGGCATACCCTCGGCGAGCTGGACATGCTGCTGCGCGACCGCGACGGCGTGCATCACTTGGAACTGGCGATCAAACTCTACCTCGGCCCGCAGGATGGCAACGGCCAGGACAGTGCGCAGTGGCTGGGCCCCGGCTGTCACGACCGGCTGGACCGCAAACTGGCGCACCTGGCCCAGCACCAACTGCCGATTTCGGCACGCCCGGAAAGCCGTGAAGCCTTGGCGGCGCTGGGTATTCAGGCGTTCGATGCGCATTTGTGGCTGGGCGGGTATTTGCTCTATCCCTGGCCCGGCCTGGCCGAACCACCGGCTGGCGCTCACCCTCAGCACCTGCGCGGGCGTTGGTTGCATCAGCGCGATTGGCGGGATTTTGTCGCGGTCAGCGCGCCCGGACGCTGGCAACCCCTGCCCCGCCATGCTTGGCTGGCGCCGGCGCACTACCCGGCGGACGAGGTGTGGAGCGAGGAACAGATGCAGGCCTGGCTGGCCGACCTTGATCCGATGGCGCCCGCGCAGCTGCTGGTGCGCATGGTGCAGAACGGTGAAGGTTGGGAGGAAGCCGAGCGCTTGTTTCTGGTGGCGGACCTTTGGCCGAATGTGCCGGGGGCTGGTTGATGGAGGGGGTGGTGTAGGTGAGTGCCTCATCGGGGGCAAGCCCCCTCCCACATTTGACCGAGTACACCCTTTGGAATGCTGTCGAGTGTGGGAGGGGGCTCGCCCCCGATAGCGGCGACACCGGCACTACAACTTATCGATATGCCGATAATCCAACTGCAACCCAGCCGCCAACTCCCGGGCCCGCCCCAGCCTGATCGGCCCGCGCTCGATATCCACCAGCAACCCCGCACACGCCAATAACGGCAACCCGCCGATGTCCTTGAGCCGCCCATCCGTAATCACCAACACACGCTGCTGCTCAGCCGGATACTGCTTGCGTCGCGCCATCAACCAATGCTGCGCCTCGGTCAGCGCCGCCAGCAACGGCGTTCCACCGCCGGCGCCCAACTGATCCAGCCAGCCGGTCAGGCCTTTCGCAGCTTTCAACCCCTGAACCTGCCATTTCGGCACCTGACCACTGGCGGTCAACAACGCCATGCGCGCGCGTTGCCGGTAGGCGTCGTCAAACAGCTGGGCGAGCAAGCCCTTCGCGTCGGTTAACGCACGATGTCGCCGGGTAGACGCCGACGCATCGACAATCACCAGCCACAACTCATGGGCCGAACGGCTGCGCAGATGGTAGCGCAGGTCTTCACGGGAATGCGGCCGGCCGCCGAGTAAGGTTCCGGGCCAGTCGATCGCGCCCTGCCGCGCGCTGCGCGCCTTGCCCTGCCTGCCGTTGTCCAGTCGCCCTGCCTTGGGGCGGGCATCCGTCCCCGCGTCAGGTCGGGGACGGATGCCTAGGGCTTTTTTGGCCAGGCGGGCACGTCTCGGCGAGCGCCGGTGGGCAGCGCCGGTGCGGGCATATCGCCCCACTGACCTTGGGCGGGCGAGGTGTCCGAGGGTGTCCGCGACTGCCCCTGATTAGACGGGCTGGTCGGTGCGGACGGCGCCTGGCGACGGTGGCGCAAGGCAAATTCCGCGACGGCTTCGATATCTTCCTCGGCGATCTCTTCCGCGCCCCGCCACGCTGCGTGCGCCCGGGCGCCGCGCAGCCAGACCAGGTCAGCGCGCAAGCCGTCGACCCCCGCGACGAAGCAGCGCTCGGCAATCTGCGCCAGGGCGCGGTCATCCAGCTCGATACTGTCCAGCCGCGCGCGCGCCTGAGCGCAGCGCTCGCGCAACGCCGTCTGCTGTTCGGCCCACTCGGCGCAGAAGACGGCGGGGTCGTTGTCGAAATCCAGACGGCGCCGGATGATCTGCCCGCGCTCGGCAGGCAGGGTCTGCCCGCTCAACGCCACATTGAAGCCGAAGCGATCCAGCAGTTGAGGGCGCAACTCGCCCTCCTCCGGGTTCATGGTGCCGATCAGCACGAACCGCGCCGAATGGCGGTGGGAAATGCCGTCGCGCTCAATCACGTTGGTGCCGCTGGCGGCCACGTCCAGCAGCAGGTCAACCAAGTGATCGGGCAGCAAGTTGACTTCATCGACATACAGCACGCCGCCATCGGCCTTGGCCAGCACGCCCGGGGAAAACTGCGCACGGCCCTCGCCCAGCGCGGCGTCCAGGTCCAGGGTGCCCACCAGGCGCTCCTCGGTGGCCCCCAGCGGCAATGTCACGAATTGACCGCTGGCCAGCAGATCGGCCAGGCCACGGGCCAGGGTGGACTTGGCCATGCCACGCGGGCCTTCGATCAGTACGCCGCCGATCCTGGGGTCGATGGCCGCCAGGCACAGCGCCAGTTTCAGGTCATCGGCGCCGACCACGGCGGACAGTGGAAAATGGGGAATATCGGTCATTGGCTGTCTTCTTCTATATCCAGCAACAGGTTTTCCAAGGCTTCACGGTAGGCACCCGGCGCCTGCCACAGGCCGCGCTGCTGGGCTTCGAGCATGCGCTCGGTCATGTCGCGCAATGCGGCGGGGTTGTGCTGCTGCACGAACGCCCGGGTGTCGGGGTCGAGCAGGTAGGCATCGGCGAGCAAGGCGTATTGATGATCGTCGATCAGCGCGGTGGTGGCGTCGAAGGCGAACAGGTTGTCCACGGTGGCCGCCATCTCGAACGCGCCTTTATAGCCGTGGCGCTTCACCCCATCGATCCACTTGGGGTTGGCGGCGCGGGCGCGGATCACCCGGTTCAGCTCTTCCTTCAGGGTGCGGATCTTCGGCAGGTCCGGCTGGCTGTGGTCGCCATGGTAGCTGGCGGCTTTGTCGCCGCTCAGGGTTTCCACGGCGGCGAGCATGCCGCCCTGGAACTGGTAATAGTCATTGGAGTCGAGCAGGTCGTGTTCGCGATTGTCCTGGTTTTGCAGCACCGCCTGCACCTGGCTCAGGCGCTGGGCAAACTGCTCACGGGCCACGGTGCCCTCATCGGACCCGCCATACGCGTAGCCACCCCAGTTCAGGTAGACCTCGGCAAGGTCCGCGCGGCTTTGCCACAGGCGCCCGTCGATCGCGCCCTGCACACCGGCGCCGTAGGCCCCCGGCTTGGCGCCGAAGATCCGCCAGCCGGCCTGTTTCGCTGCCGCTTCGGCGTCCAGCCCGGATTGGCGCAACGCCTCGCGCTCGCTGCGCACCTTGGCGGCGAGTGGGTTCAGATCGTCCGGTTCGTCCAGGGCCGCAACGGCCTGCACCGCCGCGTCGAACAGGCGGATCAGGTTGGCGAAGGCATCGCGGAAGAACCCCGACACGCGCAAGGTCACGTCGACGCGCGGGCGGTCGAGCAGGCTGATCGGCAGGATCTCGAAGTCGTCGACCCGCTGGCTGCCGGTGGCCCAGACCGGGCGCACGCCCATCAGCGCCATGGCCTGGGCGATATCGTCACCGCCGGTGCGCATGGTCGCGGTGCCCCACACCGACAGACCGAGTTGGCGCAGGTGGTCGCCGTGATCCTGCAAATGCCGCTCCAGAATCAGGTTGGCCGACTGGAAGCCGATGCGCCAGGCCGTGGTGGTGGGCAAATTGCGCACGTCCACGCTGAAGAAATTGCGCCCGGTGGGCAACACATCCAGGCGCCCGCGACTCGGCGCGCCGCTGGGCCCGGCCGGCACGAAACGGCCGCTCAGCGCATCCAGCAAGCCGCGCATTTCCGCCGGGCCGCAGGCGTCCAGGCGTGGCGCGACGATGCTGCGCAAGTGCTCGATCACCGCGTTCACCTCTTCCCAGCCCGGTGCCTGCAGTACCTCCAGGGGCCCTTGCAGAGCCTGTTCGATCAGCCGCGCCGCATACAGCTCCAGGCGCTCGCGGGTATCGCCAGCGGTGCGCCACGGCTGCGCATCAATGCCTTGCAACAGCTCGGGACGCCGACCGGTCCACGGTTCGGCCAGGGCGCAGTCCAGTGGGTCGAAGCCCAGCGCGAATGCCTTGGCCAGTACGCGCAGCAGGCTCGATTGCGCGCCACGGCCATCGCCACGCGGGATGCGCAGCAAGGCGAGTAAGGTATCGATGCGCAGACGGCCCTGGGGCGATTCGCCAAAGATGTGCAAGCCGTCGCGGATCTGCGACTCCTTGAGGTCGCACAGGTAAGTGTCCAGGCGCGGCAGCCAAATCGCGGCATCGGCGTCGCCATCCAGTTGCAGTTCCTGGTCGATGCGGGTTTCGCGCACCAGCTTGAGAATGTCTTTCTGCAACTCGCGGGCGCGGCGCGGGTCGAGCAGTTGCGCGTCGTAATACTCGTCCGCCAGCAGCTCCAGGTCGCGCAGCGGGCCGTAGGTTTCGGCGCGGGTCAGCGGTGGCATCAGGTGGTCGATGATCACCGCCTGGGTACGACGCTTGGCCTGGGCGCCCTCGCCCGGATCGTTGACGATAAACGGGTAGATATTCGGCAGCGGGCCGAGCAGTGCATCCGGCCAGCAGTGTTCCGAAAGCCCCACACCCTTGCCCGGCAGCCACTCCAGGTTGCCGTGCTTACCGACATGGATCACGCCGTGGGCACCATAGGTGTGGCGCAACCAGAAATAGAACGCCAGGTAGCCATGGGGCGGCACCAGGTCCGGGTCGTGGTACACAGCGCTTGCGTCCACCTGGTAACCGCGCGCCGGCTGGATGCCGACAAAGGTCAGGCCCAGGCGCAGGCCCGCGATCATCAGGCGGCCATCGCGGCACATCGGGTCTTGCTGCGGCGCACCCCAGCGCTGCAACACGGCCTGGCGGTTGGCCTCGGGCAGGCGCAGGAACATCGCCTGGTACTCGTCCAGGCCCAGGCTCTGATGGCAAGGGCGCAGGTCCAGGCTGTCGAGGTCATTGGTGACGCCGCCGAGCAGCTCGTGAATCAGCGCGGTGCCGCTGTCGGGAAGCGCATCCTGCAGCGGATAGCCCTCGGCGTGCAGCGCCCGCAGGATATTCAGCGCCGCCGCCGGGGTGTCCAGCCCGACGCCGTTGCCGATGCGACCGTCGCGGGTCGGGTAGTTGGCCAGCACCAGGGCGATGCGTTTGTCCGCATTCGGCACCCGCGCCAGTTCGACCCAGCGCCGTGCCAGTTCGGCGACGAAATCCATGCGCTCGGGCGCGGCGCGGTAGCACACCACGTCGGACTGGCTGCGCTCGCTGCGCCAGGCCAGATCCTTGAAGCTGATCGGCCGGCTGATGATGCGCCCGTCCAGTTCCGGCAAGGCAATGTGCATGGCCAGGTCCCGCGGGCCCAGGCCTTGCTCGCTGGCCTCCCAGCCGGGCTGGTTGTCCTGGGCGCAGATGGCCTGGATCACTGGGATATTGCGGCGAAACGGGCGCAGATGCGGCGCTTCCGGGCTGGATTGGGCGAAACCGGTGGTATTGAGGATCACCGCCGCGCCGACTTCATCCAGCAAGTCCTCGACCACCGCCAGGCAGCCCGGCTCTTTCAAACTCGCCACCGCCATTGGCAACGGGTTCAGCCCCGCCGCCTGCAGGCGCTGGCAGAACACATCGATAAAGCCGGTATTGGCCGCCTGCAAATGCGAGCGATAGAACAGCACCGCCGCCACCGGCCACTCGGCGCGCCAATCCGCTTGCCAATCGCTCAACCGCGGGCTGGCGTGGCGCGGGTGATAAATCGCCGTGCGCGGCAAGGTGTGCGGCTCGGCCCAGGCATAGTCGCGGCCCAGGTAAGCACTGGCCAGGCAGCGATAGAAATCCAGCGCATTGCCCAACCCACCCTGGCGCAGGAACTGCCACAAGCGGTCGCGCTGTTCGGCGTTAACCGTGCTCAGGCCGCTGAGCTCCGGGTCCGGGCGATCATCCCCCGGCACCAGGATCAACCTCACGCCGCGCTCGGCCAGCTCCACCAGGCGCTCGACGCCGTAGCGCCAATAACCGATACCGCCGTGCAGCGAAATCAGAATCACCTTGGCGTGGCGCAGCACCTCGTCGACATACAGGTCCACCGAGGCATGGTTCTGCACCTGCATGGGGTTGGCCAGGCGCAGGCTCGGGTAATCGTCGGGCAGCTGCCGGGCCGCTTCGGCCAGCAGCGCCAGGCTGGAATCGCCGCTGCACAGGACCACCAGCTCGGCGGGCGTTTGGCCAAGGTCGGCGATATTGTCGTCCGCGACGAAACCACCGGGCTGAGTCCTGAGCAGGTGCATGGGTTAAACGCTGAGCGCGGCGCGCAGGTGCGCTTCAAGGCCCGCCGCGTCCAGGTCCTGACCGATCAGCACCAGGCGCGTGATGCGCGGTTCGTCGGCTGTCCAGGCGCGATCGAAATGCTTGTCGAAACGCGTACCCACGCCTTGGATCAACAGGCGCATCGGTTTGTTGGGAATGGCGGCAAAGCCTTTGACGCGCAGGATGCCGTGTTGCACCACCAGTTGCGTCAAGGCATCGAGCAGCAGCGCTTCGTCGGCCTGGGGCAGATCGATGGAGATGGAGTCGAACGCGTCGTGATCATGATCGTCTTCACCGTCGTGGTGGTGATCGTGATGGCTGTGACGGGCGTCGATGTGTTCCTCGGAGCCTGCGCCCAGACCGATCAGCACCTCCAAAGGCAGGCGACCGCTGCTGGCTTCGACAATCTTCACCGCCGGCGGCAGTTCTTCGGCGACTTCCAGGCGCACACGGGCCAGGTCATCGGGACTGATCAGGTCACATTTATTGAGGATCACCAGGTCGGCGCTGGCCAGTTGGTCGGCGAACAGTTCGTGCAGCGGCGATTCGTGGTCCAGGTTCGGGTCGAGCTTGCGCTGGGCGTCGACCTGATCCGGGAACGCGGCAAAAGTGCCGGCGGCCACGGCCGGGCTGTCGACCACGGTGATGACCGCATCCACCGTGCAGGCGCTGCGGATTTCCGGCCACTGGAAGGCTTGTACCAGGGGTTTTGGCAGGGCCAGGCCCGAGGTTTCGATCAGGATATGGTCGAGGTCGCCGCGACGGGCAACCAGTTCGCGCATCACCGGGAAGAATTCTTCCTGCACCGTGCAGCACAGGCAGCCGTTGGCCAGCTCGTACACGCGGCCGTTGGCTTCTTCTTCGGTGCAACCGATGGAGCACTGTTTGAGGATCTCGCCGTCGATGCCCAGCTCGCCGAACTCGTTGACGATCACCGCAATGCGACGGCCCTGGGCGTTGTCGAGCATATGGCGCAGCAAGGTCGTTTTGCCCGAGCCGAGAAAGCCGGTAACGATGGTGACGGGGAGTTTGGCCAGTGTTTTCATCGGATGCCCTTGGGGGCGGGCAGACGGGACGATGGCCCTGCGCAGGCGCGCAGCAGCAGATTTCGTCACCGGATCACCCCGCCCGGTTGAATTGAAAATCGGTGCCGAGGCAGGTCTCCTGGCTTGGGGCGTGCAGGTCTCGCGACCGGCGCCGACTGCGCCTTCCCGCCTGATGGCAGTGGCATGGCAGTCAACTGAACCCTTCACAGTTGCGGGGGCAGCCGCGGCTTTGACCGCGTTCCCTTCTTAGCTTCGGCCTGGGCCGAAGAACCTCGAGGGTGCAAGGCTACAGGGGCTGGTCGCATTTGACTACCGTCCGCCACCCATGCTCTCCTACACATCTTGTTTCGGGTGCCCTTCACAGGGTGAAACGGGAAACCGGTGATTCGCCAGGTTGATGCCTGCGTGAAAAGTCCGGTGCTGCCCCCGCAACGGTAAGCGAGCGAAGCGTCACGGCCACTGTGCTTGAGCATGGGAAGGCGACGCTTTAAGGGTTCCTGGCAGAGCCCCCTCGCAAGCCCGGAGACCGGCCCGAAAAAATCAGATAACAAACCCGCGGTGGGCGGGCGCTGTTTAAACCTTGCGAGCCCGGCTCGCGGGGTTTTCATGCGCACGTCTCCACCCCAGACACTTGAAAGGGACGCGCCATGTCGATCATCAGCAGCACCTCGCCCGCCGTCAGCGGCACCACTACCCTGAGCCAACGCCTGACCGCCGCCATCGGTGCGTCGATCCTTGGCGCATGCCTGGTGTATTTCGCCGGTTTCTCGCACATCGAGGCGGTGCACAACGCCGCCCACGATACCCGCCACAGCGCCGCGTTCCCGTGCCACTGAGGCCTGCCGAGATGATCAAGCGTATTGCGCAAACCGCGGGGTTCACCGGCCTGCTGGCCGCCTTGCTGCTGACCCTGCTGCAAAGCTTCTGGGTGGCACCGCTGATTTTGCAGGCCGAGACTTTCGAGCAGGCACCGGCAGCCCATGAACACGCCGCCGGCACCGCCGCGCACACCCACGACGCCGAAGCCTGGGAGCCGGAAGACGGCTGGCAGCGCGTGCTGTCGACCACCGCCGGCAACTTGGTGGTGGCCGTCGGTTTTGCCTTGATGCTGGCCGGTCTCTACACCCTGCGGGCCCCGACGCGCACCGCCCAGGGCCTGCTGTGGGGCCTGGCCGGTTACGCAACCTTCGTGCTGGCGCCGACCCTGGGCCTGCCGCCGGAACTGCCGGGCACCGCAGCGGCTGACCTGGCGCTGCGCCAGACCTGGTGGATCGGCACCGCCGCGTCCACCGCGGTCGGCATCGCCTTGCTGGTGTTCGGTCGCAATGTGCTGCTCAAAGTCCTGGGCGTGGCGATCCTGGCGGTGCCCCATGTGATTGGCGCGCCACAGCCGGCCGTGCATTCGATGCTGGCGCCGCAGGCGCTGGAAGCGCAGTTTAAGATCGCCTCGCATCTGACCAACATGGTGTTCTGGCTGGCCCTGGGCCTGATCAGCGCGTGGTGGTTCCGTCGCCATGGCGACAGTCATTACGCGGCATGACCCTCGTCGCCGGCCTGGGCTGCCAGCGAGGTTGCGAGGTGCACACTCTGTTGGCGTTGCTGGATGCGGCATTGGTCGAAGCAGGCGTCGAGCGCCGCCAGCTCGCCGCACTGGCGAGTATCGATCTGAAACAGGCCGAACCAGGGCTGCTGGCGTTGGCCGCAGCCTTGAACCTGCCCTTGTTGGACTTTAACGCCCGACATCTGGCGGCGTATGAAGGGCGCCTGAGCCACAAATCTATTGTGGCTTTTGCCCATACCGGCTGTTACGGCATTGCCGAAAGCGCCGCGCTGGCGGCGGCCGAACAGATCAGCGGCGCCCCTGCCAGGCTGCTGATCACCCGCCGCAAAAATGCCCACGCCACCGTGGCATTGGCCTGCACGGGTTAAAAACCCGATAATCGCCCTCCCCGATCATGAGTAATCTTCATGCTCGCCCGTTTTTTCACAGGAACGCTCCATGACCGTCTACTTTATCGGCGCCGGCCCCGGCGATCCGGAATTGATCACCGTCAAGGGCCAGCGATTGATCCGCAGTTGCCCGGTGATCATCTATGCCGGCTCGCTGGTGCCGGCCGCGGTGCTGGAGGGGCATCAGGCCTCACAGGTGGTCAACAGCGCTGAGCTGCACTTGGAACAGATCATCGAACTGATCAAGACCGCCCACGCCAAAGGCTTCGATGTGGCGCGGGTACATTCCGGCGACCCTAGCCTGTATGGGGCAATTGGCGAGCAGATTCGCTGCTTGCGTGAGCTGGGCATCCCGTTCCAGATCGTCCCCGGTGTCACCGCCGTTGCCGCTTGCGCGGCCTTGCTGGAAGCCGAACTGACCCTGCCGGATATCGCCCAGAGCGTGATTCTGACGCGCTATGCCGACAAGACCCGCATGCCTGCCGGCGAGGAGTTCGCCAGCCTGGCGCAACATGGCACCACCATGGCGATTCATCTGGGGGTCAACCATCTGGAAAAGATCGTCGCCGAACTGCTGCCGCATTACGGCGCGGATTGCCCGATCGCCGTGGTGCATCGCGCGACCTGGCCGGATCAGGATTGGGCGGTGGGCACGCTGGGGGATATCACCGAGAAAGTCGCCGCCAAAGGTTTTCGGCGCACGGCGTTGATTGTGGTGGGTCGGGTGCTGGCCAGTGACGGTTTCAGTGAATCCTCGTTGTATCGGGCGGGGCATGCACACCTTTATCGACCTTGATAAATAACTTTATCAATTTGATATAAGCTTTTGATTTAATTTATTTTTATAGGGGTTTATCAGTGGGCGGCCGGGTTGCTGATCCGGCGCTATCGGGGGCAAGCCCCCTCCCACAGTTGACCGCGTTCACTGGTCGCTGTGAGGTTGCTTCATGTGGGAGGGGGCTCGCCCCCGATAAGGCCCTTCAGTAAACGAATATCGACGCTGACTCACCAGAATCCCAGGCAAACCTTCGCACTACCTGATCCAACTTATGAGATATATAGCGTAACCACCTGAATTTAAACCATAAAAAAAAGGCGCTCACGGGGCGCCGTTTTTTTGTTTGCAGTGAACACCTTACTCAGTAGTAGGCGTTTTCTTTCTGCGTGTGGTCAGTCACGTCACGTACGCCCTTGAGCTCCGGAATGCGCTCAAGCAAGGTGCGCTCGATGCCTTCCTTCAAGGTCACGTCGGCCTGGCCGCAGCCCTGGCAGCCGCCGCCGAACTTCAACACGGCGATGCCATCCTCGACTACGTCGATCAGGCTGACCTGGCCGCCGTGGCTCGCCAGCCCTGGGTTGATTTCGGTTTGCAGGTAATAGTTGATGCGCTCGTTGACCGGGCTGTCGGCGTTGACGTTCGGCACCTTGGCGTTCGGCGCCTTGATGGTCAGTTGGCCGCCCATACGGTCGGTGGCGTAATCAACCACTGCATCGTCGAGAAACGCTTCGCTGAAGCTATCGATATACGCAGTGAAGCTTTTGAGCCCCAGGGCGGTGTCTTCAGGTTTCTCTTCGCCAGGCTTGCAGTAGGCAATGCAGGTCTCGGCGTATTGGGTGCCGGGCTGGGTGATAAAGACGCGGATGCCGATACCCGGGGTGTTCTGCTTGGACAGCAGGTCGGCCAGATAATCGTGGGCGGCGTCGGTAATGGTTATGGCAGTCATGGAAACTCCTCACAGGCTTGCCGGCAGTTTACGCCAAATCATTACAGAGTTACAAAGTCCTAGTGTTTTTGTCGGAAAAGCCCAACCGCACACGTCAGAGGTTTTGATAACGGTTCATGTCCAACACGCCCTCTTCCAATGGACTGGTCTCGTGCAGGTAGCGCGACAGGTCGTGGAAGTACTTCCAGAACTGCGGATGGCTGCGGCGCACGCCCCAGCGATCGACAATTTTCTCGAAGCTTTCGGCATCCTGGGCCTGCTCCATGCGGGAGACGAACTCCGGCACCTCCCCGGCGGGGAGATTGAATATGAAGTTCGGGTAGCTGCTCAGCACCCCAGGGTAGACCGTCAGCGTGTCCAGCCCTGGTTGATAGCGATACGCCTCGCCCAACAGGAACGCCACGTTACTGTGCGCACGGTTGCGCAACAGGCTGTAGACCTCACGTTTGCCGCCCGGTGTTTCGACGCGCAGCATCGTGGCTTCGGGCAATTGATTGATCACCTTGAGCCCTGCCGCCGGGCGTGAGGCGAGACGGCTGAGGGCCTGATCGACGTCCTGCAGCGCCGGGTCGATGCCTTCACGCGAGCAATAGGCACCGGTACACCGGTTGATCGGGTCGGGGCTGGCGTTCAAGTCACCGTAGCGGGCGAGCAGTTGTTGGGCGAAATCGCGCTTCGGATCTTTTTTATCCAGGTGCAGGCCGGTGGGTGTGTCGTCGTCGATCGCTTCGTAGTCCAGCCACAGCTTGAGCTTGCCGCTGTTCTGGTACCAATCGTCGAGGTAGTCCTCACGGGCGTCGGCCGGCATCAGACGCAGGAAGTTCTGCTCGGCGCCATTGCGGATCAGGTCGAAGTACAGACGGGTCTGGGCCTGGTGCGATACGTTGCCGAATACATCGAAATTGACTACCAGCTGGTAATAGGTGCGCTCCAGCAGCGGGTAATCGAACAGCCACATTGTCTGCGGCACCTCTCCAATCAGGCCTTTATTGACCGAGGCACTGTCGAAGTGACGAAAGATGCTCAACAACGCATTGTCATTGCCGGCCCACAGGGTTGACCAGCTTGGCGCCGGCAGGTCTGCGTAGCTGTCGCGGCGCAGCGCTTCGTATTGATTGCGCTTGTCGCGGTACTTGAGCCACAGGCTGAGCACACTGCCGACGTCATCGTTCTGCCCCGGCATGGCCAGCAACGGCGTGGCCTGGCCGCGATAACGTGCATCGGTGACGTACAGGTCATGGTCCGGGTCCTGGAACAACGCCCAGAAGTTGTCGCGGATCACGTCCGTGGCGATCTGCCCACGGCATACCGGCCCGCGAATAAACGTGCGCACGAAGTACTCGGCGTTATCCAGCATGAACTGGTAACGCGCCTTGGCCGGGATCGCCTCGAACGTTTCGAACGGGTTGGCGCGGCGACCGGGTCCGTAGCCCGGCATCGCACTGACTTGCCAATCGCTGCCGTAAAACAGCGCTTTGATTCGCGCCATTTTGGCTGCGCTGAGTGGGTAAGTGATGTGGGTCTTGTGCACGATCACGCCCTGCACCGGCCAGAGACGGTAGTAGATCCGCGTGCCCGGATCATCGTTGGGGCGACGGGTGTTGATCAGGTCAATCGGCTGGCCGCTGGGGGTACGCGAGCGCACCCATTGGAAAAAGTGCCCCGGCTCGCCACCGTCGAAATACAAATGGGCAATAAACAGGTGCTCGAACAACCAGCGCGCCACCAGGCTCTCGCGAGCGCCTGGGGCGTTAAGCAGGTTTTCCCATTGCAACACCTGCGCGGCTTCGCTGGCGCTTGGCGCCACGCCTTGCTCATCGATGCTGGCCCCGGACGCCAGCCAGCGTTGCAGTGTCTGGTATTGCGCGTCGGTCAGCCCGGTGACCGCCAGCGGCATGCCTTCGTTGGGATGCGCGCCGGCATAGGCGTCGAACTCCCCCGGCAAGGGGCACATGTTTTCGCGATTGAGGCCCAGCACTATGTCGTCCGGCAGTTTGCCGTTGGGCGTCAGCGGAGTACGGCGATGACCCAGTTCCAGCATGCGCGCCATCAAGGCAGCCTGGCTGCCCTGGGCATCCAGTACCGAGCTGAACCCCTCGCGTTGCCAGGCGGCTTTACCGAAGGCGTCGTAGAACAGACGCGTCGGTTTGGTTGCCTGGCTGCGTTCGCCATCGTAGACCGGTACTTTGCTCGCACCCCGTGCCGCGCCTTCGCCGCTGCCCAGGTTCAACTGGCAGGCGGAGTCGTAACACGCATGGCAGGCCACGCACTTCTCGGTGAAAATCGGCTGGATATCGCGGGTATAGGAGATCGCCGGTACGGGACCCTGCGCCTGGACAGTGCTGGCGAGCAAGGCCAGCACGGCCCCGACGAGTAAACGAAGTGACATGGATCGGTCCCGAATCAAGGGGTGCGCAGAAAAATTGGCGGTGATTCTACCGGGCCATGCAGCGGGGCAACATGAACGATATTCATGCAAATCCAGGCATGCTCAAAATCGGCACAGGTTTGCTATGATCCCTACCCTCCGTAATGCCTGACCAGAGTAGTCCCATGTCCGATCGTAGCGCGCGTCTGCAAGCCCTTCACCACGCCCTCAAGGAACGCATCCTGATCCTCGACGGTGGCATGGGCACGATGATTCAGAGCTATAAACTGGAAGAACACGACTACCGGGGCAAACGCTTTGCCGACTGGCCCAGCGACGTCAAGGGCAACAACGACCTGCTGGTGATCACCCGTCCGGACGTGATCGGCGGGATCGAAAAGGCTTATCTGGATGCCGGTGCCGACATCCTCGAAACCAACACCTTCAACGCCACGCGCATTTCCATGGCCGACTACGGCATGGAAGAACTGGCCTATGAACTGAACGTCGAAGGCGCACGCCTGGCGCGCAGGATTGCCGACGCCAAGACCGCCGAAAACCCGGCCAAGCCGCGTTTCGTCGCCGGCGTACTCGGCCCCACCAGCCGCACGTGCTCGCTGTCGCCCGACGTCAATAACCCCGGCTATCGCAACGTGACCTTCGATGAACTGGTGGAAAACTACACCGAGGCCACCAAGGGCCTGATCGAAGGCGGCGCCGACCTGATCCTGATCGAAACCATTTTCGACACCCTCAACGCCAAAGCCGCGATCTTCGCCGTGCAAGGCGTGTTCGAGGAGCTGAACCTTGAGCTGCCGATCATGATCTCCGGCACCATCACCGACGCCTCCGGCCGCACCCTGTCGGGGCAGACGACCGAAGCGTTCTGGAACTCGGTGGCCCATGCCAAGCCGATTTCCGTGGGCCTGAACTGCGCCCTTGGCGCCAGCGAACTGCGCCCGTACCTGGAAGAGCTGTCCAACAAGGCCAATACCCATGTGTCGGCGCACCCCAACGCCGGCCTGCCTAACGAATTCGGCGAATACGACGAGTTGCCCGCACAAACCGCCAAGGTCATCGAAGAATTCGCCCAGAGCGGCTTTCTCAATATCGTCGGCGGTTGCTGCGGCACCACGCCGGGGCATATCGAGGCCATCGCCAAGGCCGTGGCCGGTTACGCGCCGCGCGTGATCCCGGACATTCCCAAGGCCTGCCGCCTGTCCGGGCTGGAGCCGTTCACCATCGACCGCAGCTCGTTGTTCGTCAACGTCGGCGAACGCACCAACATCACCGGTTCCGCCAAGTTCGCCCGGCTGATCCGCGAGGACAACTACACCGAAGCCCTGGAAGTCGCCCTGCAGCAGGTGGAAGCCGGCGCCCAGGTGATCGACATCAACATGGACGAGGGCATGCTCGATTCGAAGAAGGCCATGGTGACCTTCCTCAATCTGATTGCCGGCGAGCCGGACATCTCCCGCGTACCGATCATGATCGACTCCTCCAAGTGGGAGGTGATCGAGGCCGGGCTCAAGTGCATCCAGGGCAAGGGCATCGTCAACTCCATCAGCATGAAGGAAGGCGTCGAGCAGTTCATTCACCACGCCAGGCTGTGCAAACGCTACGGCGCGGCGGTGGTGGTAATGGCGTTCGACGAAGCCGGCCAGGCCGACACCGAAGCGCGCAAGAAAGAAATCTGCAAACGCTCCTATGACATTCTGGTCAATGAAGTGGGTTTTCCGCCGGAAGACATCATCTTCGACCCGAACATCTTCGCGGTCGCCACCGGCATCGAGGAACACAACAACTACGCGGTCGACTTTATTAATGCCTGCGCATATATCCGCGATGAGCTGCCCTATGCGCTGACATCCGGCGGCGTGTCCAACGTATCGTTCTCGTTCCGTGGCAACAACCCGGTGCGCGAAGCGATCCATTCGGTGTTCCTGCTGCACGCGATCCGTGCGGGGCTGACCATGGGTATCGTCAACGCCGGCCAGTTGGAGATCTACGACCAGATCCCGGCCGAGCTGCGTGATGCCGTGGAAGACGTGGTGCTCAACCGCACGCCGGAGGGCACCGACGCCCTGCTCGCCATCGCCGACAAGTTCAAGGGCGACGGCAGCGTCAAGGAAGCCGAAACCGAAGAGTGGCGCGGCTGGGACGTCAACAAGCGTCTGGAGCATGCGCTGGTCAAGGGCATCACCACCCATATCGTCGAAGACACCGAGGAGTCGCGACAGTCATTCGCGCGCCCGATCGAAGTGATCGAAGGCCCGCTGATGTCGGGGATGAACATCGTTGGCGACCTGTTCGGCGCCGGCAAAATGTTCCTGCCCCAGGTGGTGAAATCCGCCCGCGTGATGAAACAGGCCGTGGCCCACTTGATCCCGTTCATCGAGCTGGAAAAAGGCGACAAGCCGGAAGCCAAAGGCAAGATCCTGATGGCTACGGTGAAGGGCGATGTGCACGATATCGGCAAGAACATCGTGGGCGTGGTGCTGGGGTGCAACGGTTATGACATCGTCGACCTCGGCGTGATGGTACCGGCGGAGAAAATCCTGCAGGTGGCCAAGGAGCAGAAGTGCGACATCATCGGGCTGTCCGGCCTGATCACGCCGTCCCTGGACGAGATGGTGCACGTGGCGCGCGAGATGCAGCGCCAGGACTTCCACCTGCCGCTGATGATTGGTGGCGCCACCACCTCCAAGGCGCATACGGCGGTGAAGATCGAGCCCAAATACAGCAACGATGCGGTGATCTACGTGACCGACGCCTCGCGCGCAGTGGGCGTGGCCACGCAACTGCTGTCCAAGGAATTGAAAGCCGGCTTTGTCGAGAAGACTCGCCAGGACTACATCGAAGTGCGCGAACGCACCTCCAACCGCAGCGCGCGCACCGAGCGCCTGAGCTACGCGGCGGCCATCGCCAAGAAGCCGCAGTTCGACTGGGCCGGCTACACCCCGGTAACGCCGACCTTCACTGGCGCCAAGGTGCTGGACAATATCGACCTGAGGGTGCTGGCCGAATACATCGACTGGACGCCGTTCTTTATTTCCTGGGACCTGGCCGGCAAATTCCCGCGCATTCTCACCGATGAGGTGGTGGGCGAAGCGGCGACCGCGCTGTACGCCGATGCCCAGGCCATGCTCGACAAGCTGATCGACGAAAAACTCATCAGCGCTCGTGCAGTGTTCGGTTTCTGGCCAGCCAACCAGGTCGACGAGGATGACCTGGAAGTCTACGGCGACGATGGCCAGACGCTTGCCAAGCTGCATCACCTGCGCCAGCAGATCATCAAGACCGATGGCAAGCCGAACTTCTCCCTGGCCGACTTCGTCGCGCCCAAGAGCAGTGGCGTCACCGACTACATCGGCGGTTTTATCACCACTGCCGGCATCGGCGCCGAAGAAGTGGCCAAGGCGTACCAGGACGCGGGCGACGACTACAACTCGATCATGGTCAAGGCCCTGGCCGACCGCCTGGCCGAAGCGTGCGCCGAGTGGCTGCACCAGCAGGTGCGCAAGGAACATTGGGGTTACGCCAAGGACGAACAGCTGGATAACGAAGCCCTGATCAAGGAGCAGTACAGCGGCATCCGCCCTGCCCCCGGCTACCCGGCGTGCCCGGATCACACCGAGAAGGCGCAACTGTTCCAACTGCTCGACCCCCAAGCCCGCGAAATGCAGGCCGGGCGCAGCGGCGTGTTCCTTACCGAGCACTACGCCATGTTCCCGGCGGCGGCGGTCAGCGGCTGGTACTTCGCCCACCCACAGGCGCAATACTTTGCCGTGGGCAAGATCGACAAGGATCAGGTCACCCGCTACGCCGCGCGCAAAGGCCAGGACCTGGCCGTGACCGAACGCTGGCTGGCGCCGAACCTGGGCTACGACAACTGATCCCTGGGCGTCGCGCCGGCACGTGACGGATTGTCTATGCTGTCCCTCATACACCGAGTGTGGAGGGACCTATGGACGAGCACAAACCGCCGACCTTCTGGCAGATGCTGCACAGCGTGGTGGCCGCCGCCTTCGGCGTGCAAAGCGGCAAGAATCGAGCCCGTGACTTCACCCACGGCAAGCCCAGCCATTTTGTGGTCCTGGGCATCCTGTTTACGCTGGTGTTTGCACTGACCCTGTTCGGCATCGTCAAGCTGGTGCTGCACGTGGCCGGCGTTTAACGCAGCAACGCGTCCACCCGGTTGCCGATCCGCTCGACACCGGCCTGTTACTGATGGCTGACCCAGAAAACGGCGGTGCCCACGACCAGGATAATCAGGAACAGGATGGCCCATGCATCCACGGTACTGTCGGGTTTACGGGCTTTTGTAGGATTGCTCATCGCATCGCCTCTTGTCGGTTTTATAGGTGATCGCACTAAGACTCGATGACAGTAAAGTCGATGATTGCCCGCATGACAAATAAGGGTATCGAGAGAATCCTTCGCATTAGACATTTTGGTTATTTGCATATACTCAAACATCACTTTTGCGCATAAACGCAAACTGGTATCGTGCGCCGGCTCCGTTGGGAGTGCGCGGCCGTGCGCGCAGATTTGCCGAGAACAGGACCTATATGTACGTATACGACGAATACGATCAGCGCATCATCGAGGACCGCGTCAAGCAGTTCCGTGATCAGACCCGACGCTATCTGGCAGGTGAACTGAGCGAAGAAGAGTTCCGCCCTCTGCGCCTGCAAAATGGCCTGTATGTTCAGCGCTTTGCGCCGATGCTGCGCGTGGCCGTGCCTTACGGCCAGCTGACGTCGCGCCAGACACGCATGATGGCCAGGATTGCCCGCGACTACGACAAAGGCTATGCCCACATCAGCACCCGTCAGAACGTGCAGTTCAACTGGCCGGCGCTTGAAGATGTGCCGGACATTCTGGCTGAACTGGCCACCGTGCAGATGCACGCGATCCAGACCAGCGGCAACTGCCTGCGCAACGTCACCACCGACCAATTCGCCGGGGTAGCCGCCGATGAGCTGATCGACCCGCGCCCCTGGTGTGAAATCATTCGCCAGTGGACCACCTTTCACCCCGAATTCGCCTACCTGCCGCGCAAGTTCAAGATCGCCGTCAATGGCTCGACCTCGGACCGTGCCGCTATCGAAGTTCACGATATCGGCCTGGAGCCGGTGTACAACGCCGCAGGCGAGCTGGGCTTCCGCGTCCTGGTCGGTGGCGGCCTGGGCCGTACCCCGGTGGTCGGCGCGTTTATTAACGAGTTCCTGCCGTGGCGGGATCTGTTGAGCTACCTCGACGCTATCCTGCGGGTCTACAACCGCTACGGCCGTCGCGACAACAAGTACAAAGCCCGGATCAAGATCCTGGTCAAGGCGCTGACCCCTGAGGTGTTCGCCCAGAAGGTCGAGGCCGAGATGGAACACCTGCGCGGTGGCCAGACCACCCTGACCGACGCCGAAGTGCACCGCGTCGCCAAGCATTTCGTCGACCCCGAGTACAAGGCCCTGAGCAATCAGGACGCCGAACTCGCCGCCCTCGACCAACAACACCCAGGCTTCGCCCGTTGGCGTACGCGCAACACCCTGGCGCATAAGAAGCCGGGCTATGTGGCCGTGACCCTGTCGCTCAAGCCCACCGGCGTCGCCCCGGGCGACATCACCGATAAACAGCTGGACGCGGTTGCCGACCTGGCCGAGCGCTACAGCTTCGGTCAGCTGCGCACGTCGCACGAACAGAACATCATCCTGGCGGACGTGGAGCAGAGCCAACTGTTCACCCTGTGGGGAGAGCTGCGCGAGAACGGTTTCGCCACGCCGAACATCGGCCTGTTGACCGACATCATCTGCTGCCCGGGCGGCGACTTCTGCTCCCTGGCCAACGCCAAGTCGATCCCGATCGCCGAATCGATCCAGCGCCGTTTCGACGACCTGGACTACCTGTTCGACATCGGTGAGCTGGACCTGAACATCTCCGGGTGCATGAACGCCTGCGGTCACCACCACGTCGGCCACATCGGCATTCTGGGCGTGGACAAAAAAGGCGAAGAATTCTACCAAGTGTCCCTGGGTGGCAGCGCCAGCCGCGATGCGAGCCTGGGCAAGATCCTCGGCCCGTCCTTCGCCCAGGAAGCCATGCCTGACGTGATCGGTAAACTGATCGATGTGTACATCGAACAGCGCACCGAAGATGAGCGCTTCATCGACACCTACCAGCGCATCGGCATCGACCTGTTCAAGGAGCGCGTCTATGCAGCGAATCATTAAGAACAACGAAGTCGTCGACGAAACTTGGCACCTGCTGCCCAAGGACGCGAGCTTCGACGGCATTTCCAACTGCGACGACCTGATCGTGCCGCTGGCGCTGTGGCGCGAACACGGCCATGCCCTCAAGGCCCGCGACGGCGGCCTGGGTGTGTGGCTGGACGCCGATGAAGAAGCCGAAGAAATCGGCGCGGACGTGGAGCACTTCCAGGTCATCGCCCTGAATTTCCCGGCCTTCACCGACGGGCGCAACTACTCCAACGCCCGACTGCTGCGTGATCGCTACGGTTACAAGGGCGAACTGCGGGCGATCGGCGACGTATTGCGCGACCAGTTGTTCTACCTGCACCGCTGCGGCTTCGATGCCTTCGCCTTGCGCGCCGACAAAGACCCGTACGAAGCGCTGGAAAGCCTGAAGGATTTCTCGGTGACCTACCAGGCCGCCACTGACGAGCCGCTTCCGCTGTTCCGTCGCCGCTGAGTTGGCGCACATGAAAAAGCCCTGGCATGCCAGGGCTTTTTTATCGGTTGAGTTTGATCGACGCCAGCACCTGCTTCTGCCCCATCGAGCACGGCACGCCTTCCGGCTGTGCCCGTACCGCCTCGATCACGCCCAGCAACTGCGCTTTGCTGTGCGCCAAATGCGCCTGCATTTCTTCGATCTGCTGCACCTTGCGCTGCAGCGCCTCAATCAACTCCTCGCGCTTGTGCTCCCCCGGAGCCGGCATGAGCGCCTTGAGTTCCTGCAAGGTAAACCCCGCCTGTTGCGCGCTCTGTATCAACTGCAAGGTCTGCAACGCTTCCGGTGCATAGCGCCGATAGCCATTGGCTTGACGCCCCACCTGGCTGATCAGTCCTTCGGCCTCGTAAAAACGAATGCGCGAGGCGGCCAGTCCACTCTGTTTTGCCAGCTCTCCGATATTCATTGCGATACCTGCTTGACATTAAAGTTAACTTTAAGCTTAGCCTGAGGCCTCCCCCGCTCAGGAGTCAACCCATGTCACCGTTCGAACCCTTGCAACTGCCCAATGGCCAGATCATCGCCAACCGCATTGCCAAAGCCGCGATGGAAGAAAACATGGCCGACCTCAACCAAGCGCCCTCCCACGCACTCAAGCAACTGTACAAGGCCTGGGCTGACGGCGAGCCGGGCCTGTTGCTGACCGGCAACGTAATGATCGACCGCCGCGCCATGACCGGCCCCGGCGGCGTCGCGCTGGAAAACGAAGAGCACCTGGACAGCTTCCGCGAATGGGCCGAGGTGGCACGGGCCAAGGGTGTGCATTTCTGGGTTCAACTCAGCCATCCAGGCCGCCAGACCATGGCCAACCTCGGCCAGCAAGCCCTGGCGCCGTCGGCCATCGCGCTGGACCTGGGCAGTTTCTCAAAGATGTTCGCCACCCCTCGGGCCATGACCGAGGACGATATCCAGGACGTGATCCAGCGCTTCGCCACCAGCGCGCGCCTGGCCGAAAAGGCCGGGTTCAGCGGCGTGCAGATCCACGGCGCGCATGGCTACTTGATCAGCCAGTTTCTCTCGCCATTGAGCAACCACCGCACCGACCGCTGGGGCGGCTCCCTGGAAAACCGCGCACGCCTGCTGCTGGAAGTGATCCACGCCGTGCGCGCCAGTGTCAGCCCGTCGTTCTGCGTAGCAGTCAAGCTCAACTCGGCGGACTTCCAGCGCGGCGGCTTCGATGCAGCGGACGCACGCGCCGTGGTCGAGATGCTCAACCCGCTGCCCATCGATCTGCTCGAATTGTCCGGCGGCAGCTATGAAGCACCCGCCATGCAGGGCGACGCGCGGGACGGGCGGACCCTGGCGCGCGAAGCGTACTTTCTGGAATTTGCCAAGGAGCTGGCAAGCATCGCCACCATGCCGTTGATGGTGACGGGCGGTATTCGTCGCCTGCCCATCGTGCAGCAAGTGCTGGACAGCGGCATCGCCATGGCCGGCATCGCCACCGCGCTGACCCTGGAACCGCAATTGCTCAAGCACTGGCGCGAAGGCCGCGACCCCAACCCGCAACTCAAACCGATCCAATGGCGGCGCAAGCCGCTTGCCGCCCTCGCCACCCTGGCCGTGGTACGCGACCAGATGCGCCGCCTGAGCCGTGGTCGCCTGCCCAGGCCCAAGGTTGCGCCGTGCATGGCGCTGGTGCGCGATCAGTGGTTTATCGCTCGGCGTACCCGCCAGTATCGTGCCAGCATGACGCAATCTTCACATTAAAGGCGGAGCATTCGCCGTGATCGAACTGTCCCCTATTGATCAGCAGCTTTTAACCTCACTGACGATTGGAGTTCTTCATGGCGAAAATCAACCTGGCCCAGCAATTGGCGAGCACCCTGGAACAGGCGGGCATCAAGCGCATCTGGGGTTTGACCGGTGACAGCCTCAACGGGCTGACCGACGCGCTGCGCAGCATGGACAGCATTGAGTGGATGCATGTGCGCCACGAAGAAGTGGCCGCCTTCGCCGCCGGTGCCGAAGCGGCCGCCACCGGTGAGCTGACCGTGTGCGCCGGCAGTTGCGGGCCGGGCAACCTGCACTTGATCAATGGCTTGTTCGACTGCCATCGCAACCATGTGCCGGTACTGGCAATTGCCGCGCAGATTCCGTCGTCCGAGATCGGCCTGAATTACTTCCAGGAAACCCATCCCCAGGAGTTGTTCAAGGAATGCAGCCACTTTATCGAACTGGTCAGCAACCCTGCGCAAATGCCCCAGGTGCTGCACCGCGCCATGCGCTCGGCGATTCTCAATCGCGGCGTGGCCGTGGTGGTGATTCCGGGTGATGTGTCGCTGCTGGAAGTCGAAGACAAGCTTAAACCCTGGCCCGCCCTGCACGCGCCGCGCACCTTACCGGCGGAGCAGGACCTGCAACGCTTGGTCGAGATCCTGCAAAGCAGCCAGAAAGTCACCCTGCTGTGCGGCAGCGGCTGCGCCGGTGCCCATAACCAAGTCGTCGCCCTGGCCGACACCCTCGGCGCGCCGGTGGTGCACGCGTTGCGCGGCAAAGAGCATGTGGAGTGGGACAATCCGTTCGACGTGGGCATGACGGGCCTGATCGGCTTCAGCTCCGGTTACCACGCCATGCTCGACTGCGACACGCTGATCATGCTCGGCACCGACTTCCCGTATCGCCAGTTCTACCCCACCGACGCCACAATCATTCAGATCGACCGCGACCCCCAGGCACTCGGCCGACGCGCCACCCTTGACCTGGGCATCGCCGCCGACGTCAGTGAAACCCTGGACGCTCTGCTGCCGCGCCTGACCCGCAAGACCGACCGCAGCTTTCTCGATACGTCGCTCAAGCACTATGAAAAAGCCCGCCAGGGCCTGGACGACCTCGCACAGCCGTCGAAAGCCAATCGGCCGATTCACCCGCAGTACGTCGCACGCCTGCTCAGCGAGCTGGCGGACGAGGATGCGATCTTCACCGCCGACGTCGGTTCGCCCACCGTGTGGGCCGCGCGCTACTTGAAGATGAATGGCAAGCGCCGCCTGATCGGCTCGTTCAACCATGGCTCCATGGCCAATGCGATGCCGCAGGCGATCGGCGCACAGGCAGCGTTCCCTGGGCGCCAGGTGATCTCGATGTCCGGCGACGGTGGCTTTGCCATGCTGATGGGGGATTTCATCTCACTGGCGCAATTGAACCTGCCGGTCAAAGTCATCGTGTTCGATAACGCGTCGCTGGGGTTTGTCGCCATGGAGATGAAGGCGGCCGGTTACCTGGAGGCCGGCACCGAACTGAAAAACCCGGATTTCGCCGCCATGTCCAATGCCATGGGCATTCTCGGCATTCGCGTGGAGCAATCCGAAGACCTGGAGCCGGCCTTGCGCCGCGCCCTGGCCCATGATGGCCCGGTGCTGGTGGATGTGGTCACCGCGACCCAGGAACTGGTGATGCCGCCAAGCATCAAGCTGGAGCAGGCCAAAGGGTTCAGCCTGTACATGCTCAAGGCGGTGATGAGTGGCCGTGGCGATGAGGTGATCGAGTTGGCGAGGACTAACTGGTTGCGCTGAGCCAATACTGTGGGAGAGGGCTTGCCCCTCCCACATTGGATAACGAGTACCGATTCAAGCGCTCTGTTTTTCCACCCATTTGGCGTAGGCATCAATGAATGCCTGCAAAAACGGCCTGGTTTTCTCCGACACCTTCCCCGCCTCATCGAACACACTGCCCGCGCCGCCCAGATAGGCTTCCGGCTGCTGCATGCACCATACATCGAGGAATACCAGGGACTGGCGCAGGTGGTGGTTGGCGCCGAAGCCGCCAATCGCACCCGGCGACACGCTGATGATCGCCCCCGGCTTGGCGCTCCAGGCACTTTTGCCATAAGGGCGCGAGCCAACGTCAATCGCGTTTTTCAATGGGGCCGGTACGGAACGGTTGTATTCCGGGGTCACGAACAGCACCGCGTCGGATGAACTCACCTGCTGACGGAAAGTGCTGTAGGCTGCCGGCGGTGATGCACCGTCGATGTCCTCGTTGTAGAGCGGCAGATCGCCGATTTCCACGATGTTCAACTTCAGGTTGGCGGGGGCCAGGTCGGCCAGTGCCAGCGCGACTTTGCGGTTGATGGAGTCTTTTCTCAAGCTGCCCACCAGGACGGCGATCGTGTAGACCTTGCTCATTGAAGTTTCCCGACGTTGGACTAAGGAAGTTGTAGTTATAAAGTCTTCGCCGCCTGTTCACCAGCAGCATCTGAAGTTGCCCACGGGTTTGCCTTGCGCCTTCCCGCGTAGGAAACGTCTCAAAACGCCCTACGAATAGTATTTTTTTTCGGTAGGCAAACTACCCCGCTCAATGACGGTCTACACAACCGAAAATCGAGTGTTTATCTCCAGAGGTTCTAAACAGATGGCAGCAGTACTTGTCGGACAATTCCATGCCAGAGACGCAGAAGGACGCGTGTATTCGGTGCATGAATTCCAGGAATCCACCCCGGCGCACGGCGACCTGGCTGGCTCGGCCCCTACCACCACCTACAAGCTGGCCATTGGCGATCGTGTAGAAAAACTGGAAGGCGATGAATTCAAACTGATCCAGTCGGGAACGATTCTGGTCCGCGAGTCGCAGTCCACGCCCGCCTCCTGATATCTCGCCCGTTTCTGCCTGCTCAGTCCCGGCCATTGATGGCGTTGACTGGGCTGGGCGATCAGGGCCGGCGAATCTCCGTCACTTCGGCGCCCGCCTCCCCTTCGACCTGCTTAAGGGTCACCATCAGCCGCCCTCGCTCCCCTTCGACCGTGTACGTCGAACGCTTGTAGCCCGGCGCGCCATTGGCCGGATACGCCTGTATCTGCCGCGCCAAGGCAATGCCCAGCACCGCCCCCACCTGTTCGCCCACCTGCTCCTGGTCCCGAATGAAGGTTTCAAGGGCGAGGTTTTCCGGCAGGGTTTCGTCGTGGTTATTGAAGAGATAGGCAGCCACGCACCCCACGGTCACCAACACCAGGAGCTGCTTGGCCGTTATCCCGAAAAAGCGCGAGGGAATTGGCATGTGAGACCCGACCTGTTTTTGTTGTAAGTGCCGTGGGCGGCTTTGGTCATCGATGTTCAGACGCGCCATTCTAGTGGGGCCATGGCCGAACGCCATAGGTGTGAGCAACCCGCGCAGTCTTTTTTGCGCATCGAGGTCGGTGCCATTGAAACCCCACCGCGCTGCACATAGACTCCGGCGATGCGTTTACGTCATATCGAAGTGATTCAGGCCATTTTGCAGACCGGACACCTCGGCACGGCCGCCGAGTGGTTGCAACTTCCCGTGGGCGACGTGGACGCGACGCTCAAGGATGCCGAGCAGCAACTGGGCTTCATGCTGTTCGCCAGTGTGCGCGGGCGTCTGCAGGCCACGCGCGAAACCCTGGAGCTGCAGGCGCAGATCGCGCCTGTCTACGAAGCACTCGAACCGCTGCAACGCCTGGCCGGCCGCCTCAAACATCACCATGCCCCGACACTGCGCGCGCTGTGCACCCCGCCTCTGGCCAACCACCTGCTGCCGCAGAGCATCGCCCTGCTGCGCCGTCGCTTTCAAGACACGCCGTGCAACCTGTCAAGCCAGCCGACCCGCGACATTGTCAGAAGCCTGCTGTTGCACGAAGCCGACGTAGGCCTGAGCCTGCACGACCCGGAACACCCGCAGATTCTCAGTACCGTGCTGGCCCAAGGCAAGCTGCAGCTGCTGGCGCCCCATGGCTGGCTCAAGCCGAAGCAGAAATACATCGCCCTGCAAGACCTGGCCGGCCAGTCCATGATCGGGTTGGAGGGTCATGACCCGCTGAGCCGCCTGCTGGATGCCAAGCTGCAGGCGTTACGCCCGTTACCGGTGGTGCAGACACGGGTGCAGACCTACCAGATGATGCGCAGCATGGTCGAGGCGGGAGAAGGGCTGGCGATTGTCGACCCGTTCACCGCCCTTGGCGTGCGCGAGTCCGGCCTGGACGCGTGCCCGGTGTCGCCGCCGATGCCCGTCATCCTTTACTCGCTGACCCTGAAAGACGCCGCACCCTCGCCGGCATTGAACGCTTTGCTGGAAATCATCACCCACAAAGCCCAGGCACTGCTGAGCGGTACGCCCGCAGCGTAATCCCCCGCCCGCCACCGCTGTTTTCGACACACCCCCTGACAGTCAGGCGGGAACCTGATCCCCGGCTTTTCGCACACAGTCGTTGACCTCGCCGCGCTTGCTTGCAGGCGACATTCGACTACCCAGGGACGGTTTCTCGTGAACGCCATTCAACCTGCCACTCCCCCTCTTTCTCAATTGGCCCTGCCCCACCCTGAGCATCGTCCAGGCCCCCGTCCGCAAGCGCTCGGGAGTGCGACGGACACGTCGCCTGCTGACGAACTGGACAATCCGGCCGCGCTGAAAAAAGCCTTTGCCGAACGCTGCAACTGGCAGGCACTGGCGACGGTGCTGCGCGGGCTGTTGAAGGAAGCCGTCGACACCGGCCAGGGAGATCGACACCGCGATGTCGAGCAGTTGCTGAGCGGCCGTACCCTGTCGGTGTGTGAAGACTCGGATTACTACCAACAGCACCCTCTGCCCCCCGCCCGCAGCGTCGTCGACCTTCGCACCTACCTCAACGGCAGCGGTTTACCCGTCCCGACCCGCATGGACGACCTGCTCGCGCTGTATCAGCTCGCGACCCGACACGCGCAGACCCATCCCCTGGGCAACTTCAGCGGCGCGCTGTCATGGCCGTTGCCCCTGAACACGCACGATCGGCAAACCATCATCGACCTGCTCGATGAACCCGGCTCAACCCTGCCCGGATTGCCATTGGCCGCGCGCAATAAAGGGGTGCTGGGTTATCTGCTGGCAGACAGCGACCTGGCGAACATTGACTTGAAGAAAACCAGCAACGCAACCGAGGCGCTGCTGGGCTCGGCGAGGGCGCAGGCGCTGGGCAAGGTCATTCAATCCAGGTTGGGTGGCATTGCGACGCCTGCCAGCGTCAACGATTACCTGCTGGCGGCCATCCAACTGAGCCTGGACCCCGAATCCCTCGGCACCCCGGCGCGCAACAGCGTCGCCGGTTTTGACCTTGGGCAACGCCAGCATTGGGGCAAACCCGCCGTCGAGGTGATCGAACGCTTGAGCCGGCACCTGGTGGTGCACGGGCGCACGACGGCGGCAGCGGCCGACCTGGCGGCCCGCGTATTGCTGGCCCGCGTCGCCCCACAGCACCTGGTCAAGGACATCCCGCCGAGCGTGACTTACGGCAGTATCCCCTGGACCCAACTGACAATCGCGGCGGCCAGGCTGGAAGCGCAGTCGCCAGGGCGCGTGCTCACGATGAGTTACAGCGAAGTGCTGGCCGCCGCCGAGTCCGTCGATGTCGATGCGGCGCTCATCCAACGCATTCAACGCGACGCGCTGAATGATTGGGCGGCGGTCAACGGCCTGTTGAATACCGACCCGCCGCCCACGGACGCGCAAATCCGACAACGCTTTATCACCAGGCAGGAGCATCTGCAGGCCACGGCCATCGCCCTTGCAACGCCTGTTCCAGAGCGCGAAGCGATGGCGCTGGAGCTGCTCAGGGCGCAGTTTCCCGGGGTCGCCGACAGCGTTTTCAAGGCCCAAAGCCTCGTCAAGGCCAGCTTGCGCGAAGGCCGGCCAGCTCGCTTCCCCGGCGAGCACTCGATGCTGGACATCGTGATGCAGGGCGACACGGTCGTGCACGACAAGGCAGAACACTGGGTCACCAACGACCCGCGGATTCCCATCCAGGCGTTCTGCGACAAGTCCGCCAGCGGCAAGCTGACCGTAGCCGATGCGTTCACCGAGGGTTACAGGCAGGCCATCGCCACCCTGGAAAAAGGCCACGCGGGCCTGACCCGATACCTGATCTCGACACTGCCGCCGCAGGATCGACAAAACCTCGAGTACGGCGCACTCGAGTTCTTTCATACCCACGAATACAAGATAGGCCTGGACTTCTCGACCAAGACCCTGAGCAAACGAGGGCATACCCTCGATGTAAAAACCACGCGCAATGGCCAGGTCAATGTGTATCGCATTGACACGCGCGCCGGCACGATTACCCAACATAATTACCTGGCGACAAGGTACTCGCCGCCCTACGCCGGGCTGGAAACCAGACACGCCAGCACTTTGTATAAAACCGTGGCCTTCAAGCCGTTCGAGGATGAACACACCGAACACGCCAGAGAGGCGATCGCCGCTTCGGACACGCCACAGGTATTTGACTCGGCGCGCACCGACTACATCGCCAAGGTGTTCGCACGTTCCCTGGACCTGCATAACGACGACCTGCTCCACCATGCCAGAGGCATGAACTCCTACGACCTGAGCGCCGCCGGCGATGACGCCGTCGGCGAATTCCTACTTAACCTGATCCCACTCAGGTCGGCCACGGTCAATTTCATGCACGGCCATGTTGCCGATGGCCTGCTTGACCTTGGCCTGGATGCGATCGGCCTGGTCACCCTGGGAATCGGCAAGGCCGGCCAAGCGGGCAAGGCGTTTGCCAAAGGTGTGACAAGCGTGGCCGGCGCGACAAAAGCGGCG
Source organism: Pseudomonas sp. lyk4-R2A-8 (assembly GCF_030209095.1). Lineage (NCBI taxonomy): Bacteria > Pseudomonadati > Pseudomonadota > Gammaproteobacteria > Pseudomonadales > Pseudomonadaceae > Pseudomonas > Pseudomonas sp. lyk4-R2A-8. The sequence goes on from NZ_JARVSS010000009.1 coordinate 106,128, forward strand.
CGCTTCCTGGGCACGGTCGCGGCCGAGGCGCTCAACCCGTTGAGTGGCACGGGCGACCTGCTCAGGCGTACGGGGGCGCTGGTGCGCAGCGGCGCCAGCGTCGGACGGCAGGCTATCCATGCACTCAGGGGTGCCAGCGGCAGCTACGACATGCTCAAGGCGGCCGGCACGCAGCATGGCCTGGCGGCCGTAGGCAGCTACCGGGCGGGCGATCTGCACCTGGAAGGCGCAGCGGTGTTCCGCAAGGGTCAGTGGCATGCCTACGACGCAGTCAAGGGGTTGCCCTATGGCGCGCCGCTGGAGCGCTTTCAACCCGCTGTCGCGGCGACTGGCGCAGACGTCAGAGTCCTTCAATCGCCGTCACTGTTGGACTACGAGGTCAGGGTCGAGCCCGCGGGGCTGCGGGTCAAGGGCCTGCAGGCCAACGTCTACGCCGGCCCCGGCAATAAAGAGTACGTAAAAATCGACGGCAGGCTCTATCAATCCAGGCTCGAGGACGGCCAGCGCGTGATCCTGCATCCCACCGCAGGCAGCGCCTCGATTGCCGTCCGGGATTTGGGCGGCGCGGGCTGGGAACCCTCGGTCACCGCCCAGCGTCTACTCGGCGGGCAGCCGGACACGTTGCCCAAATGGAAGCTTGACCAGAACACCTACATCGTCCCGATAGACGACATAAAAATACGCACCAATTCTGCCAATCCGTACACCCTCAACTACAACGGCATCAATCATATCGTCAGCTTCGACGGCCAGGTCGGCGCCTGGCGCGGAGGCGTCGATACGGACGGCAAAACACCCTTGTATTTCTGGCGAAGCGCAAAGAACAAGTGGCAACTGGGAACGCTCGCCAAAATGAAACAGGCCAGGCAGCTGGATGCCCATAGTTTCAGGTTTATCGACGCGCCGTCGCCGGCGGTATTGGAGGCGCCGAAAAACGTCAGAGCCATTCCCCGACAGATCCACTATTTCTGGGCCGGTGGCGATATACCTGCGGCAATGGTGAGCAACATGGCCAAAAACGCCGAGAAGATGCCTGGCTTCACCAGCCTTGTGCACGTCGATGCCGACACCCCGGCGCAGTTTCAGGCGATCAAGCGCCGGTTGGCTGCGGATGCGCCGGGGCTCAACGTGGTAAACCTGCAGGAAGAAGGCTTTTTTCAATCTCTGCAAAACACCGACATGTATGCGTATTTCCGTCGCGGCCAAGGCAAGAACCTCGCCGCCGCGTCCGACGTAGCGCGCTATCCGATGATGGATACCTACGGTGGAATCTACCTGGACACCGATGACCTGATCCAGGGTGCGGTGGGCCTACCGGGCCTGACTGCCGGAGACTCGGACGTGATGGTCAGCCGGCCGGTGACCCATAAGCTGAGCCACTACCGACCGTTCTTCAATACCAGCAACTTCGCCACCCAAGCGGACAACCCGGTCATCGCTGAAATGATCGCCGAGATGAATCGCCGCTTTACCCTGAACAAAACCTACTTCGAGACCAACCGCCCGACCACCACCCGGAACGCCAGCGGTACCGTCGACTACACCCCGGAGTTTCTGGCATATGAAGGCAGGATTTTTGAAACTGTCGGCCCCACGCTGTTTGACGACGTACTGAAGTCCCGACGTCCCGACATTTATGACATTGGTTTCGATGGCGTGAACAAGGAGACCCAGCAGATCAATGGCCGGCTTCAACCGGGCAAGGTGTTCGACCTGGAAAACCATATCCTTGAGTACTACGCGAGCAAAGGCATCAGCGCGCCTGAAGGGCTTCAACAGCGCATACAAGCGGCCAGGCAACACTACCTGACGTTCCGTGAGCAGCTGCAGATCAAGGTCGGTGGAGCGCATTCATGGATCGATTCGTGACTGCTCCGGGGCTTGAAGACGGGAGCGGGCTCAGCTCGCATCCCGTTCGGTCTTGAACAACCGGTACCAGAAAATCGCCACTTCGCGGGTCTGCGGATCGATGCCGCGATAGCGCAGGTGGTCGATTCCACCCATGACATAACCGCAGCGTTCATACAGGCGGCAGGCGCCGAGGTTGTTGTTCTGGGTTTCGAGCATCATGCCCGGCAGGCTTTTCTTGCGGCTCCAGAACTGCGCGACATCCAGCAGCGCCTTGGCCACCCCGTGTCGACGCGCATGCAAGGCCACCGCCAGCTCGTCGACATGGGCAAAGCCGTTCCAATTGGTGCTCACTACAATGTGCCCTACCGGCTCGTCGTCCAGATAGGCCATGAAAATTGCACTGTCGGGAGCATCGCGGAAACTGGCGAACTCTTCCGGGTCGATGCCGTAGCACTTGCGATACGGCAGGATGCGCTCCACCGACCATTGGTCCACGCGTTTGCCCATCTCCGGTATGCCGTAGGCGCTGACCTCGAAACTGAAGTCATTGCCCCACACATACGCATCAAAACCTGCGTCGGCGACCCGCACACTGAGCCCTGGGTACTTCGGGTTCATTACAGCTTGCATAACCATCCTTAACCCTTGATGCAATCGACGGTGTAACAACGACCACTGCCGTCGTCTTCGTGTTGTAACCCGTGAACATCCGCGACAAAACCTGGGAAGCTGCTATCGAATGTTCGAGCAAAAGCCAGGTAGTCGATGATAGAACGCGTCGACTCGGTGAAACGCTCGCCCGGCATGATCAACGGAATGCCCGGCGGATAAGGCACCAGCATCACGGCTGCAACGCGCCCTGGCAAGTTATCGATGGAAACGGCCTCGACTTCGCCCCGTACCAATTGGTCGTAGGCGTCGGCCGGTTTCATGGCGATTTCCGGCAACACCGTGTACATGCGCTTGAGGTGCCTGGCCGTGGCGTTGCTGCGGTAGCAACTGTGCAGTTGATTGCAGAGGTCGCGCAACCCCAGGCCCTGATAACGCACCGGCCCCTGGGCAAATACCGAGGGCAGGCAACTGGCCAGGCTGACATTGGCGTCGTAGTTGCGCTTGAACTCCAAAAGCTCGGTGAGCAAGGTACTCCATTTGCCTTTGGTGATGCCCATGGAAAACAGCACAAGAAAGGAATACAGGCCGGTCTTCTCCACCACCAGCCCACGCTCCCAAAGGAACTTGCTGACCACCGCGGCGGGAATCCCGCAGTCGCTCAACGCACCACCGGCCGAGAGGCCGGGCATGACCAGGGTGACTTTGATCGGGTCAAGCAGTACGTAGTCTTCGGCCACGTCGCCAAACCCATGCCAGTCATCCTGCGGGTGCAGCAGCCAATCCGCCGTGGCAACACGGTCGATGCCGGCCACCGACGGCGGCTGCCAGATGGAAAACCACCAGTCTTCTGCAGGCAGATGCTGGCGCAGGTTGGCCAGGGCGCGACGAAAGCTCAGGGCTTCGTCGAACATTTCCTGCAGCAGCGAGCGACCGGCAGGGCCTTCCATCATGGCCGAGGCGACGTCCAGCGAGGCGATAATGCTGTATTGCGGCGAGGTGGAGATATGCATCATGAACGCTTCATTGAAACGGTCACGGTCCAGTTGCCGGGCACCACCGTCCTGCACGTGGATCATCGATGCCTGGCTGAACGCCGCCAGCAGCTTGTGGGTTGAATGGGTACTGAACACCAGGGGGCTGTCTTTGGTGCGAGAGGTGCCCATGCCATAACGCCCGGCGAAAAACTCGTGAAACGCCGCATAGGCGTACCAGGCTTCGTCAAAATGCAGCACCTCGACGCTGCTGCCCAGTTGTTGTTTGATCAGCTCAGCGTTGTAGCACAGGCCGTCGTAGGTGGAATTGGTGACCACCGCCAGCTTCACCTTGGCGGGCCTGCCACGGGTCAACGGGCTGGCATCGATCTTGGCGCGGATCGACTCGGGGCTGAACTCGCTGAGTGGAATCGGGCCGATGATCCCCAGCTCATTGCGTTCCGGGCACAGGTACAACGGGATGGCGCCGGTCATGATGATCGAATGCAACACTGACTTGTGGCAGTTGCGATCCACCAGGACCAGGTCATCGCGACCGACCATGGAATGCCAGACGATCTTGTTGGCGGTGGAGGTGCCGTTGATCACAAAAAAGGTATGGTCGGCGCCAAAATTGCGCGCGGCGCGGGCCTCGGCTTCGGCCAGCGGGCCGGTATGGTCGAGCAGCGAGCCCAGTTCGGGTACCGAGACCGACAGGTCCGAGCGCAGGGTGTTTTCCCCGAAAAACTGATGGAACGCTTGCCCGACCGGGCTTTTACGATAAGCCACGCCGCCGCCATGACCAGGGGTGTGCCAGGAATAGTTGGAATCGGCGGTGTGTTGTACCAGGGCCTTGAAGAACGGCGGCAACAGGCCATCCAGGTACGTGCGCGCCGCGCGGGCCACCTGGCGGGCCAGAAACGGCACGGTGTCTTCGAACAGGTAAAGAATGCCGCGCAGTTGGTTGAGTTCGCTCATGGCATCGGCCGGGGCGTTCTCCAGGGTGACCTGCTCGCCCAGGGCGAAGATCGGCAGGTTCGGCGCGCGCAGCCGTGCCAGGCGGATCAGTTCCACCATATTTTGCAGCAGGTGAGTGTTTTCTCCGGCACCCTCGGCGGCGATCAGCATGCACGCCAGGCCGTGATGGGTAGACGCCACCAGTCGGCCTTCGGCGTAGTCCACGGCGGAGAAAATACTGAAGCCCTCCTGTTCCAACTCCTGGGCGATTCCCCTGACCCGGTCACCGGCAACGGTGTCGGCCTTGATGTCGCGGTGCACGATAAGGATGGGGAACTTCAGGTCTTTGTACATGAGGGCTTGTAGTCCTGAGGGCTATGCACTCAAGGGTAGAAGCTGGGAGCGGATGTGGCGAATGAAGATTTTGGCGACCAGGGCGATCAACAGTGGAAGGGAGCGAGCCCCTCCCGCATTACTGTTGGGTCAGCTGGGTCCACAACGCGGGCGCACCCGCCGACTTGGCAATCGCTTCCAGCCGTGCCGCATGCTCGGCCAGGTCCTGCTCGCTGGCGCGGATAATGGTCGTGGGTCTGCGGTCGGCCGGCAGGCGGCGAATTTCCGAAGCGCGATTGCCCGAGCCTTCGGCCGAGCCGGCGCCATCGGACGCATTACCGGCCAGGGACAGGCTGGTTTGCCCGCCGGTCATGGTCAGGTAAACGTCGGCGAGAATCTCGGAGTCAAGCAAGGCGCCGTGGAGTTCACGGCCGGAGTTGTCGACGCCATAGCGTTTGCACAAGGCATCGAGGCTGTTGCGCTGGCCCGGGTGACGCTCGCGCGCCATCATCAGGGTGTCGAGGATCGAGCAGTGCCTGGAGATATCAGCGCGGTCGGTCTGCCCCATCAGGGCGAATTCGTTGTTGATGAAGCCGACGTCGAACGCCGCGTTGTGGATGATCAGTTGGGCGCCGTTGATGAACTCGAAGAACTCATCGGCCACTTCGGCGAAACGCGGCTTGCCCTTGAGAAATTCGTCGGTAATACCGTGAACGGCAATCGCGCCTTCATCGCTGTCACGGTCCGGTTGCAGGTACACGTGGAAGTGACGGCCGGTGAGGCGGCGACCCATGAGTTCGACGCAGCCGATTTCAATGATCCGGTGACCATCGGTCACCGGCATGCCGGTGGTTTCGGTATCGAGTACAACGGATCGGATGGCCATCAGGGTTCAGCTCTCAACGGTGTGGTGTAGTTCAAAGCGCGCGATCTTAACACGTCGCCCGGCATCAGCCCTGCTTGTAGCCGCGCACTTCGTCGACGCCACGGTTGGCCAATTGATCGGCGCGTTCGTTGCCAGGGTGGCCGATGTGACCGCGCACCCACTTCCAGGTGATGTCATGGCGATTGCATTGCTCATCGAGCAATTGCCACAGGTCGGCGTTTTTAACCGGTTCCTTGGCTGCGGTTTTCCAGCCGCGCTTCTTCCAGTTGACCATCCACTCGTTGATGCCCTTCATCACGTATTGCGAGTCGGTCACCAGCAGTACGTTGCAACGGCGCTTGAGCTCTTCCAGGCCGCGTATTGCGCCCATCAGCTCCATGCGATTGTTGGTGGTGTTGGCTTCGCCGCCCCACAATTCCTTCTCGACGCCCTTGCACACCAGCAAGGCGCCCCAGCCGCCAGGGCCCGGGTTGCCTTTGCAGGCGCCATCGGTGAAGAGTTCTACGCTATCGGTCATCGGTTGCTCGGTCTGAAATCAAAAGAAGTTTTACGCTTGGCTTTGCTTGCGGTTGACCTTGGCCATCGGCATCGGCACCAGCTTGCCGATGGGTTCGCGGCGCGCCTGGCGTACCGGTCGCAACCCGACGGCGATCTTGCGCGCCACCAATAGATAGAAGCCGCCGCCCGACAGTTGCCAGGCACCCGCCCTGCGCTCCCAACCCGCCAGGCGCGTCTGCCACTTGGCCGAGGCAAGCGGCGGACGATAGCACCCGAAGCGGCGTTTCTCCAGCGCAAAGCCCAGCAGGTTCAGCCAGTCCCCCACTCGCGACGGCGCGATGCAGCGCGCCTGGCGCAGGCCGTCGTGGGCGAATACATGGCGCAGGCCCCAACTGCTCCAGGGGTTGATCCCGACAATCAGCAAATGGCCACCCGGGCGCACGCTGCTGGCCGCTTCACGCAGCAGACCATGGGGCGACAGGCAGAAATCCAGGCCGTGCTGCAGCACCACCACATCGGCAGCGTGCTCGCTCAACGGCCACGCCTGCTCCTCGCACACGATCTCCACCCCGGGCAACGGTGCGCCCAGGCGCACATTGCGCTGCACTTGCGGCGCGGCGGGCGGCGTCTGGGCCGACGGCCCGTAATGCACCAGGTAACCACCGAAGAACCGGCCCAGCTCGTCTTCGAGCATGCGCCGCTCTTCGTCCAGCAGAAATTGCCCGATCGGCCCGGACAACCATTCGCGGGCCGCACCGATCAAGGCCAGCCACTCGGGATCGGCCTGGGCGAACGCTTTATCAGTCATTGCATTCTCCAACTCGCCTGGACGTTCTAAGATGCACCAATGTGTTCAGCTTGGCGAATCGAAGAATGATACAGATCAGTGCCCTGCCCGCCTTCACCGATAACTACATCTGGTTGTTACAAGACCCGGATACCCAGCGTTGCGCCGTGGTCGATCCCGGCGATGCCGCGCCGGTGCTGGCCTGGCTCAGGCAAAACCCGGAATGGAGCCTCAGCGACATTCTCATCACGCATCACCACCACGACCATGTCGGCGGTGTCGAGCAGTTGAAAAGTGCAACGAACGCCAAGGTCTACGGGCCGGCGGACGAAACCATCCCAGGCCGGGACGTCGCCCTCAAGGACAATACCCGCATTACCGCGCTGGGCCTGGATTTCGATGTATACACCGTACCCGGCCACACGCTCGGCCATATCGCCTACTACCATCGGGGTATGCTGTTCTGCGGCGATACCCTGTTTGCCGCCGGCTGCGGCCGCCTGTTCGAAGGCACGCCCGAGCAGATGCACGCCTCGCTGCAACGCCTGGCCGCCCTGCCCGATGACACGCAGGTGTATTGCACCCACGAATACACCCAAAGCAATCTCACATTCGCCCAGGCGGTAGAGCCGCACAACGCCGACATTGCCGAACGGGTGGAAGAGGTCCGACAACGGCGCGCCCGCGGCGAGATGACGCTGCCGTCCAACCTGGCCCTGGAAAAGCGCACCAATCCGTTTCTGCGCACCGCTGAAACATCCGTTAAACAAAAAGCGGACGAACGGAACGGACGCGACAACCGCTCTGGGGCCGAGGTATTTGCCAGCCTGAGGGCATGGAAAGATAAGTTCTAAGTCGATGCAATCTGATACGCAATTTCTGAATGGTTGACCGCAACCCAAGTGCTTTCTAGAATCGCCCGACATTTTTGCCCGGAACTTACTTCCAGCCAATGTCGTCATCTATTCGTAAATCCAACCATTCAGACGCATTGACCCGCCTGGCTCAAGCTGTGGCGGTGGCTGTGTCCGCCACATTGGCGGGCTGCCAATCGACGAATTACGCCGCACAATCCACCGTGCAACCCAAACCCAACCTTGCCGCCAAGATCAAGCAAAAACCGATCTGGCTCTCCGAGAAACCCAGCCCCGAAGTGCCCCAGGACGTGTGGGAACGCATGCGCCGGGGCTTTCAATTGCAGGAAGGCCTGGGCGTCAACCCGCGCATCGAGCAACAGCGCCTGTGGTTCGCCAGCAACCCCTCCTTTCTCGAAAACGCCGGCGAACGCGGCAGCCTCTACATTCATTACATCGTCGAACGTCTTGAAGAACGCAACATGCCGCTGGAGCTGGCGCTGCTGCCGGTGATCGAAAGTGCCTACAACCCGATGGCCTACTCGCGCAGCGATGCGGTCGGCCTGTGGCAGTTCATCCCCTCCACCGGGCGCTACTTCAACCTGCGCCAGACCCGCGCCTACGATGGACGCCGGGACATCACCGCCTCCACCACCGCCGCCCTGGACTACCTGACCCGCCTGCACGACATGTTCAACGGCGACTGGCTGCTGGCCCTGGCCGCCTACAACGCCGGCGAAGGCACCGTCAGCCGGGCCATCGAGCGCAACGAGAAGCTCGGCCTGCCCACGGACTACTGGAACCTGCCCCTGCCCCAGGAAACCAAGGACTACGTGCCCAAGTTCCTGGCACTGTCCCAAGTGGTACTGGCGCCCGAAGCGTATGGCGTCAACCTGAACCCGATTGCCAACACACCGTATTTCGAAGTGGTGGAAGTCAAGCAGAGCATGGACCTGTCCCGGGTCGCCGCCCTGGCTGAAATCGACGAAGACGAACTGTTCCAGCTCAATCCGGCACTCAAGCAACGCACCACCCTCGACGGCCCGCAGCATCTGTTGGTGCCAAGTTCCAAGGCACAACTGCTCACCAGCACCCTGTCGACGATGAAGCCTGAAGAATTGCTGGCGATGCGCCCGAAAAAGCAGGTATTCGACGAAGTTGAAACCGCACGTGTGGCCGGGCGTACCCGCAGCTACAAGGTGCGCAGCGGCGACAACCTGACACTGATCGCCAAGGCCAACAAGGTCGACGTGCATGACCTGCAGCGCTGGAACCAGCTCAACGGCCAGGCGCTCAAAGTCGGCCAGACCCTGGTGATGCAGGACACTCGCAAGGCGGTGGCCAAGGCCGACAGCAAAAAGCCGGTGCAGTACAAGGTCAAGAAAGGCGACTCTCTGTACATCGTCGCCAAGCGCTTCAACGTCGAGATGCAACATCTCAAGCGCTGGAACCCACGCACCGGCCAGGCGCTGAAGCCAGGCCAGATGCTGGTCGTTTCCGGGCCCCGCTAACGCCTGAAGAACGCCGCAGAACCCATGTGGGAGGGGGCTTGCCCCCGATGGCAGTGTGCCAGTCACCGGATTCACTGGCTGACACACCAACATCGGGGGCAAGCCCCCTCCCACATTGCTCTCCAGTGTTTGCGACTGTCTTTTTCCAACCGGAACAAGCTGTTACTGTACCGATCATAAAGCCCAAGCCGCCTGGATCGGATCTCTGACTTGAAGCGTCCCCTCCTTCTACTAATAAGTCTGGCCTTGAGCTTTGCTGCCAACGCGACGATTACCGAAAGCCACGGTTACGCGCAGTTCGGCACGCTCAAGTACCCGGCCAAATTCACCCACTTCGACTGGGTAAACCCTGCGGCGCCCAAAGGCGGCACCCTGCGGGTGATGGGGTTTGGCACCTTCGATACGCTCAATCCCTACACGTTCAAGGGCTCAAGCCCGGTTTCCACGCCCAATTTCTCGCAATACGGTATCAATGAGCTCAACGAGCCGTTGATGGTCGGCACCGGCCAATACGCGCCGTCCGGCGATGAACCCACCTCCAGCTATGGCCTGATTGCGCAATCGGTGGAGTACAGCGAGGACCGCAGCTGGGTGGTGTTCAATCTGCGCCCGGAAGCACGTTTCCATGACGGCAAGCCGATCACCGCCGATGACGTGGCGTTTTCCTATCGTACCCTGCTCACCGAGGGCCATCCGCAATACCGCACCAATCTGCAGGAAGTTGCGCGGGTGGATGTGCTCAACCCTCACCGAATCCGCTTTGTGTTCAAGCGCGCGGGCAACCCGCTGCTGATCCTGCGCCTGGGCGAGCTGCCGGTGTTGCCGCAGCATTACTGGAAGAACCGCGACTTCAAGGCCACCACCTTCGAACCCCCGCTGGGCAGCGGGCCGTACCGTATCAGCAAGGTTACGCCGGGCCGGCAACTGGTGTTCGAACGGGTCAAGGATTACTGGGGCAAGGACCTGCCGGTTAACCGGGGCTTCTACAACTATGACAAGGTCGACGTGGAGTTCTACCGCGACAGCGATGTCGCCTTCGAAGCGTTCAAGGCCGGCGAGTTCGACATCTATATCGAGCACCAGGCCAAGAACTGGTCCAATGGCTACACCTTCCCGGCGGTCAACCGCGGCGATGTGATCAAGGCGCAGATCGCCCACCAGATCCCGACCCAGAGCCAGGGTCTGTTCATGAACACACGACGCCCGACCTTCAGCCAGGTCAAGGTACGTGAAGCCCTGGGGATGATGTTCGACTTCGAGTGGACCAACCGCACCCTGTTCAGCGGCGCCTACAAACGCACCTTGAGCTACTACCCCAACAGCGAGTTCGCAGCGACTGGCGTGCCGGTGGGTCATGAATGGCTGATGCTCTCGCCCTACCGCGAACAGTTGCCAGCCAGTCTGTTTACTCAGCCCTTCAGCCTGCCCCAGACCGATGGGCGCGGCATCCCCCGCGAGACCTTGCGGCGTGCCCTGGCGTTGCTGGGCGAGGCCGGCTGGAAACTGTCCGGCCAACGCCTGCTCAACAAGGAGGGGCAGCCGCTGCGTTTCGAGATTCTGCTGGTCAACCCGAACCTGGAACGGATTCTGCAACCTTATATCGAGAACCTGATCAGCATCGGCGTCGATGCGCACCTGCGTACCGTCGACCGCGCCCAGTATAAGCAGCGCCTGGATCAGTTCGACTTCGACATGATCCTCATCACCCTCAACCAGACCTTGAGCCCCGGCCTGGAACAGTGGCAGTACTTCCACTCCAGCCAGGCCGCGATCAAGGGCAGCAAGAACTACGCCGGCATCGCCAACCCTGTGGTCGACCACCTGCTGGAACAACTGCTGGCGGCGCAGACCCGCGACGAACAATTGGCCGCCGGCCGCGCCCTGGACCGGGTGCTGCTGTGGCAGCACTACAGCATTCCCAACTGGTACCTCAACTATCATCGCCTGGCCTACCGCAACCGGTTCGCCTTTGTCACCACGCCGCCCTACAGCCTGGGCCTGAGCGCGTGGTGGCTGAAAGCTTCGGAGAAAGCCCAATGATGTACTTGCGTACTGCACTCGCCAGCCTGTTGCTGTGCACCGCAGCCCATGCCGCGCCGCAACATGCGCTGACGCTCTACAACGAGCCGCCGAAATACCCGGCGGACTTCAAGCACACCGATTACGTCAACCCCGACGCCCCCAAGGGCGGCACGTTCCGCGAATCGAGCCTGTCCGGTTTTGACAGTTTCAACCCGTTTATCAGCAAAGGCGTGCCCGCCGACAATATCGGGCTGATCTACGACACCCTGGCTACCCAGAGCCTGGACGAGCCCTTCACTGAGTACGGCCTGGTGGCCGGCAAAATCGAAAAGGCCCCGGACAACAGCTGGGTGCGCTTCTACCTGCGCCCCGAGGCACGTTTCCACGACGGCCACCCCATGCGCGCCGACGACGTGGTGTTCAGTTTCCAGACCTTGATCAAGGACGGCACCCCGCTCTACCGCACTTACTATGCCGATGTCGACGAAGTGATCGCCGAGGACCCGCTGCGGGTACTGTTCAAGTTCAAGCGCACCAATAACCGCGAACTGCCACTGATCCTCGGCCAGTTGCCGGTATTGCCCAAGCACTGGTGGGCCACGCGGGACTTCAACAAAGGCAACCTGGAGTTCCCCCTCGGCAGCGGCCCCTACAAAGTGGCGGAGGTCAACGCCGGACGCTCGGTACGCTATGAGCGCGTCAAGGACTACTGGGGTAAAGACCTGCCGATCAACAAAGGCCTGTACAACTTCGACCAACGCGTCACCGACTATTACCGCGATGCGACGGTGGCCCTGGAGGCGCTCAAGGCCGGGCAATTCGACTATTGGTCGGAGTTCAGCGCGAAGAACTGGGCCAACGCCTACAACGTGCCCGCCGTGGCGCAAGGCCGCCTGATCAAGGAAGAAATCCCCAACGGCAACCCCACCGGCATGCAGGGCTTCGTGTTCAACACGCGCAAGCCGATGTTCCAGGATGTGCGGGTGCGCAAGGCCATCAGCCTGCTGCTGGACTTTGAATGGAGCAACAAGCAGCTGTTCAACGGCGCCTACACGCGCACCCGCAGCTATTTCGAAAACTCCGACATGGCTGCCACCGGCCTGCCCGGCCCCGACGAATTGAAAATTCTCGAACCGCTGCGCGATAAAATCCCGCCGCAGGTGTTTACCGAAGCGTTCGAACCGGCCAGAACCGACGGCAGCGGGATGATTCGCGCCCAGCAGCGCGAGGCCTACCAACTCTTGCAGGAGGCCGGCTGGAAAATCGTCGACGACAAGATGGTCGACACCACCGGCAAACCGGTGACCATCGAATTCCTGTTGGCCCAGACCGAGTTCGAACGCATCCTGCTGCCGTTCAAGCGCAACCTGGCCGACCTGGGTATCGACCTGGTGATTCGCCGAGTGGACGTGTCGCAGTTCGTCACCCGCCTGCGTTCGCGGGACTTTGACATGCTGGTGGGCAGTTTTCCGCAATCCTCGTCGCCAGGTAACGAACAGCGCGAGTTCTGGAAATCCACCAGTGCCGACAAGCCGGGCAGCCGCAATTACATGGGCCTCAAAGACCCGGCGGTCGACGAATTGGTGGAGGCGCTGATCGATTCCGACTCCCGTGACAGCCTGATCGCTCACGCCAGAGCACTGGACCGAGTGCTGCAATTTGGCTACTACGTGATTCCAAACTGGCACATCAAGACGTTCCGCGTGGCCTATTGGAACCACCTCGGTCATCCCAAAGTGTCGCCGCTGTACGATGTTGGCGTGTCCACCTGGTGGAGCAAGCCCAACGTACCCCCCGCCGTGCCATCGGCCCCCCAGACGAACGCCGAAGCGGCGAGCGGAGGCAATTGAATGCTGGCCTATATCATTCGCCGCCTGTTGTTGATTATCCCGACGCTGTTCGGGATCCTGCTGATCAACTTCGTCATCATCCAGGCCGCCCCCGGAGGCCCGGTGGAGCAGATGATCGCCAAGCTCGAAGGCTTTGAGGGCGCCACCAGCCGGATCGCCGGCGGCGGCGCCGAGGTCGCGGTAGCCGGCTCCAGTTACCGTGGCGCCCAGGGTCTGGACCCGGCGCTGATCAAGGAAATCGAGAAGATGTACGGCTTCGACAAGTCGGCGCCGGAACGCTTGTGGATCATGATCAAGAACTACGCGCGCCTGGATTTCGGCGACAGCTTCTTCCGGGACGCCAAGGTCATCGATCTGATCAAGGAAAAAATGCCGGTGTCCATCTCCCTCGGGCTATGGAGCACGCTGATCATGTACCTGGTATCGATCCCACTGGGGATCGCCAAGGCCACGCGGCACGGCAGCCATTTCGACGTGTGGACCAGCTCGGCGATCATCGTCGGCTATGCGATCCCGGCGTTCCTGTTTGCGATCCTGCTGATCGTGGTGTTCGCCGGCGGCAGCTATTTCGACTGGTTCCCGCTGCGTGGCCTTACCTCCAACAACTTCGACGAGTTGAGTTGGGGCGGCAAGATCCTCGATTATTTCTGGCACCTGGCATTGCCGATCACGGCGCTGGTGATCGGCAACTTTGCCACCATGACCCTGCTCACCAAAAACAGCTTTCTCGACGAGATCAACAAGCAGTACGTGATCACCGCCAAGGCCAAGGGCCTGACCAACCACCGCGTGCTCTATGGCCATGTGTTTCGTAACGCGATGCTGCTGGTGATCGCCGGTTTCCCCTCGGCGTTCATCGGGATTTTCTTCACCGGCTCGTTGCTGGTGGAGGTGATTTTCTCCCTGGACGGCCTGGGCCTGATGAGTTTCGAAGCGGCGATCAACCGCGATTACCCGGTGGTATTCGGCACGCTGTTTATTTTCACCCTGCTGGGGCTGATCGTGAAACTGATCGGTGACCTCACCTACACCCTGGTCGATCCGCGCATCGACTTTGCCAGCCGGGAGCATTGAGATGAACCTGTCCCCCCTCAATCGCCGCCGGTTCGAACGGTTCAAGGCCAACAAGCGTGGCTGGTGGTCGCTGTGGCTGTTCCTGACGCTGTTCGTGCTCAGCCTGGGCGCGGAGCTGATCGCCAACGACAAACCGCTGGCGGTGCACTACGACGGCGGCTGGTATTTCCCCGCACTCAAGCGCTACCCCGAGACCACGTTCGGCGGCGAATTCCCGCTGGAGGCCAACTACAAGAGTCCGTATATCCAGGAACTGCTCAAGGCCAAGGACGCCTGGACCCTGTGGGCGCCGATTCCGTTCAGCTACCAGAGCATCAACTACGATCTCAAGGTGCCTGCTCCCGCGCCGCCGTCGTCGGTCAACCTGCTGGGCACCGATGACCAGGGCCGCGACGTGCTGGCGCGGGTCATCTACGGCTTTCGGGTGTCGGTGCTGTTTGCCCTCACCTTGACCGTGCTCAGCTCGATTATCGGCGTGATCGCAGGGGCGTTGCAGGGTTTCTACGGCGGCTGGGTCGATCTGGCCGGGCAGCGCTTCCTGGAGATCTGGTCCGGGTTGCCGGTGCTGTACCTGCTGATCATCCTCGCCAGTTTCGTGCAACCTAACTTCTGGTGGCTGCTGGGGATCATGCTGCTGTTTTCGTGGATGAGCCTGGTGGACGTGGTGCGCGCCGAGTTCCTGCGCGGGCGCAATCTGGAATACGTGCGCGCGGCAAGGGCGCTGGGCATGCAGAACGGCGCGATCATGTTCCGCCACATCCTGCCCAATGCCATGGTTTCGACCATGACCTTTATGCCGTTCATTCTTACCGGCGCCATCGGCACCCTCACCGCCCTGGACTTCCTCGGCTTTGGCCTGCCCGCCGGCTCACCGTCGCTGGGCGAATTGGTAGCCCAGGGCAAATCCAACCTGCAGGCGCCGTGGCTGGGCATGAGCGCCTTTGCCGTGCTGGCGATCATGTTGAGTCTGCTGGTGTTTATCGGCGAGTCCGCTCGCGATGCCTTCGACCCGAGGAAATGAGATGAATCAGGACAATCTGATCGAAATCCGCGACCTCAGCGTCGAGTTTGTCACCGGCGAACATCATCACCGCGTGGTGAACAACGTCAGTTTCGATATCAGGCGCGGCGAAACCCTGGCCCTCGTGGGCGAAAGCGGATCGGGCAAATCGGTGACGGCCCACTCGATCCTGCGCCTGCTGCCCTACCCGTTGGCGCGGCATCCGTCCGGCACCATCGAGTACGCCGGGCAGGACCTGCTGACGATCAAGGAAAAAACCCTGCGGCATATTCGCGGAAACCGCATCGCGATGATCTTTCAGGAACCGATGACCTCGTTGAATCCGCTGCACTCCATTGAGAAGCAGATCAACGAAGTGCTCGGCCTGCACAAGGGGCTCACCGGCAAGGTCGCCACCCGGCGCACCCTGGAACTCTTGGAACTGGTGGGCATCCCAGAGCCGCACAAACGCCTCAAGGCCCTGCCCCATGAGCTTTCGGGGGGCCAGCGCCAGCGGGTGATGATCGCCATGGCGTTGGCCAACGAGCCGGAGCTGTTGATCGCCGACGAACCGACCACCGCCCTGGACGTCACCGTACAGCTGAAGATTCTGGAACTGCTCAAGGAGCTGCAGGCACGGCTGGGCATGGCGTTGTTATTGATCAGCCATGACCTGAACCTGGTGCGGCGGATTGCCCATCGAGTGTGCGTGATGCAACAGGGCTGCATCGTTGAGCAGGCCGACTGCGAGACCTTGTTTCAGACGCCGCAGCACCCTTACACCCAGGAACTGTTGGCGGCCGAGCCCAGCGGCGGCCCGGCCGATAATGCGGTCGGGCCGCCGGTGCTGGAGGTCGATGACCTGAGAGTCTGGTTTCCGATCAAGAAGGGTTTTTTGCGCAACACCGTCGATTACGTCAAGGCGGTGGACGGCATCAATTTCAGCCTGCCCCAGGGCCAGACCCTGGGTATCGTCGGCGAAAGCGGCTCGGGCAAATCCACCCTGGGCCTGGCGATATTGCGTTTGATCGCCAGCAAGGGCGGCATTCGTTTCGAGGGCCAGCAACTCGACGCCCTCAGCCAGCAGCAGGTGCGACCGCTGCGCCGGGAAATGCAGGTGGTGTTTCAGGACCCGTTCGGCAGCCTGAGCCCGCGCATGTGCGTCAGCGAGATCGTCGGCGAAGGCTTGCGCATCCACAAGATGGGCACCCCGGCCGAACAGGAAACCGCGATTATCGCCGCGCTCAAGGAAGTCGGACTGGACCCTGAGTCCCGCCATCGCTACCCACACGAATTCTCCGGTGGCCAGCGCCAGCGCATCGCCATCGCCCGCGCCCTGGTGCTCAAGCCGCGCCTGATCCTGCTGGACGAACCGACCTCGGCGCTGGATCGCACCGTGCAACGGCAAGTGGTGGAATTGCTGCGCAACCTGCAGGCCAAGTACAACCTCACCTACCTGTTCATCAGCCACGACCTGGCGGTGGTGAAAGCGCTGAGCCATCAGTTGATGGTGGTCAAGCAGGGGCAAGTGGTGGAACAGGGCGACGCGCAGGCCATTTTTGCCGCTCCGCAGCATGCCTATACCCGGCAATTGCTGGAAGCCGCGTTCCTGGTCCCGGCCTGACGGAATGCGGTCCACTGTTTTCGATGTGCGCCCGCAGGAGTACTGCTTATGACGGCTGCAACCGCTCCATTTTTCTGGCGAGACCCCGCACTGGCGTTCATCGAGGCTCGTGCCATTGCCGACGGGCGCAAAGTCACCTACGCGCGGCACGCCCACGAGCATTTTTCCATCGGCGCGATCACCGCCGGGCGCAGCTATTACCATTACGGCGCCGAGACCTTTGAGATCAGCGCCGGCACCGTGGTGTTAATGAACCCAGGCGATGTGCACGCCTGCAATCCTATCGCCAACGAGCCGTGGTCCTACCGGATGCTGTACATCGACACGCCCTGGCTCACCGACCTGCAATACCAATTGGGTTTCAGCACCGACCAGGGTTATCGGCCGTTCAATACGCCTTATACCCGCGACCCGCTGTTGTATCGTGGCCTGCTGGCGCTGTACCGCACCCTAGTGGATGAACAGGCCGAACACCTGCAAAAGCAGAGTGCGCTGGTGAGCTACTTCAGCGATGTGCAGCAACGCCTGAACCCTTCGCCGACGCCGATGCGCGAGGTCAACCACAAGCTGGAGCGTGCGGCCGAGTACATTCGCGCGCACTGCACCCAGGCGTTGAAACTGGAAGACATCTGCCTGGCGGCGCAGCTGTCGCCGTCGTACCTGATCCGCGCATTCAAGCAGTATTACGGGCTGACGCCTCACGCGTTCCTGGTCAACCAACGTATCCAGTTTGCGCGCAACCAACTGCGCCAGGGCGAGCTGATCGCCGACGTGGCGCTTGCCGCCGGCTTCGCCGACCAGGCCCACTTCCAGCGCGCCTTCAAACAACATTTCGCCGCCACGCCAGGCCAATACCGCGACCGGCTCATGCCATCAGCAAATAACCCACACTGGCCACCAGCAACGCGGCCATTGAACGGTTAAACACCCGCACGCCGCGGGGGTTGCCCAGGTAACGGCGCAGAAAAGTGCCGGCATAAGCCCAGCACGCCACCGACAGATAGCAGATCACCAGGTAAAGCGCGGCGAATATCCAGACCTGGGCCGCATCGCCGTCTGCTACGAACAAGCCCATGCCCGCCACACACGCCAGCCAGGCCTTGGGGTTGAGCCACTGCATGATCGCGCCATAGAGCATCGATGGCGCCGTCGCACTGCCCTGGGCATCCAGGCGCCCGTCGTCCACCGCCAGTTTCCAGGCCATGTACAGCAGGAACACTACGCCGCCCCACTGGATCAGCTGGGTCAGGACCGGCCAGCGCTGCAGCACTTCGTGCAGGCCCAGGCCGATCAGCACCAGCAGCAACGTGAACCCGACCGCGGCGCCGAACACGTGCTTCTGGCTGGCGACAAACCCGAACCGTGCGCCGGAACTGAGCGCCACCACATTGACCGGGCCAGGCGTGATGGAGGTGGCGAGCGCGAAGGCGGCCATGGAAATGATCAGGCTCATGGTGGTTCCCTTTTCATGAAGGTACATAAACAGGGCATCACGATAAAAGGTGCGCGCGCGGCAGTATTGAACAAAATCACCCTTGGCCCTGGCTTCAACCGTTGATCAACGAAACATGCGCGCCCACCCCGGCGCGCACGCCCTCGCCCACCGCCAATGCCACCGAACCGGCGGCCAGGGACAGGTCACCACAGGCGAACACCCCGGTCACGGAGGTCTGGCGGGTTTCACCGGTCAACAGATAAGGACCGGAGGGACCGTCGATACGTTCACACCCCAACTGCTCGGCCAGCGGGCTGATCCGGGTGCGGGACTGGGTAAAGATGCCGTCCATCTGGATCACCCGACCGTCAACCAACTCAAGGTCCGCGTGTTCACCGCTGATGCGAGTCACCCTAGTGGGTTCCACACGCACGCCACGGCGCTCCAACTGCGCCTGCTGCTCGGCATCGGGTGTGAACACCCCATTGGTAAACAGGGTGGTGGTGCCCCAATCCGGCAGCATCAACGCGTGGTGCATCGCCAGGGCAGACGTTGCCAATACGCCGATGCGGCCTTGGTCCAGCTCATAACCGTGACAGTACGGGCAATGGAACACCCGCTTGCCCCAACGCTGCGCCAGGCCGTCGATGGCGGGCAATTCGTCGACCACGCCGGTGGCGAGGATCACCCGCAGCGCGCTGAACTCGCCGTTCGACTGAGTGCGCAAGCGCAAACCGCCCGCGTGAGCGTCGGCCTGGATCACACTGTCCTGCACCCAGCTGACGGTCGGATACGCCATTAACTGGCTGCGGCCGGCATTGGCGATAACGTCGGGCGCCTGGCCGTCCTGCCCCAGAAAACCGTGAGAAGTGGCGGCAAATCGGTTGCGCCGCTGACCCGCATCAATCACCAGTACAGTGCGCCGCGCCCGCGCCAGTTGCAGGCCTGCGGACAAGCCGGCATAGCTGCCGCCAACGATAATGACGTCGTAGATCATGAGTATGGCCTCGTGTCAGATGCACTCGGGTATCCGGATGCTTTCATGACACACCATAAGTTACATGAAAATAGAGCGTCAAGCATCTCGCAACTTTTCAGGTTACGAAGGATACTTTCGACCCATTCCACCTTGGGGCTGATCAATGAGAAACGACACGCGGCTATCGCGCATGCTGCATGTGCTGATCCACATGGGTCGCCACGACGAGCGCGCCACCTCGGAGACCATCGCACAGATGCTCGGCACCAATCCGGTGGTGGTGCGTCGCACGTTGGGGCTGCTCAAGGACAAGGGCTATGTGCGTTCGGAGAAGGGCCATCAGGGCGGCTGGACCCTGGGCAGGCCTTTAAATGAGATCACCTTGCTGGACATTCATAACGCCCTCGGCACGCCGTCGATATTTGCCATCGGGCTGTCTACCGACCACCCTGAATGCCTGGTGGAACAAGCGGTGAACGCGGCACTGACGGATGCCTTCGAACAGGCCCAGGCGCTGCTGCTGCAGCGCCTGGGCCAGGTGAGCCTGGCGCAATTGGCCGAAGACTTCGATGAGCGCTTTCGTGTGGCGATGCAGCCCTAACGCTGCGCAGGGATGCGAATCTCGCCCTGGCGGCATTGGGTCTTGACGCTGCGGGGGCAACCGGCAAAAGCCAGGTCCTTGGTCAGGCATACCCGCACTTCCGACAGCACCTTGCCTTTGCAGATCACTGCCAGCCCATGGTCGCCCATGCGTGGGTTGCTCTGGCGGAACAGCGTCTCGATCTCGCGGGCCGACAGCGATGCCGGCGTGTGGAACGGCTGAAGTTGCTCGGGAATGGACACCACGCCCAGGGCCGTGTCGGTTTTTTCCAGATACGCCAGTGGTTCAAGGCCGCTGCAGGTGCCGTGCCGGGCCCATTCATGCTTG
Source organism: Pseudomonas sp. lyk4-R2A-8 (assembly GCF_030209095.1). Classification (NCBI taxonomy): domain Bacteria; kingdom Pseudomonadati; phylum Pseudomonadota; class Gammaproteobacteria; order Pseudomonadales; family Pseudomonadaceae; genus Pseudomonas; species Pseudomonas sp. lyk4-R2A-8. The sequence continues at coordinate 126,300 of NZ_JARVSS010000009.1, forward strand.
AGCAGCGCCGCCGTGGGGAACAGCGCGGCGCCCTTGGCCAGGGCTTCACGGCTCAGTGGTTGTTGCGGTGCACAGGAGGCCGGCCAACCGCCCCGGGCAAATTGCGGCCACAGGCCGTGCAGCACGAAGCCATAGCCCTTGCCGGAGCACTGTTCGTTGTCCGGGTGCGTGAGGCAAAACGTCGGCGACCACGACAACGACAGCACATAGAAATCAAATTGCCCCGGCGTCCCTGGGTCACGCGGCGCCGCCAGGGCGCCGGTGGTCAGCGCCAGCCACATCACCATCCAGTATTTCATGCGTGTATTCCTTTGGAAAAAACCGGTGTACCGCAGTTAGCCAGGATGATTGGGGTTACGTTGCAACACCTTGTCCAGAATCCGATCGGTCTTCAGCGCCTCGATGGCCAAGGACGGATGCTCGGCTTCGCCGCGAATATGCGCGTTCATGGCCAGCACGTGATGCCATTGGATATGCGCATGGCACGGCACCTCCAGCACTTGATCGCACTCCCCTTGCAGGCGCAGCGGCTGGTCTTCGAACACCGAAAACTGAATGCGCCCGCGGCTGCCGATGAGCTCGACGCTGTCTTCGCGACGGTCGGCGACAAAGTTCCAGCAGCCCATGCCCAGGGCGCCCGAACTGAAGGTCCAGCAGGCCGTCACTGCATCTTCGGCCGCGTAGCGCCCGGCCTGGCGCGCAGTGAAGCCCGACACTTCGACGATGTCCCCGGCCAGGTACTGAAATAAATCGAAGCCATGGCTGGCCAGGTCGGCGAAGTAGCCACCGCCGGCAATCGCCGGATCGGTACGCCAGTTGGCGGCACTGCCATCCTCGGCGCCCGGCGGTTTGCACAGGGTCCAGGTCAAGTGGCGCAGTTCCCCAATGCGCCCCTCGCGCAGCCACTCGCGTACTTGCTGGAAACGCGGCAGCGAACGCCGGTAGTAGGAGACGAACAGGTGCAGGCCGGCACGCTCGAACGTGCGCTGCATCAGCGCACTCTGTTCGGCGTTCAGCGCCATGGGCTTTTCAACGCAGCAATGCTTGCCGGCCGCGGCCACCATCAGGCTGTATTCGAGATGGCTGTCGGGCGGTGTGGCGATGTACACCGCGTCCACTTCAGGGTCGTCGATCAGTGCCTGGGCGTCGGTATAGAAACGGGCGATGCCGTGGCGTGCCGCATAATCGCGCACCGCCTCCTCGCGACGCCCCATCACCGCCACCAGGGCCGAACCTGGCGCTTTATAGAATGCGGGTCCACTCTTTACTTCAGTGACACTGCCACAGCCGATCATGCCCCAGCGTACGGTACTCATCTGTTTACCTCGTGCTTTTGGATCAATCGGGCAGTATCCACATACCCGCGGCCACGCGCCATAACCACTTAGCATGACAATTGCATTACACTTTTGTGACAGTCATCACCTGAAGGGCACAGACGATGAAAATCAGGGCTACGGTCATTTGCGAACATGAGGGGCATATCCTCTTTGTGCGCAAGGCCCGATCGAAATGGGCGTTGCCCGGTGGCAAGGTCGAACGCGACGAACGTCCAGTGGGCGCGGCTGCACGTGAGCTGGAAGAAGAAACCGGATTGAGCGTGGACGGTTTGCTGTACCTGCAGGAACTCAAGGCCCGCGACACCGTGCATCACGTGTTCGAAGCCTCCGTGGTGAACATCGAAGAGGCCCGTCCACGCAATGAGATCGTCGATTGCCATTGGCATGCCTATACCGCCATGGATCAGCTGGACACCACCGACGCCACTCGCCACATCGTCAAATCCTTTGTGCGCCGCCTGTAAATCAGAGCTGGGTCAGCGTGGTTGACTGGGTACAGCGCGCGGCGTTTGCCGAAGATCAAGTTTGACGCCAAGGTTAAATCCCAGGCAAAAAAAATCCCAAGTAGCTGATGGAAACTTGGGATTTAAAAATGCATAAACCGTGGGAGGTGAACGCGAGGCTATGTTAACCGCAGTAAAAAGCTGTAACAAGATTACCGGAGTCCTTTCGTCGGAATAAAAGCGCTGTAAGTCCTTCAATAACCACATCTTTTTTAGGGCAACAGAACATCCAGATGCCACTTTTTGGTGCAACTAACAGTATTAGTCCTTAAATAACCAAGGGTTATTACTTATAACTGCGGCGTACTTTTCTGCGATTGTTCGCTTAATTGCTCACATGTATCGCGCACATCCAGGCTGCCGTTCGCAGTCACACTGGCGACCCGCGCCACTTGCTGGCACAGCGCCAGACGCTCGGCAGCCATCGCTCGCTCGCGATCAGCCTGGGCATTGATATGCATGAAATAGGCGCCAAGCATCAGTGCAATGCCGACCACGGCGGCTATCAGGTAGCGCAGGCTGTTGGATGAAGGGTGATGTGGCTGCTGCATGACCGCTGGCGCCCTGCTCAATTGGCAATTACGGGCGCAATTGTATGCAAATGCAAACACAGGGTTTGTGGGGGATTTGTAATCCCGCGCACGCAGCGCCGCTCGCTTACTTGCGCGCCACCTTATAACGCACACAGTCCTGATAAAAACTCTGGCGAATGGCCTCAGGTTTGAGCCGTGACCGGCTGTCATACGTCTGTTCGGTAATCCCCATGGCCATCATGCGCATCCAGGACTTGCTGAACTTGATGGTCTGGATCTTCTGCCGGGCGGCATACAACGACACACCCGACAGCTTCAACTCTTGAGCCCTGGCGGCCGTGCCCGCACCCCAGCTGCACATGTACTTGTCCCCTTCGCGCAACTCCCGCGCCTGCACCGCAGCCGCACCGCCCGCCAGGGAGCAAGCAATCAGCATGATTCCAACATTGCGCATTTGCATCCCCGCCTAACCACCTGAAAATAAACGCGATTCTGGCGAGGATTTTGTTACAAAGGGGCCATTAAAATGCCTTATTGGGTTATGCGGTCACGGCCTCAATTCACATCGAATTACAAGGGAGCAAGCGCTCTGATCACGGCCTCGGCGCCGTACCAGCGCTGTATAGACGTCTGTGTGCTTCACACCCACGCCACCACCAGCAACCCTACCCCCAGCACCAGGCACAGCGGCGAGTACAGGTATGTATCCCATCGAGCAAACGTCGATCCACTGACTTTCTTGAAAAAACCCACCAGCTCCGAATCGCCAATCGCCCTGGCAAACATCAGTACGGCAATGACACTGATACCCCATTGCAGCGCACGGTGGGAAACCGGGGAAAAGTACAGGCCGGCGCGCAGGCAGACGAGCAAGGCAATCGCCACCAGCCCCATTGCGACCAGAAAGGTGCCCAGGGCCGAAGGCTTGAATGCCGGGCGCGGACCGCTGGCGAATTCGCCGGGCAGTTGGGGGATGGCGGCGAGGCTGCCAAGCTTGCCGCCGGCGGCCCAATACAAATGCACCACGCTGATACCGGTGAATATGCCGACGATCCACCGTGCAATCACCAAGCTCATGACGGGCTCTCCATGAAAAGATGCGCAAGAGAATAGCCGCCCTGGCTTTTTTTGCCGGTATTTCGTCGCACAGCAACCCGTTGCCTACTTCAGGCTGGCCTCGACCTTCTGCGCCACATCCTCGGTCAGCCAGGCTTTCCATACCTCGGGATGGTCCTTGAGAAACGCCTGGGCAACCTCCCTTGGCGGGGTGTGATTTTCGCTCATGGTCGCCAAGGCTTTGTTCAGCGGCTCAATGGGAAATTCGACCTTCTGGAAAAAATCGGCGATCTGCGGGTGGTCTTTCTGGAACGGCGTCGACACGCCGATACTCAACTTCGACGCCAGCGAGCGGGTCGGTTTCGGATTGGGGTTATCCGCATCCGTCAGCGTCTTCCAGGCCTCGGCATCGAACGGTGGTTCTTCCAGCTGAATCAGTTTGTAGCGCCCCATCAAGGGCGTCGGCGACCAGTAGTAGAACAGCACTGGCTTGCCGCGGCGGATCGATGAAGCAATTTCCGCATCCAGCGCCGCGCCCGAGCCGCTGCGGAAGTTCACATAGCTGTCGTCCAGGCCATAAGCTTTGAGTTTCTGCTTGTTGACCACTTCCGAGGTCCAGCCGATGGGGCTGTTGAGAAAGCGCCCCTTGCCGGGCGATTCCGGGTCTTTGAACACGTCTTTGTAGCGCGCCAGGTCATTGACGCTCTTGAGGTCCGGCGCCAGCGGCTTGATGCCTTTGGCGGGGTCGCCCTTGACCACGTACTCCGGCACCCACCAGCCTTCGGTCGCGCCCTTGACGGTATCGCCCAGCCCCGCCACCTTGCCTTCGGCCTCGGCTTTGACCCACACGGGGCTGCGGCCGGCCCACTCTTCGCCGATCACCTGGATGTCATTCTTCGCCAGTGCGGTTTCCAGGGTAATGGTCGTGCCTGGCAGGGTGTCGGTGGGCAAGTCGTAGCCCTTCTCGACGATAAACCGCAGCACTTCGGTAATCAGGCTGCCGCTTTCCCAATTCAGGTCGGCAAAATGCACCGGGGCCTGCGCGGCGCAAACCGGCAAGGAGGCCATCGACAGACTCAGGCTCGTCAGTGACGCCGCCAACAGGGTTCTCAAACCTTTCATGCCTACCTCGCGTTACTGCAGCCATAGCGGATGGCTTTGCTGCGAACGCGCGAAGCCCCTGAATAGTTAAGTCAACTCAACTGTAGTAGAGGTTCCGAAAGACACCGCAAGGGGGTGTTATAAATGCGTTACTCACTGGCCTTGAACGTCACCAGCTCACCCTTGCGCCACTTGGCGGCCTTGGCGGTCACGGCCTTGAGGGTCTTGGTCAGGCCTTCCTGCAATTGTTCATGGGCGGCGAACACCAGCATGACGCTATGGCCTTCCTTGAATAGGATGCCCTCGCCTTCGGCCGAAGAAACAAAGGCGTAATCGCCCAGGCCATATACCGTTAACTTGATATCGCGAAACTTCAATTCAAACTTGCCACCTTCACGACTGGGCAATACAGCCGCTCGAAAATGGTCGCCTACCTTAAGTTCCAGATGCTGCTTGTCATCCACCACCATCGCCGTTTCAGTATCGATTTCGGCGATGTAGATACCTTCAGGCGTCTGCTCGGTGACGTAAACAAAACGGGACTGGAACTGTTTGACCAACTTTGCGCGTAAATCACCCAGCACGAACAGTGCGTGCATATCCAGATTACTGACTGCCAAGGAAAAGCCCCCACATCAAAAAAAGTGCTGTCCGCAAAAACGGGCAGCACACAAAACGGCCGTAACGGCTCGATGACACAACCTATTCGTTGAAAACCCGAAGAAACATCCTGCCGCGCCGTCGGTGCAGGCGCACATCGATCGACCTGATGCCAGGTCAACGGCGTTCACAGGAAATCACAGGTTCAGTGACCGGAGAATACCGGTCGCGCCTCTTCAGAGAAAAACCCGATGGAAAACGTCGTTTTCCGACACTCAACACTTAACAAAATACCTCGGCATGGAACCGAGTGTCGACCGACAACAACAATCATACTAAAGCAGCCACATAGGGCCAAACCACTCTGCAACGCTGCCGTTCAATTCATAAGACTGATCGAAAGGAGCTGACCATGCAACGCAGTCATGACCCCGCTACGTCTTTCAATACGCGTTCAGCATGTACCGACGCGCGCCAATATTACTGTGTGCAGAGCCTGAATGGGTACTCCAATTCCGTTCTTTACCAAGTGGTGCCGGCCGGAAGAGATTTCTTTCATATCATGGAAGTCACCAGTGGCCGGATTCGAGGCTTTCGCAGCGGCCACGGCAAGGCCTGCGAACTGGCCAAGCAACTGGAAGCCATGCTGTATGACGGGATCGTTTCGTCACCTGGCTGACTTTACCGCGCCGTTGCCCTCCAACTACTGCCATACTGGCCCGTCCATTGAAGTTTGCCCCCCTGTGCGGGTCAGGTTTCATCAGTGCAGTTGAATACCTCGAAGGGAAGGCTATACGTGACGGAATTTGATATCGGCGAATTTTTTATTCGCGGCGAAGCCAGGGAAGTAGACGGGGAATTTCAAGCAGTGATCGTGATGCGCGCCAAACCACCTTCAAGTGCGATGAGCACCCACCAGGTAGAAAAAGACCGCTGGTTCAAGACCGAGGAAGCGGCCGCCCATGCTGCCAGAGAGTCGGCCCAGGCCCTCAAGACCGCCGTGGATGCAGGCGCGCTGACCTCCTGACAAACTAATTCGAACTCTGCATTGCCAGAAGTCTCCCATGCATAACGCCCCTCAGCCCGCATGGAGATATTCGATGGACACCACGACCCCAACCCTGGAAACCCTGTTCGATCAACTCGGCCTGGACTCGTCCCAGGAAGCGATCGAGCAGTTCACCGCCGCTCACCGTCTGCCGGACGACGTGAAATTGATCGATGCGCCGTTCTGGAGCGAGCAACAAGCGAGCTTTCTCAAGGAGCAATTACACGTCGACGCCGAATGGGCGCCGGCGGTGGATGACCTGAACGCTCTGTTGCATGAGCCCGCCAAGGCGTGATGCGAGCGACAGTCGCGTCTAACCTCAGCGCTTGGCACTTTCCGGTTTATAACCCAGGCGCAAACCGCCCCAATGCCGGCCGTTGACCATGATCGGTACCGACAGATCATGCATCAGCTCGCCGGTATCGCGGGTGTAGGTCTGCAGTAACACCGCCTGCTGATGACTGCCGCAGCGAATCCCCGTGCGGTCGTCGAATTTGCGCTTGGTGCGGTTCTGTACCGCATCCACTTGCGCATCCCCGGTCAACGGCTGGGAAAACGCCGCGTTATGGGTGGGCACATAGCCCTGCGGCGTGCAGGCAATGGCAAACACCAACCCTTCGTGACGCGGCAACAGTGCCTCCTGGATCGGTGGCAGCACTTTGTCGGTATAGCCGTCGAAGCGGGTGTGGTACTTGCTCGGGCTGGTGTTGGGAATCGGGGTGTAAGTACGGTCGAACAGGTCATCCAGGCTGATACGGTTCTGCTGCACGTCCGCTTCGAACTGCGCGCCTATGCGGCTCGCGCCTTCACGCGCCAGGTCATAGACCCGCTGGTGATAATCATCAAGCCCCACCGCCGCGAGACGTTCGCTGATGATTTCGGCCTGCCCTTCCATCTGCACGGCGGCTTCGGCCAACTGGCGGGTCTGCGCATCGCTGACGCTTAAATCGCTGCGCATCTGTTCGACGGCATGGAACAGGCTGTCGAGCTGGGCCTGGTTGGTGTCGGTGCCCTGGGCGATCTGGTTGACCTGGCCTTCCACATCCGCCGCCAGGCTGGCAATGTTGTCCAATTGCTCCCCCGCGTGTTCCACCTGCTCGACACCGGTGTGCAGATCTGCCGACAATTGGCGGATCTGCTCCACCACCTGGGCCGTGCGCTGCTGGATATCCGCCACCATCACCCCGACCTCATCGGTGGCCGTGGCTGTACGCCCGGCCAGGCCGCGCACTTCGTCGGCCACCACCGCGAACCCGCGCCCATGTTCGCCGGCCCGCGCCGCCTCGATGGCGGCATTGAGCGCCAACAGGTTGGTCTGGCTGGCGATGGACTGAATCACCAGGGTCACCCGTTGGATTTCCTCACTGCGCTGGCTCAAGGCTTCGATCAGCTCGCGGCTGGCATTGGCGCGCTGGCTCAGCTGACGCATGCGGGTGATCGATTGCACCAGCACTTCCCGGCCTTCGGTACTGCGTTGATGGGCCTGGCTGGCGGCACCCAGGGCCTGCCGGCTGAGTTGGGACGTGACCTGCTCGGTGCTGATCATGACTTCAGCATTGCCGACAATCTGCTTGGCCGCCGTCAATTGGGATTGCAGGCGCGCCGCCAGTTGCTTGACCGAATAGGCCACGCCGGCCGCGGACAGCGCGTTATGGCTGGTGGTATAGGACAGGTCGCGGGTGAGTTCGCCAATCGCATCGGCGTTAGAGGCAGCGACAGTGTCCGGCGCGCGCGCCTTCAAACGGGGCAGCCAGACCACCAGCAGCGCCAGCGTCAGGCACAGGTAGATCGGCAGATTGGCAAACGCCAGGCCCAGCAGCACCAGCACCAGAGCGGTGCTCTGCAACAGCGGCGTCAACCAGCCGGGCAAGCGGCGCGCCACTGCGTGTGGCGGCACTGCTGCGCCCATCAGAGATCCGTCCCCAGCCATTTCGTCACCCCACTGTTTGTCTTTATTGTCACGGCATTAAACGCCACTATCGGGCCATTATCCATGGGCCTTTAGTGGGGTGCCGTGCAGTAGATCAATAGTAGACGGGGTGTAGCGGGTCTTCCTCCAGGGAACCGTAGGAACGGTTCCCCGGCTTCACCGCATCAGGCTTGGCGCTGATGCTTGTCGATCTGCTCGTGGCGCTCTTGCGCTTCTATGCAGTACTTGGTGGTCGGGCTGATCAGCAGGCGCTTGAGGCCGATAGGCTCGCCGCTGTCATCGCACCAGCCGAAGGAATCTTCCTTGATGCGTTCCAGGGCACGCTCAAGCTGCGGCAGCATGCGCTGGTCGCGGTCGATGGCGTTGACCAGCCAGGTGCGCTCTTCTTCCACGGAAGCAGCGTCGGCCGGGTCAGCCGGGGTGTCCAGGCTTTCAATGGCGATACGGTTCTGTTCAATGCGCTCGTGGTGTTCCACTTTCATGTCTTGCAGCAACTTCTCGAAAAAAGCGTGCTGTTCGGCATTCATGTAGTCATCCGCCGGCATGGCCAGCAACTTTTCCTTTGTCATTGATTTCTCTATAAAAAATACGTGCATTAAGGCGAATAAGGGAGCGTTCCGGCCGACCTGTGCAGGTCTCGGAAGGGCGCCGTCCATTCCAAGCGCCACCCGGCACTCAATTTACGAGGGGCGGCAGTCTAAGGCCGACTTGAGGGCGCAGCAACTGAAAAGACAGGCATTTTTACCGATATAACCCCCAAAGACACCAGGACGGGCTTGGCGAATGGTTATCGGAGTGCGTTTATAGCAGGAAAGTTCGTAGAGCAGCTATAAGCCGCAAGCTGCAAGCGACAAGCTGTAGAGCCAATCGGACTTGCAGCTTGCAGCTTGCAGCTTGTGCCTTGTGCCTTGTGCCTTGTGCCTTACAGCTCAGCGTTTAAGCTTGCGCTTATTGCGATATTGATCGATCACCACAGCCACCACGATGATCAGGCCCTTGATGATGTCCTGGATATACGCATCCACCCCCACAAACGTAAACCCGCTGGCCATCACGCCCAGGATCAGTGCGCCAATCACCGTGCCGGTAATGCGCCCTACCCCGCCCGCCAGGCTGGTGCCGCCGATCACGGCGGCGGCAATCGCATCCAGCTCGTAAGACATGCCCATGCCGGCCTGGCCTGTCGCCGCGCGCGCCGACGCCACCACACCCGCCAGGCCCGCCAGCAGACCGGCGATGCTGTAGACAATGATCAGGTGGCGCTTGACGTTGATCCCCGACGTACGCGCCGCCTGCATATTGCCGCCGATGGCGTAGGTGTACTTGCCGTATTTGGTGTAGCGCAGGGCGATGTGGAAGATGACCGCCACCACCAGAAAGATGATCACCGGCATCGCGCCGTGGCCGATCGCGGTGTAGGAATCGGACAGCATGCTCACCGGCTGCCCTTCGGTGTAATAACGCGCCAGGCCACGTGCCGAAACCATCATGCCCAGTGTGGCGATAAACGGCGGAATACCGGTGACGGCGATGATACTGCCGTTGATCGCCCCCGCCAGCAGCCCTACTCCCAGGCCCATGGCTACCGGGATCCACACCGGCAGGTCGGTCAGGCTGGGAAACACCGCCCGCGAGAAGTCCGAGGTCTGCGCCAGGCTGGCGGCAATCATCGCCGACAATGCCAGCACCGAGCCCGAGGACAAGTCGATCCCCGTGGTAATAATCACCTGGGTCACGCCGATGGCCAGCAGACCGATGATCGACACCTGCAGGATCATCAACACCAGGCGCTGGGAGTTCATCAGGAAGCTCTGGTCACGCACGATCCAGCCGAACACCTCAAACACCAGGCCGATGCCGATCAGCACCAGGAAGATGCTCAGCTCGGTGGGTATTCGCCGCCGGTGCTTGACCGGGGCCATGGCAGGCTTGTTGTCTGTTATTGCGTTCATAACCCTTCACCTTCTTATTCTTGGGCGCGGGCCAGACACCGGCCCGTGCAGCTGTTTGTCAGTGGACCGCGGTCATACCGGAGGCCAGCTGCATGACTTTTTCCTGGGTCGCCTCACTGCGGTCGAGGGTGCCCATGAGTTCGCCTTCGTGCATCACCATCACCCGGTCGCTCATGCCCAGCACTTCGGGCAATTCCGAAGAAATCATGATCACCGCCATGCCTTCGCTGGCAAGGAAAGCAATCAACCGGTAGATCTCGGCCTTGGCACCGACGTCGATGCCCCGTGTCGGCTCGTCGAGGATCAGCAGGCGTGGGTTGGTCATCAGCCAGCGCGCCAGCAACGCCTTCTGCTGGTTGCCGCCGGACAACGTATCGATGCACTGCTCCAGCGACGGCGTTTTCACCCGCAGCTTCCTGCACATGTCTTCGCACAGCGCACGCAGGGCTTTTTGCTGGATAAAACCGTTACCCGAATAGTGCGGCAGCACGGCCATCTCCATGTTTTCCAATACCGACAGACAGGGGAACAGCCCACTGAGCTTGCGATCCTCGGTCAGCAGCGCGAAGCCTTTGTCGATGGCCATGTGCGGGTCGCTGATGCGCACCGGCTCGCCATCGAGGGTGATCCGGCCGCCGTCCGCCGGGGTAATGCCGAACAGGGTTTCGGCCACATTGGTACGGCCCGAGCCCATCAGCCCGGCGATCCCGAGGATCTCGCCGGCGTGCAGGTCGAACGACACCCCCTTGAACACCCCGTCCAGGCGCAGGTCGCGCACCGACATCAGCCGCTCGCCGATCGGGGTTTCGCGCACCGGGAACAGTTGGCTCAGTTCGCGGCCCACCATCATCGAAATCAGGCTGTCGCTGTCCATGCTGTCGGCGCGCTGCAGGCCGATGTAGCGGCCGTCGCGAAATACCGCCACCTCGTCGGCGATGGCGAACACTTCGTTCATTTTATGCGTGATGTAGACGATGCCTTTGCCTTGTGACTTGAGGTCGGCAATGATCGAAAACAGGTGGGCCACTTCCTTCTCGGTAATGGCCGATGTCGGTTCATCCATGATCAGGATGTCGGAGTCATAGGACACCGCCTTGGCAATCTCGACCATCTGTCGCTCGGCGATGCTCAGGTTGCCTACCTGCTCCTCAGGGTCCAGGTTGATACGCAGGCGCGCCAGCAACTCGGCGGTGCAGCGGTGCATTTCACGGTGATTGACCATATGCAGGCCGTTGAGCTGCTCGCGGCCGATCCAGATGTTCTCGGCGATGGTCATGTGCGGCATCAGGTTGAGTTCCTGATGGATCATCGCGATCCCGGCTTTCTGGGCGGCCAGGGGCGTGTCGAACACGATCGGCTTGCCGCGCAGGCGAATTTCGCCGCTGTCGGGCTGGTAGATTCCGGCGATGATTTTCATCAGCGTCGATTTGCCCGCTCCGTTCTCGCCCATCAGCGCCAACACGGAGCCAGGGCGCACGCGCAGCTGCACATCATCCAGGGCCACGACACCGGGGAAGCCTTTGCTGATGTTGACGATTTCCAGCAGGTAGGGCTCCTCCAGCGTAAGCGGCTGGATACCCGGGTGCTGCGGGACGGTGGCTTGAGCGAGCATAGGCAGGTACTCCATCGGCGGAGCGGGCATAACCGCCCCGCCGGCTTATTATTGTGGTGTGAGGGCTACTTGAAGTCTTTGACGTTATCCGGGGTGATCAGCTTGAACGGGATGACAATGTTCTGCTCGATCGTCTCGTTCCTGGCCAGCTTGCGCGCCGCTTCCACTGAACCGACAGCCTGGCCCTTGGCGTCCTGGAACACCGACACGGCCATTTCGCCCTTGGTAATCGCATTCAAACCGTCCGGCGTGCCGTCGACGCCCGCGATCAATACACTGCCCTTTTCCTTGCCGGCCGACTTGAGCGCCATGGCTGCGCCGATTGCCATCTCATCGTTATTGGCCAGTACCGCCTGGAAATCGCGACCTTGGGTCAGCCAGTTGTTCACCAGATCCATGCCGGTCTGGCGCAGCCACGTCCCCGTCTGCTCCTGCTCGATTTCGATGCCTGGGTATTTAGCCAGAATCTCTTTCACGCCCTTTGTGCGGTTTTGAGTGGAGTTGTTCGCCAGGTCGCCCAACAGAATGACGATCTTGCCCTTGCCGCCCAGTTTGTCGGCGATGTACTGCATTTGCAGCTTGCCGGCTTCTTCATCGTCGGAAGTCACGGCCGCGACGCCTTTGGGCAAGTCTTTCTGGTCGGGGCGACGGTTGACGTAGACCAAGGGAATTCCGGCCTCAATGGCGGCCTTGCTGATTCGCGCCGTGGAGGCGGTATCCACCGGGTTCACGATGATCGCATCAACTTTCTGGCCGATAAAATTCTCGACCTGGCTCAGTTGCTTGACCACATCGGCACGGGCGTCTTCGAACTGCAGTTGTACGCCATCTCCCTTGGGGTAGGACTTGGCTTGTTGGTCCATGTACTTGCGCACATTGGTCAGGTAGTTGTCATCGAATGAGGACATGCTCACGCCAATCTTCAGATCGGCGGCCATGGCAACACTACTCAGCAACAAGGACAACGCCAGCGCGGTAAAACGGATCGGGGTCTTCATGAACGGTCTGTCTCCACCTTCTTGTTGGTTTTGTTTGGACGTTCTCAGAGCGTGGCGGGCAATCGCACGATCGGCGCGCCGGGGATGCAGCACACCAGCGCGTCGTTGTTTTCGACGCACAGCACATTAAGGAAGGAGAAGTAGAACGGCCGGGCGCGTGGCGCAGAGAGGGAGCGTAAAACTCGCAGTACAGCGTTGAAGATTTTCATCTGACGGTACCTGGTTGTTTTTGATCTTGTTTTTGTTGAGCCGTGCGGATCGAGCCCGCGACGTACTTTTTGCAACCTGGAAAAGACTTTATTGGAAAATAATTTCCATATCAACCTGTTTTAGAATTTTATTCTATTTTTGTTGAAACCACTTGCTGGCGCTCGGCGCTCAGGCGTGCAGCGTCCAATATGCGGGTGGTTTCCAGCGCGTCATAAACGTCCACGGGCAGCGGCCTGTGCCCTTGTACCGCCGCTTGAAACTGGCGATAGAACTGAGTCCAACAGCCTTTTTCCGATGGCACGCGCTCACGTTCCGGCCCTTGCTCGAACCAGCCCCAGCGCCGGTGTTCCTCGGCGCCCCAATGCTCGCCTTCGGTTTTCGGCGTTTTGCCGGCCATCAGCGCTTCTTCCTGACCGTCCAGCCCCTCGACGGTGTAGCAACCCAACGTGCCGCTCACCCGAAACCGCGGCGCCGGGCTGTTCTGCAGGGCGTTGCCCCACAGATGGGAAATCACGCCGTTGGCGTGAGTCAGGGAAACGAAGAAGCCATGATCGACCGTAGGATGCTCGGCGCTGTAATGCAGTTGCGCAAATACCCGGTCCACCGCGCCGAACAGTTGCAGGGCCTGGTCCACCAGGTGGCTGCCGAGGTCACGCAGCCAGCCGCCTCCACTGGCATTGCCCAGTGCCTGCGGGCTGTAGCGTTCCACACGGGATTCAAACCGGGTGATGCGGCCCAGGGCGCCGGCGTCGATCAGTTTGCGCAGGGTCAGATAGTCCGAGTCCCAGCGTCGGTTCTGGTAGACGCTGAGCAACGTGCCCTGGCGTTCAGCCGCCGTAATCAACGCCTGGGCCTGTTCGGCGTTGGCCGCAAAGGGTTTGTCGCTGACCACCGCCACCCCGTGTTCGATGGCTTCCAGCACCAGTGCCGGGCGACCTTTCAGCGTGGTGGAAATCACCAGCGCATCGACACCGGCTTCGACGATCTGGCCGATGCTGTCAAAGGCCTTCACCCCTGGAAGATCCATGCTCAATTGCTGGCGGCGTTCGGCCGAACGGGTCACCACGCCGACAAACGTGGCACCCGGCAGGGTGGCAATCAGCGGCGCATGAAAGAAGCGCCCTCCATGGCCATAGCCGACTAGTCCGATTCGCATATCGACACTCCTTACTTGAAGTGAAAACCCAATCCATTTTTTTCAGCGTGCCTCCAGAAGTTCAGCCGTAGAAGCGTGGGCGTTCCGGCAGGCTGACCTTGACGATCTGCCCACTGCCCTGCGCCTCGATGCACGCATCCGCCGCCACCGCGGCGGCAAAGCCATCCCACGCCGACGGCCCGCCCACCTTGCCGGCGCGCACGCTATCGATGAACGCTTGCAACTCCACGTCATAGGCGCCGATAAAGCGATCCTTCCAATCCATCAGGATCGCATTCGACAGCTTGGCCTCACTGCGCAGCTGCACCTGGGACGGCTCCGGCAATTTGGCGATACCGGTCTCCCCCACCACTTCGCACTGGATGTCGTAGCCGTACTGGCAGTTCACGAACACTTCCACGTCGATACGCGTGCCCTTGGCGGTTTCCAGCAGCACGATCTGCGGGTCACGCAGGTGAGCCAGGGCCTTGCTGGTCTTGCGTGGAAACACCACCTGCACCGACACGTAGTCGTCGTCGAGCAACCAGCGCAGTACATCCAGCTCGTGGATCAAGGTGTCGGTGATCGCCATGTCGGTCTTGTAGTTTTCACCCACCCTGGGATTGCGGTGTGCACAGTGCAGCATCAGGGGTTCGCCGATCCGGCCGCTGTCGATCACGGCTTTAAGGGCGCGATAGCCCTCATCGTACGGGCGCATAAAGCCCACCTGCACCAGGCGCTTGCCATGGGCCACTTCGGCTTCGACGATCTTGCGGCAGCCTTCGGCGGTCACCGCCAGCGGCTTTTCGCAGAACACCGGTTTGCCGGCGGCAATCGCCGCGAGCACGAATTCTTCGTGACTCGGCCCCCAGGAGGTCACCAGGATCGCTTCAACCTCGGCCGAGTTGATCAGCGCATGGCCGTCGGGGTACACCTCGGCGGCCAACTGCAAGTCGGCAACTACCTTGGCGGCCTGGTCCAGATTGATGTCGGTCACCGCCACCACCTGGCTATTGAGCAAGGTCTGGCTGCAACGACGGATATGGTCGCGGCCGATGGCGCCGGTCCCGATAACACCTAGCTTCAAAGACATACACACACTCCTCTTGTTATTAGTACTGCCGGGCCTTGGCCAGGTGCTCGTTGAGTTTCTTCGCTGCCGCGTTCGTGCGTTCGCTGGTGGACACCTGCGCCACTCCCACCCGCCACCAGGACAGGTAGCCGTGAACCATGGTCTTGGGCAGTACCTTGATATCGATCAGGGTCGAGACGGCTTGCGTGCGCGCATCGGCCAGGGCCGCTTCAAGCTGCTCCACAGTGCTGACCTTGTAGGTCTTGCAGCCATAGGCCGCCGCGCTCATGGCGAAATCCACCGGTACCAGGCTGCCGTCAAGCTTGCCGCTCTCGGGGTTGCGGTAGCGGAACTCGGTGCCGAAGCTGTCCATGCCGTTGCCGATCTGCAGGTTGTTGATGCAACCGAAGGCCATGTTGTCCAGCAACACCACGTTGATCTTGCGCCGCTCCTGAATCGAGGTGGCCAGCTCGGAATGCAGCATCATGTAGGAGCCATCGCCGACCAATGCGTAGACCTCCTTGCTCGGCTCGGCGAGCTTCACCCCGAGGGCGGCGTTGATCTCATAGCCCATGCATGAGTAGCCGTATTCAACGTGGTAGGTATTCACGCCCTTGCTGCGCCAGGCGCGCTGCAGATCGCCAGGCAGGCTGCCGGCGGCGGCGACGATGATCGCGTCGTCGGCCAGGCTTGCATTGAGCACGCCGAGCACACGGCTCTGGGTCAGGCACGAGCCGGTCAGCTCGATAAATTCGCGCAGTACGGCGCGGTCCAGACGGTCATCGACCTCGGGCACAAAGCCATCGCCGTGGTACTCCACCTGATGCACGCGCTCGACTTCGGCGTCCAGTTGCGCCTTGGCGGCGGCAATCTGTTCGCCCCAACCTGCGCGGTAGTCACCGAGGGCATCGGCCAGCGCCTCGAGGGCGACCTTGGCGTCGGCCACGACTTGCACGCCGTCGAGTTTCAACGCATCGCAGGGGCTGATATTCAGGTTCAGAAATTGCACCTCGGCATGCTTGAACAGCGATTTGGACGAGGTGGTGAAATCAGTGTAGCGGGTGCCGATACCGATGATCAGGTCCGCTTCAGGCGCCAGCAGGTTGGCCGCCAGGCAACCGGTTTCGCCGATGCCACCGACGTTAAGCCGGTGCCCGGACACGATTGCGCTCTTGCCCGCCTGGGTCTCGGCGAAAGGAATGTCGAAGCGCTCGGCAAAGGCTTGCAGCGCGGCATTCGCGCCGGCGTACTTGACCCCGCCGCCGCAGATGATCAGCGGTTTGCGCTTGCCCCGCATAACCTCCAACGCATCGCCGATCATCGCGGCGGTGGCCGGACGGCGGTCGATACGGTGCACGCGCTTTTGCAGGAAGTAGTCCGGATAGTCCCAGGCCTCGGCCTGCACATCCTGGGGCAGCGCCAGGGTCACCGCGCCGGTTTCGGCGGGGTCGGTGAGCACGCGCATGGCATGAATTGCCGCCGTCATCAATTGCTCGGGGCGGTTGATGCGATCCCAGTACTTGCTCACGGAGCGGAACGCATCGTTGGTGCTGATGCTCAGGTCGTGGAACTGCTCGATCTGTTGCAGCACCGGGTCGGGCTGGCGGCTGGCGTACACATCGCCCGGCAACAGCAGCAACGGAATACGGTTGGCCGTGGCAGTCGCCGCAGCGGTGAGCATGTTCGCCGCGCCGGGCCCGACCGATGCGGTGCACGCGTAGATTTTGCGACGCAGGTGCTGCTTGGCAAAACCGATGGCGGCATGAGCCATGCCCTGCTCGTTACGGCCCTGATGCACCACCAAATCACCGCTGTCCTGCTCCAGCGCCTGCCCCAGGCCGAGCACATTGCCGTGGCCGAAAATCGTGAACACGCCGGCGACGAACTTGCTCTGCACGCCGTCGACTTCGATGTACTGGTTGTCCAAAAACTTCACCAGGGCCTGGGCCATGGTTAATCTTGTTGTGGTCATGTTCGCACCTTGTAGGAATGCAAATCCGTCGGTATCCAATGTGGCACGCGCTCGCTCGCGCCAACCCGTCTAAAGATCCAGCAGCCAGCTGTGCTGCGGGTCGTTATGGAAATGCCAGGCGCGCTTGGGGCCCGCCATTACGTTCAGGTAATACGACTCGTAGCCATAGGGCACGCTGACCGGGTGATACCCCTTGGGCACCACCACCAGGTCGCTGTGTTCCACGGCCATGGCCTGGTCGATGCTGCGATCGTCGGTGTACACCCGCTGGAACACAAAGCCTTGGGGCGGGTTGATCTGGTGGTAGTAGGTTTCTTCCAGGAAGCTCTGGTGCGGCAGGTCGTCGGTGTCGTGCTTGTGCGGCGGGTAGCTCGACGAATGCCCCGACGGCGTGCGCACTTCCACCACCAGCAGCGAATGGGCCGGTGCGCTGTCGGGCAGGATGTCGCACACATAGCGGGTGTTGGCGCCTTTACCGCGCACGCTGCGCTTGCAGTCTTCGGGACGGATCAGGCGCGGTTCATAGCCTGGCGCGCCGGGTGCGGCGCACACGGCGATCTGCACATCGCTCAACGCGGTGACCTGGGCGTCGGTGCCCGGTGGAAGGTACGCGGCGAACGGCGATTTTTCCTCAAACACCGACTGGCGATCACCGAGGTTCTGCCAGTTGAAGCCTTCGCCTTCGATAGTGACTCGGCCACTGAGCAGCACCAGGCACAGCTCTTTATCAGCGGCACTGACCGGCAGGGTTTCGCCCAGGCTCAGGCGGTAGGCCGAGAAGCCTACGTACTCCAACCGCCCTGCTTCCAGGGCAACCATGGTGTGTCCGCGTTTGCTGCTTTTGACCAACAAGCTCATCACTCAAGTCCTCTCGTCGAGCAGCGCACGCAAGGTGTCGTAGCCCTTTTTCGCATAGATATAGCTTGGCGCCACGGCTGGGTCCTGCTCGGCCTCAACCACCAGCCAGCCCTCATATTTCGCGGCCATCAATGCATCCAGCAACTCGGCAAAATCGATATCGCCGTCACCGGGCACGGTGAACGTGCCGTTGACGATGCAGTCGGGGAAGCTCCACATCTGGTTGCGCGCCAGCTGCACCACCGGCTTGCGCACATCTTTGAAATGCACATGGCAAATCCGCGCGATGTGTTTGCGCAGCACTTCGATAGGTTCGCCACCGCCCATATAGCAGTGGCCGGAGTCGAACAGCAGACCGACCTCCGGGCCGGTGCGCTGCATCAGTTGATCGATGTCTTCAGGGGATTCGACATAAGCGCCCATATGGTGGTGGTACGCCAGGCGCACGCCCTGGGACAGGGTGAAGCGCGCCAGCTCGGTAAGTTTGTCGGCGTACTCCTGCCAGGCCTGCTCGCTGTGGAATCGCGGGCGTTCGATCAGACGAATGCGCGAGCCCTGGATCGAATCGGCCACCTCGCCGTACACCAGCACCTTGGCGCCGTTTTGTTTGAGCAACTCGACATGGCCGGCGATGGCCTCGATTTCCTCGGCCACCGAGCGCCGGGCCAGGCGGCTGGAATACCAGCCCGACACCAGCGCCAGGTCATAGGGCCGAAGCACATCGCCGACGCCTTTGGCGTCCTTGGGGAACTTGCCGCTGAGTTCGAAGCCTTCGTAGCCGATGTCCTTGCCTTCGCTCAGCGCGGTGCTCAGCGGCGTTTCACCGCCCAGGGCCGGCAGATCGTCGTTGCTCCAGGAGATCGGGTTGATGCCAATTCGGATTGCGGGCATGGCTGCACCTTTATTATTTTCGGGTATCACTGAGTTCTGCTTTTTGTGGGAGGGAGCTGGCCCCTCCCACATTGGAATTGCAGCGCACATTCAAAGCTGTGGTCAGGTTCGCGCGCTGCGCCAGGCGTTGATCAGTTGTTCGAAGGTCGCCTGCACTTGCTGAATCAGGGTCTCATCATCGATCTCCCCCGCCATCCACAACCGGCTCGGTTCCTGGAAGATCGTGCGGCCCACTGCAAATCCTCGGCACGTCGTGCTCTGACTGGCCTGCTGGAACCCGCTGGCCAAACATTCCGCCGAGGCATTCAAGCCCAGCAGCACCACGCCACGGCAGTACGGGTCGCGCGCCTGGATCAGCTCGTCGAGTTTCTTCCAGTCTTCGGCCGACTGTGCCTCGATCTTCCACCACGCCGGGTAGATGCCCAGGTTGTACAGGCGCTTAAGGCTACGGTAGAGCACATCCGGGTAGGTCGATGGGTGTTCCTTGGGCGGGATGACTTCCAGCAGCAGCTCGTGGCCGCTGACCAGGGACGCGTCGTACACCGCCTTGAGTTGGGCTTCCTGCTCCAGGCGCAGCATGGGTTCATCGTCGGGATGGTATTGCACCAGGCACTTGATGATCTGCTCCTGGGGCCAGGCGATCAGGTTGCTGCCGATGGACCGTCCATGCTCGAAGGTCAGCGGCCGCGAGTTCTGCACTTCCACCGGGCGCGCGATCCACCAGCCGCGCCCGCTGGCCGCATTGAGTGCGTCCTGGCCGAAGCGCTGGTCGGCGAGCAGGCCCACATCGGCCTCCACGCCCTGCTCGGCGAGCTTGCGCTCCACGCGCTCGACGGCCTGGATAAACAACTGCTTGATGTCGCTGATACGCGCCGGGGCCTGGCCGCCGCGCTGGGCCAGGTCCACCAACTGCCAGCGGTGATCGAAGGCGAAGATAAACAATTGCTTCCATGCCTTACGCGGCACGGTCACGCGGTGCAGGCGTTGCAGGGTCTCGTCCTGATCGGGCCGGGTGATCGGCACCGGGCTGCTGAACAGGTAATCCAACTCGGCAGGCGTGGGCATGGCCGGCGCACAGGCATGGCGCGACACCACCAGACCGCCGCAGGCATTGGCCAACTGGCTGCAACGCTCGTCGCTGGCGTCATTCAGCCAACCGCTGAGAAAGCCCGACATAAAAGCATCGCCGGCCCCCAGTACGTTGAGCACTTCTACCCGTACGCCGGGGTAGATCGCACCGTCTTCCAAGCGTGCCGGGATCGCGCCGTGGATCACCGTGCACCCTTGCGGGCCGAGCTTGACCACCAGCGTCGCCGGCGTCAGCCCGCGCACCGTGCGCAGGGCCGTGAGCAAATCCGCACTGCCGCCGGCGATCAAAAACTCTTCTTCGGTGCCGACGATCAGGTCGAAGCGCGGCAGGATGCTTTGCACGTGCTGGCTCACCTTCTGGTCGGCGACAAACCGGGTTTCGCCATCGGCCTTGCCCGCCAGCCCCCACAGCACCGGCCGATAGTCGATGTCGAGTACGCGCTGGACGTTATGTTTGGCCGCGTAGTCCAAGGCCTGGATGCTGGCCTTGTACACGCCGTCGGTGGAGAAATGCGTGCCGGTGATCAACAGCGCCTTGCTGGAAGCGATAAACGCTTCGCTGATGTCTTCGGCGCGCAGGGCCATGTCGGCACAGTTCTCGCGGTAGAACACCAACGGGAAGGTTTCGCGGTCCTTGAGGCCGAGCAGCACCAGCGCGGTGAGGCGTTCCGGGTCGACCTTGATCGCACTGACGTCACAGCCCTCACGGGCCAGGGACTCCACCAGAAAACGCCCCATATGGTCGTCGCCCACGCGGCTGAGCATTGCCGACTTGAGCCCCAGCCGCGCGGTGCCGAAAGCGATATTGGCGGAGGAACCGCCGAGGTACTTGGCGAAGCTGGACACGTCCTCAAGCCGAGCACCGACTTGCTGTGCATAGAGGTCGACGCCCAGGCGCCCGAGGCAAATCAGATCCAATTGACGCCCACTGGCAAAACGAGTCTGGCCCATGCTGGCTCCTATTATTTTTATCAGCCTGCGTTGTGCCGCCGTGGCGACGGCAAACGCTCTTGGTGGAGCAGACTAGAACGTTCGGCGGCACCAATCAATATTTATTCCATAATTATTTTTAGTGGAATATTTTTTCCAATAAGCCGGCATAATGGCACGCCAGCCGCCGTGCATCGTTTCAGCCAGCCCCGCCGGCCGTGATGCCGGGGTATTTTTTTGCGCCTACCCTGTAGACTGGCGCCACCCATCAGCGCACCAGACGAACACGCCAGAAGGATTGCCCATGTCCCGCACCGATCCCGAGACCACCCTGGAAGACACGATCGCCAGCCCTCCGATCAATGCCGAACGCCTGCTGCAGCTGATTACCGACGAATACGAAAGCCTGCCGCGCCAACTCAAACGCATCGCCAGCTACATGAGCCAGCAGAGCGACCGCATCATGGTCGACCGCATCAGCGACATCGCCCGCGAATGCGAAGTGCACCCCTCGGCCATCGTGCGTTTCTCCCAGCGTTTCGGGTTCAGCGGGTTCAGTGAGATGCAGGCGCTGTTCCGCGAGGCGTACACCCACAAGACCACCCCGGTGCAGAACTACCAGCAGCGCATCCGCAGCATGATCGCGAACAAATCGCAGAAGGCCAGTGGCGGCGACCTGGCACGTGAGTGCGTCAACGCCACCCTCTCCGGCATCGAGCGCCTGGGGCTGGAGCTCGATGACGCCATGTTCGAAAAAGCCGTGGACCTGGTGGTCAATGCCGACAACATCTACGTGGTCGGCGTGCGCCGCTCCTTTGCCGTGGCCGACTACTTGGTCTACAACCTGCAGCACACCAACAAGCGCATCCACCTGATCTCCGGCCTGGGCGGCAGCTACCGCGAGCAGATGCGCAGCGTGCGCGCCAATGACCTGGTGATCGCCATCAGCTTTACGCCCTACGGCAAAGAGACCCAGCACTGCCTGCGCATCGCCCAGCACCATCAGGCCAAGACCCTGATCATCACCGACAGCAACCTGTCGCCCCTGGCCAAGCGGGCCAACGCGGTGCTGCTGGTGAACGAGGGGTCTTCGTTTGCGTTCCGCTCATTGAGCGCCACGCTGTGCCTGTGCCAGGCATTGTTTATTGCGGTGGCGTATCGCCTGGAATTGAAAGTGGATGAGATTCACGAGCAGGTCGGGTTCGAGGATTGACCCCACGACCTGTCACTGCTCACTGAAACAACGCCGCCAGTGCCCGGCCGTGGTAACGGATCTGCGCCAAGGTCAGCGCGGTGTAGCCAATGATCACCGCTGGCGGCAACCTCGCCTCATGGCAGAACGCGCCCAGCGGCTGCAACGTCAGCCCGGCAGATGCCGCCCGGGCACAGAAGTCCGCTTCTTTAACCCCTGCCGGCAGCCACAGCACAAAATGCAGCCCGGCCTGCTGGCCACTCACGACGGCATGCCCGCCGAGGCATTCGAGCAGCGCATCGCGACGGGCCAGATACGCCTGGCGTGAAGCGCGTAAATGACGCACAAACGCCCCGCTGCCAAGTAACTCCACCAAGCCCAATTGATCACTGGCGCCGACCGAATGCCCGGTGAGGTGCAGGGTGCGCAGCAACGCCCGGCGCAGCGTCTTGGGCACCACCATAAAGCCCACTCGCAGACCGGGAAACAGGTTCTTGTTGAAGCTGCCGCAGTAGATCACCCGGTCATCGGCGTCCAGGGCTTTCAGGGCGGCCAGCGGCGCGCTCTGGTAGTTATATTCGCTGTCGTAGTCATCCTCCACCACCCATGCCTGCGCGCGTGCGGCCCAGTCCAGCAAAGCCAGGCGGCGCGATACCGACAGGGTCATGCCCAGCGGTGCCTGGTGCGCCGGGGTCACGTAGACCAGGCGGGCCGCATCGGGGAGCCGGGAGGTGTCGAGCCCGTCCGCGCCGACCGGCACCGCCTGCACCTGAGCGCCGCACAGTTCGAACAAGCGTCGTGCCGGTGGGTAGCCAGGGTCTTCGACACAGGCCGTGTCGCCGGGCTTGAGCAGGGTGCGCGCAATCAAATCGAGGGCATGCCGAATGCCGGTGGTAACAACCACTTCATCCGCCTCGCACTGCAGGCCGCGATATCGGCGCAGGTAGTCGGCGATCCGGGCGCGCAGTTCCGGCACGCCCGCCGGATGGGATGCTTCCAGCGCGCCCGGCCCTGCCGCGAGCAGCCCACGGGACAGGCAGCGGGCCCAGGTCTTGAGGTCGAACAGACCGGCGTCCGGGCGCCGTGCGACAAAAGGCACATGGCTTTGCACACCCGCGTACGGGCGGTCCGCCTCGACCGGGCGACGCGACGTCTGGCGTGCGTTCGGCGCCGCGATAAAGTGTTCGGGGATGACCGCGCAGACGCGCGTGCCGGAGCCCGCAATGCGTTGCACATACCCCTCTTCCTGCAAGCGCTCGTAAGCCGTTTCCAACGTGCCGCGCGACACCTGCCAACGCTCGGCCAGGCTGCGCGTGGACGGCAAACGGCTGCCTCCCGGCAATTGCCGGTTGAGAATCGCGCCGCGCAGTGCCTCGTACGCGCCCTGCTGTTTGCCCGCATCCAGCGTGTCGGGGCGCGGCAGGTCAAGGGCGGATGCAGTTTTACCTCGGCTCATAGTGGTCCATTCGTTTTCGGCATAAGTGGCTCACAGGATTAAACCACAAAGCCGCTAGAGTGCCGGCTCCACTTCTTGCCAAGAGCTTGCCCATGACTCAACGCGCCCTTTCCCTGGGATCCTGGCTGGTGCTGCTGACCGTATTGATCGGACTGCCGCGCGTCGCACTGGACATGCACCTGCCGGCACTGCCGGCCATGGCCGACTACTTCCAGGCCAGCGACAGTCAGCTGCAATTGACCCTCACGCTGTATACCCTCGGCTCGGCGATTTCGCTGCTGATCAGCGGCCCGCTGACTGACCGCTTCGGCCGTCGCCCGGTGTTACTGGCGGGACTGGCGCTGTATGGGCTGGCCACCTTGGCCTGCGCCTTGGCCGACAGCCTCGGCGTGCTGATTATCGCGCGACTGTTCCAGGCCCTGGGCGGCTGCTGCACCACGGTGATCGGGCGGGTGATCGTGCGCGATCACTTCGAGCGCGACGAACAGGCACGCCTGCTGGGATTAATCTCCATGGCGATGGCGGTATCGCCCATGGCCGCGCCGGTCTTGGGCAGCCTGTTGCTGCCATTGATTGGATGGCGGGGCCTGTTCCTGCTGTTGGGCGCGATTGGCGTGGTGTTGTATGGGGTGGTCCATCGGCGCCTGCCGGAAACCCGCCCGACGCAAGTGGCGGCGACAGCGCCGGGCAATCTGTTGCACCTGTATGGGCGGTTGCTGGGCGACCGCTACTTCCTGCGCTACGCGCTGGCCATCGGCTGCGTATACAGCACCTATTTTCCCTTTATCAGTGAGTCATCGGCGCTGCTGCAACGGGGCTTTGGCTTGTCCGCCACGGCTTATGCGCTGGTGTTCGCGGCAACCATCAGCGGCTATATGCTGGGGGCGAATCTGTTTCGTCGGCTGGTGCTGCGCTTTGAAGCGGATCGATTGATCAGCGCAGCCATCGCACTGAACGTGGTCGGCAGCCTTCTGCTCGCTGCGGGCACGGCCGCCTGGGTGCAGCAATGGCTGGCGATCGTACTGCCGATGGTGGTGATCATGGTGTCGGTGGGGATGGTGATTCCGGCGTGCCAGTTGTCGGTGTTGCAACCTTATGGCGCAATTGCCGGCACGGCCTCGGGGCTGTTCTTCTTCATCCAGATGTTCCTCACTGCGGTGAGCAGTTGGGTCACCGGTGTGTTATCGGACGGCACATCGCAGCCGTTGCTGATCATGACGGGTGTGGCCAGCACCTTGCTGGTAGCGACCTGGCTGACGCTCCACCCAAAGCAAAGTGGGAGGGCGCAAGCGCCCTCCCACGAGGTTCCGAGCAGTACTCGGGTTTAGTGCATGAAGATCGCGATCAGAATGATGACCGGGATAGGCACGCCGAGGAACCACAGCAGTAATGAGCGCATTGTTTTCTCCTTGAATTAACGGACGTAATGTTCGGTTTCGACATACACCACGGCATCCCGACGACGACCGCCGAAGGTCGCAGCGAAGCTGGCAAAGAAGGCGCCGATCAGCAGCGCGACAAACATCCACAGCGCGGTCCAGGCAGCGACTTTGGCGGCGGTGTCAGCGGCTTGCTTGGCTTTGAGCTTGGCGTCTTCGACGGCTTTACGGGCATCGCCGTAAACCTTGTCGATGCGCGCTTCGGCGTCGGCCTGGCTGAGGTTGGTGCGCTGGCTGATCAACTGGGCCAGGTAGGTACGGTCTTCAGCAGCCAGTTGACCGTCATTGCTCAGGGTGCGGGCAAAAATGCGCGCAACCACGGCATGGGCGGCGTCATCGCTGACTGCGGCTGGGCGGTCATCGCGGAACAGGCTGTCGACGTAATAACCGAAGTCATCACCCTTGACGCCCTGTGCTGCGCTGCCGGCGGCTTGCACCGCACCCGAGGCGACACTGGCGCTGGCCTGCACGCCGCCACCGACCACACTGCTGACCGAACTGACCACCAGGGTCGCGGTGATCAACGTGGCCACGGCCCAGGCGAGGAAGCCATGGGCGGTGTCGCGGAAATACACTTCATCGCCATGCATATTGGCCCACTTCACGCGCAGACGGCCGGCAATGTAACCGCCCAAGCCGGCGGCGACGATCTGGGTAAATGCCAGCCAGACAATCGTGGATATACCCAGCCCTTTGGCGCTCACACCACTGTTGGCCCACGGCGACACGGCCGAAAAGCCCAGGCCAAAGCCCAGCAGCACCAGGATCAGCGAGAGTGCGGCCGCCGCAGCGGCCCCGGCAAAAATCGCCCCCCAGGAAACCCCGGAGCGCGCGCTCGATTCTTGCAGCGTGGTTGAAGGTGTGATCATTGTTGTTTTGCTCCCGGCAGGAAAAATAGTGTTACAAGTCTCAAAAGGGACAGTGCAGGCAGCGTGCCAGTCGGCATAAAAATAAAAATCCTTTATTTTCAATATGTTAGATAAGTTGAACTTCCTAAGACCATGCAACTTGCAAGAACCTGGCAATCAGAGCGGGCGTATTGCATTCCAATATGGGAGGGGGGTGTCGGATTTGCCTCCATGAAGTTTTATTTAGGAAGCGTTCAGCCAATTGTTGGCAAAATGCACCTCTTCTAGTGTGAATCGCTCGCCAGGTATGCCTATGACCCGCATTTTGACCATCGAGGATGACGCCGTAACGGCCCGCGAGATTGTCGCCGAGCTGAGTAGCCATGGACTGGAGGTTGATTGGGTGGACAACGGCCGCGAAGGCCTGGTCCGCGCCGTGAGTGGTGATTACGACCTGATCACCCTGGACCGCATGCTGCCGGAACTGGATGGCCTGGCCATCGTCACCACCCTGCGCACCATTGGAGTATCGACGCCGATCCTGATGATCAGCGCCCTCTCCGACGTCGATGAACGCGTGCGCGGCCTGCGCGCCGGTGGCGATGACTACCTGACCAAGCCGTTCGCTTCCGATGAAATGGCCGCACGTGTAGAAGTGCTGCTGCGCCGCAAAAGTACGGTCAAGGAATTCGAGACCGCCTTGCGCGTGGCCGACCTGGAGTTGAACCTGATCAGCCGCGAAGCCACTCGCGCCGATCAGCCGCTCACCCTGCTGCCCACCGAATACAAACTGCTGGAATTTTTGATGCGCAACACCGGGCAGATCCTGTCGCGGATGATGATCTTCGAGGAAGTCTGGGGCTATCACTTCGACCCCGGCACCAACCTGATCGATGTGCACATCGGACGCCTGCGCAAGAAAATCGACCCACCGGGCCTCACACCGCTGATCCGCACGGTACGAGGTTCCGGTTATGTCATTGCTGAACCCCTCTAAGGGCTGGCGCTCATCCAGCAGCCGCCTGCTGGCACTGTACAGCTCGCTGTTCGTGGCCTGGAGCTGCATCCTGATGGGGGTGCTGTACTTCGAAGTGTCGGGTTACCTGGGGGATTTGTCGCGCCACTCGCTGTTGCAGCGCCAGCACCTCTTTCAACGTTTCGACGGTGAGGAACTGGTGGAGGCGCTGACCACCAGCATGACCTTCGATATGAAGGGCGTTGACGCCTACGGCCTGTTCGACGAACAGTTCCGCCCGTTGAACGGACCGATCCGCGCAATTCCGCCGGACCTGCCTCTGGACGGCAAGATCCACGCCCTGACCAATTGCGTGGACTCCGACGATCCCAAATTGCCCAAGGACAGCTGCGATGCCGTCGCCACCCACACCGGCGATGGCCGCTGGCTGGTACTGGTGCGCGCCAACGGTTCGCTGTTCGGCGTGACGCGAATCATCTGGCATGCGCTGCTCTGGGCACTCTCGCTGACTATCATTCCCGGTGTCGCGGGCTGGCATTTGCTGCGCCGTCGTCCGCTGCGACGCATTCGCGGGATCCAGGCCAGCGCCGAAGCTATCGTCGCCGGCGACCTCACCCATCGCCTGCCGCTGTCCAACCGACGCGACGAATTGGACATGCTCGCGGCCATCGTCAACGCCATGCTCGACCGCATCGAAAAGTTGATGAACGAGGTCAAGGGCGTGTGCGACAACATTGCCCATGATCTGCGCACCCCACTGACGCGCCTGCGCGCGCAGTTGTATCGCATCCGGCAGGAGGCCGAGCAGGACTCGGGCTACGCGGTAAAACTGGATGATGCGATTGCCGAAACCGACACCCTGATGGCGCGTTTTCGCGGGCTGTTGCGTATTTCGGAACTGGAAGACCACCAGCGCCGTTCAGGCTTCCTGGTGATGGACCCGCTGCCGCTGCTGAGGGAATTGCACGATTTCTATCTGCCGCTGGCCGAGGAAGGCGAACTGCAACTGGTGCTCGACATGCCACCCTCCCTGCCGTGGATCACCGGCGACCGCGCGCTGCTGTTTGAAGCCGTGGCGAACTTATTGAGCAATTCGATCAAGTTCACCCCGCCGGGCGGCGAAGTCATTTTGCGCGGGCTCAACGACGCGGGCAGCACCCGTATCGAAGTGCACGACTCGGGGCCAGGCATACCGGCGGCCGAGCGTGCCGCTGTGTTCCAGCGTTTTTACCGCGTGGACGAAAGCGACCAGCCCGGTGGGTTCGGGCTGGGGTTGTCGATTGTCGCGGCGATCATCAACCTGCATGGCTTCAAGCTGGAGGTAGGCAGCAGCGCCCGGGGCGGCGCGCGGCTGATCCTGGAGTGTCGCCAGCAACTGATGCCCGAATGAGCGAGTGGGGCCTGCTGCGACTCAGGCCTTGAAGTTGGCGCGCAGCGCTTCGACCCCACCCTTGTAGACACCGGCGAACAGCTCCTCCACCGCCTCGTCCGTGGTGCCCGCCGCCGGTGTGAACACGCCCGACCACGTCACCTTCGTCGACGCGTCAGTCAAGGCTTCCACCTGCAACGTCGCCAGGTAAGCGCTCACCGGAAACGGCGATTGCTCGATGGTGTAGCTGTAGGCACGCGAAACGTTATCGAACGTCTGCAACCGCTCGACGATCACGCCACCGTCGGCGGTTGTCAGATGGCGCAGGCGGCCACCTTCGCCGGGCTCGCTCTTGGCAATCAGCGGCAACCAGTCCGGCAGGCTGTTGAAGCCGCCGACCAATTGCCAGACCTGATCGGCCGATACCGGGATTTCTATTACTGCGGATGCGGTTGGCACGGTCAATCTCCAGAAGTCATGGAAAACGTCGCCCAGACTGCCACGCCTGGCGCGTCATTGCATCCCTTCTGAATGCTGGGATAGGGGGTGACTGACGCCTCGCAATCGGGGGCAAGCTCCTTCCCACACAGTCAGTACTGTGGGAGGGGGCTTGCCCCCGATTGCAGTGGGTCAGGCCCCACGGATCTCAGCTCAATGGCGCTTGAGGAACGCCAGCATCAACGGGTTAACCTGCTCCGCCGCCTCCAACTGCACCATATGCCCCTGCCCCGGCAGGATTTCCACCTGGGCCTCCAGCCCTTGGGCATGAGCGGCCGGGATAATGGCGTCGTCGCTGCCCCAGATCACCAGGCTCGGCTGTCGACCGACAACATGGCGCATATCCAGCTTCTGCCGTCCGCCTTCAAACAACGCAGCATTGAGTTGACGCAACGCCTGGTCCACGCCTTCCAGGCGCTTGAACTTAAGCATGTCTTCCAGCATTTGCCGTGTCACCAGGCCCGGATCGCTGAACAGCTGGGTCAACTGCGGCTTGAGTGCGTTGCGATTGCCGGCTTCGGCAAACCCTTGCAGATAATCGCCATTGATATCGGCGCCCAGCCCGGCGCTGGCGATCAAGGTCAGCGAAGCAATGCGCGCAGGCGCCTGGTCCGCAACGGTCAGCGCGACCAGCCCGCCCATGGAATGGCCGGCCAGGTGCACGCGCTCCACGTGCAGATGATCGAGCAGGCCCAGTACCGCCTGTGCCAACTCCGAGGCGTCGCCGCTGCGCAGCGTCTTGCCCGACTCGCCATGCCCCGGCAGGTCGAGCGCGATCACACGGCGGTCGGCGGCCAGGGCCGGTTGGTTGAACAGCCAGTTGTTCAAGTCGCCGCCAAAGCCATGCACCAGCACCAGCGGCGTGCCGCCTTCGCCGAGGTCCAGGTAACGCAGCAAGCGCCCGCCCACCTCGACTTTCTGCGCACTCGGCCCCGCCGTTTCGGCCTCGGCGGCACTGGACACGAACCCGGCCTGGAAGCGTTCGATTACCGCGTCGATCTCGGCGTCGCTGGCCTCACCTTCCACCACAATCCCCAGCAAGGCGCCGACCGGCAGGGTTTCATCGCTCTGCGCCAGCACTCGGCGCAACACGCCACTGAACGGCGCCTCGACGCTGCTGGAAATTTTGTCGGTCTCCACATCCAGCACTTCTTCGCCCTTCTCCACCCGCTCGCCCGGCTGCTTGAGCCAGGTGTCGATACGGCCCTCAGTCATCGATAGCCCCCACTTGGGCATGGTCAAGGTATGGATCATGCGGCGTTCCTCTTGTCGGCGATCTTCAGCACGGCGGCTTCGATCCTGGCGGCGTCGGGGATGTACAGGTCTTCCAGCGCATCGGAAAACGGCACCGGCGTATGGGGCGCGGTGACCATTTCGATGGGCGCGCGCAGTGCGGCGAATGCGCGCTGCGCCACCAGGGCGCTGATGTCGGTGGCAATCGAGCAGCGCGGGTTGGACTCATCGATCACCACCAGGCGCCCGGTTTTCTCCACGCTTTCCAGGATGCTGTCCTCATCCAGTGGGCTGGTGGTGCGCAGGTCCAATACTTCGCAGTCGATGCCTTGGCGTGCCAGGTTGGCGGCGGCGTCGAGGGCGATATGCACCATGCGCCCGTAAGTTACCAGGGTCACGTCGCGGCCTTCGCGCACAAAGTTGGCCTCGCCGAACGGCACGGTATACAGCTCTTCGGGCACGTCGCCTTGCAGGCTGTAGAGCATTTTGTGTTCGAGGAAGATCACCGGGTCGTTATCGCGGATCGCCTGAATCAGCATGCCCTTGGCATCATAGGGCGTGGCCGGGCACACCACTTTCAGGCCGGGAATGTGGGTCCACATCGAGGTGAGCATCTGCGAGTGCTGGGCGGCGGCGCGCAGGCCGGCGCCGTACATGGCGCGGATCACCAGCGGTGTGGTGGTCTTGCCACCGAACATATAGCGAAACTTGGCGGCCTGGTTGAGCAACTGGTCAAGGCAACAGCCGATAAAGTCGACGAACATCAGTTCGCACACCGGGCGCATGCCCCGGGTGGCGGCGCCCACGGCCATGCCCACGTAGCCGACCTCGGACAACGGCGCATCCAGCACGCGCCCGGGGAACTCCGGGTACAGGCCTTTGGTGACGCCGAGCACGCCGCCCCAGGCGTCCTGTTCGCCGGGCGACCCGGTGCCGCCGGACACATCCTGGCCGATGATGAACACGCTCTGGTCGCGGCGCATCTCCTGGGCCAGGGCTTCGTTGATTGCCTGCTGATAGCTGATTTTGCGAGCCATGAAATTCTCTCCGGGTCTTGTTGTTATTAGCGGTAGGCGACGTAGACATCGCTGAGCAGATCGGCCGCCTGGGGCTTGGGGTCGGACTTGGCCAGGCGCACGGCATCTTCGATCAACTGTGCGACCTCGCCGTCGATACGCTCGAATTGCGCGGCGTCCAACCAGCCTTCGGCCTGGCAACGCTGGCGGAACAGCACCAGGCAATCCTGGGTTTCGCGCAGGTTCTTCACTTCATCCACACCGCGATAGGTTTGGGCATCGCCTTCGAAGTGGCCGTAGAAACGGCTCAACTTGACCTCCACCAGCGTCGGCCCTTCGCCGTTGCGTGCACGCTCTACCGCCACGCCCAGCGCCGCGTGCACGGCGAAAAAATCGTTGCCATCGACGATCACCCCCGGCATGCCAAATCCCACGGCGCGCTCGGCGATGTCCTTGCACGCCACCGACCAGCCGGAACCGGTGGCTTCGGCATAGCCGTTGTTTTCGGCGACGAACAGACAGGGCAATTTCATGATCGAGGCCAGGTTCATCGCCTCGAACACCGCGCCCTCGTTGGAGCCGCCATCGCCAAAAAATGCCACGGCCACGCCCTGGCTGCCCTTGAGCCTGGCGGCCAACGCCGCACCGGCCGCCAACGGTGCGCCGGCACCGACGATGCCATTGGCGCCGAGCATGCCTTTCTCCTGATCGGCGATGTGCATGGAGCCGCCCTTACCGCCGCAGACGCCGGTTTTCTTGCCGTAGATCTCGGCCATCATGCCGAACACATCCACCCCCTTGGCGATGCAATGACCGTGGCCACGGTGGTTGGAGGCGATGCAATCGTCATCGTTAAGATGGGCCATGACCCCGGCGGCACTGGCTTCCTGGCCGGCATACAAATGCACGAAGCCGGGAATCTCGCCGGTGGCGAATTCCACATGCAGGCGTTCTTCGAAATCACGGATGGTGCGCATCACGGTGTAGGCATGCAGCAATTGATCGGTGGACAGGTGGGTGGACATCTTGTTGTTCTCCAGGTTGTCTCGACACACAAAAGGCTGGCGTCGACCAGCTACAGGCCACTCAGCACAGCCTGTGCCATAACCGCCAGGAACCTGGCAAAGCGTTGATCCAGAGCAGCGCCGCCCCTTTGTACGTGCGCACTCAATACACCCGGACTGAGACGTTGCAGCGCAGCTTGCCGATGGCGTCTCAAGGCAAATGAGACGCTGCGTCTCAGCGTCGGCAGTTGGTCAGCCCGCCCTTGTCCACCCGCGCGCGCAGGCGCTTAATGGCGGGCATAACAACAAAGCTCGAGAACCGGAGGCCCTATGCTCGCCGCGAACTCCAGGGAGCACGTCGACTGCGTCAGTCGCGTGGTCCGCAATGCCGATCGCCTGCCCCAGGCACCGGTGCCCGCATTGATTTTCGATTCCTGGCGCCGCTCCATGGAACAACACCACCTGGACCCAGGCTCCCTGCAGGGCCCCCGTATCCTCAGCGAACCCTTGCTCAAGGAATGCCGCGAACGCGCCGAGCTGTTCATGCGCATCGCCAGCGAAGAAGTCGGGCAACTGCACCATCGCGTGCGTCATGCCGATTACTGCGTGATGCTTACCGACGCCCAGGGCCAGACCCTCGACCACCGCGTAGACAGCAGCATTCGCAGCGACTGTCGCAAGGCCGGTCTGTACCTGGGCACCTGCTGGTCGGAAGCCGAAGAAGGCACCTGCGGCGTGGCCACAGTATTGACCAGCAAGGCAGCGGTGACCGTGCACAAACGCGATCACTTTCGCGCAGCGTTCATCGGCCTGACCTGCTCCGCCGCGCCGATCTTCGATCCGCAGGGCAATCTGCTGGGGGTGATGGACGCCTCGGCGCTCAAGTCGCCGGATGACCGGCGCAGCCAGCACCTGGTGCGCCAGATGGTGGCCCAGAGCGCCCAGGCCATCGAGAATGCGTTCTTCATGCACAGCGCCCGCCAGCATTGGGTGCTGCAGGCGCACAGCACACCGGGCTATGTGGACAGCCAGCCCGACCTGCTGCTGGCCTGGGACCAGGACGGGTGCCTGCAGGCCCTCAACAGCAAGGCACGCCAGGCCCTGCGTCGACGCTTCGGCCAGGTGCCGGCGCATATCGGTGAAGTATTCGACCTGGATGCCTTGCGTGCGGTGACCGACCAGCGTGCCCAACAGTTGCACTGGCTGGGCGAACCCGGCGCGCTGCATGTGCGGGTCAACACGCCCCAACGTTGTTCGCGCACGCGCGCGGCGCCGAGCCATCAGGTCGACCCCCGTGTGGAAGAACACCTGCGCCTGGCCGTACGGGTCAAGGACCGCAACCTGCCGGTGCTGGTGCAAGGCGAAACTGGTGCCGGCAAGGAAGTCTTCGCGCGCCAGTTGCATGAACGCAGTGCGCGCCGCCAGGGCCCATTCGTGGCGGTGAACTGCGCGGCGATCCCGGAGAACCTGATTGAAAGCGAGCTGTTCGGCTATGTGGCAGGGGCGTTTACCGGTGCCTCCAGCAAAGGCATGCCCGGCCTGTTGGTGCAGGCCGACGGCGGCACGCTGTTCCTCGATGAGATCGGCGACATGCCGCTGGCGTTGCAGACCCGCCTGTTGCGGGTCATTGCCGAGGGTGAAGTGGCGCCCCTGGGCGCGGCCAGAACCCGCACGGTGGATATCCAGGTGATCTGCGCCAGCCACCGCGACCTGGCGGCGCTGGTGAGCGAGGGGCGCTTTCGCGAAGACTTGTACTTTCGCCTCGGCTGCGCCCGGGTCAGCCTGCCGCCGTTGCGCGATCGCACCGACAAACTGGCCCTGATCCACCGCCTGCTGGAGCAGGAATCACAGCGCGGCACGGTCGCACTGGGCATCAGCCAGGCGGCGCTTGAAGTGCTGTTGAGCCATGGCTGGCCCGGCAATGTGAGGCAACTGCGGCATGTGCTGGCGTATGCCTGCGCGGTGTGCGACGGCCAAACCCTGCAACTGGCGGATCTGCCGGTGGAAGTGCGCGGCGAACAGGTCGCGGCGCCGACCGAACAGAGCGCCAGCCCGGAACGGCAAGTGGTACTGGATGCGCTGATCCGGCATCGCTGGAAACCAACACCGACCGCCCAGGCGCTGGGCATTTCCAGAGCCACCCTGTACCGCCGAGTCAACCAACTGGGCATCGATATGCCCGGCAAGGCTTCCCTGACACAGTGAGGTCGCTTATAGCGGCGTGTCAGTGACACACATGTTGCCTGAGCGAAAGCTATCGGGGGCAAGCCCCCTCCCACAGTGGGACCTCGCTGTCGCAGGTAATGTGGGAGGGGGCTTGCCCCCGATGGCGGTGGGTCAGCGAAAAAAATACTAACTGAACCACCACCAACGCACGCTTTGCGAGATCAGCGGTAGACCAACCCACCATCGATCAGGGGCGCCTGCCCGGTCATGTAGTCCGCATCCGGACCGGCCAGGAACGCTACCAGCCCCGCCACGTCTTCCGGTGTTTCGGCGCGGCCCAGAGCGATGCCGTCCACGTATTGCTTGTAGGTCGCGCCCACCTCGGCCCCAGTGATCTCAGCCATGCGCTTGTCGATCTCCACCCACATATCGGTGCCCACGACGCCCGGGCAGTAGGCATTGACGGTGATCCCCGCGCTGGCCAGCTCCTTGGCCGCCGCCTGGGTCAGCGCACGCACGGCGAACTTGGTGGCCGAGTACACGCCCAGCAGCGCAAACCCTTCATGGCCGGCGATGGAGCAGGCGTTGATAATCTTGCCCTTGCACCCCAGCGCCTTGAACTTCTTGCCGGCGGCCTGGATGCCCCACAACACGCCCTGCACATTGATACCCAAGGTGCGTTCGACCTGTTCCGGGGTCACCTCCAGCAGTGCATCGATCTGCGCCACCCCGGCGTTGTTGACGATGATGTCGAAGCCGCCCAGGGTCTGGTGCGCATGCTCCACCGCCGCCACAACCTGTTCGCGCTTGGACACATCGGCGATAAACACCGACGCCTTGCGTCCGATGGCCGTGATTTCGGTGGCCACGGCGGCGAGTTTGGCACCATTGATGTCCACCAGGGCGATATCGGCGCCCTCCTGAGCCAGGCGCAAGGCAATGGCCCGGCCGATGCCCTGCCCGGCGCCGGTGACCAGCGCAACTTTTCCAGCGATACCCATGACGATCTCCTGCACGAATGAGAGAAGCCTTGTCTATCGCAGCTACACCAGGCGGCTGTCGAGGCCATAAGGCTGCGGCGAGTGAGCTGAGACGGGACGTCTCGCTTGTAAAACCGCGCCGTAATGCCTAGCTTATGCGCCCCCTGCCCCGCGCTCTAAGGCCCAGCCCATGGTTTTGCGTTTTCGCCCCGTCGTCACTTCACGTGTTGCCCTCGGCCTGCTGCTCAGCGGCGGCATCGGCAACAGCCTGGCGGCCGCGCTGGAACTGCCGGCGCTGCAGGTACAGGGCGAAGATACGTCCGGCTATCGCGCCGAAACCGCCTCGGTCGGCGGCTTCCATGAAACACCGCTGCTCGACACCGCGGCCTCGGTCAGCGTGTTCAACGCCGCGCTGATCAAGGACCAGCAAGCGCGCCTGCTCAGTGAAGTGCTGCGCAACGATGCGTCGGTGGGCGACAGCTATGCGCCCATCGGCTACTACGAAAACTTCGTGGTGCGCGGTTTTTCGCTGAACGCGGCCAGCAGCTACAAGATCAATGGGCGCACCATCACCGGCGAACAGAACGTCGCCCTGGAAAACAAGCAGCAGGTGGAAGTGCTCAAGGGCCTGGCGGGCTTGCAGAGCGGTATTTCCGAACCCAGCGGCGCGATCAACTATGTCACCAAGCGCCCGGAAGAGGTGCGCTCGGTGACCGTGTCCACCGACGATCGCGGCAGCGGTTACCTGGCCACCGATGTCGGTGGCTGGTTCGGCAGCGAGCAGCAGTTCGGCCTGAGGGCCAACGTCGCTCATGAAGACCTGCATTCCTACGTGGAACACGCCAACGGCCAGCGCGATTTCCTGTCCCTGGCGTTCGACTGGAACATCAGCCCCGACGCCGTGCTGCAACTGGACGCCGAATACCAGAACAAACAACAGCGCTCGGTGCCGGGTTATCAGTTGCTGGGCGGCAGCGCAGTGCCCCATGGGGCCTCGCCGAAGAAACTGCTGGGGCACCAGAGCGGCGCCAAACCGGTGGACATCGATTCGCTGAACCTCAACGGCACGTTCGACTATCGCTTCAACGATCAATGGACATCCCAGATCAGCGCCGCGCGCAGCAAAGTGGTGATCGATGACTACAGCTCATTTGCCTGGGGTTGCTATTACATCGGCAGCTGCAATGCCAACACCTTCAGCCCCGAAGGCGACTACGACATCTACGACTACCGCAGCCCCGACGACACGCGCCGCGACGACGAGGTGCAGGTCGCCATGACCGGCCGGTTCGACACCGCGGGCCTGGGCCACGAATTGACCTTCGGCACCAGCGCGTTTCGTCGAGTGATCGACCAGCGCAAACCCGTCAACGAGTGGATCGGCAGCGGCAACATCCACCGGGACGCCGCCACCTTCGCGCCGACCGACGTGCCGCTCAACGACAGCCATCGCACCCTCGACAGCCGCCAGTACGGCCTGTTCGTCACGGATCGCCTGCGCTTCAACGAGCAGTGGCAAACGGTCCTCGGCGGGCGTGAAGTGCGCCTCGATGAACAGGCGTTCGACAGCGACGGCAACCCGTCCCGCCACACGCAGCAATACGTGTTTCTACCCCAGGCGGCGCTGATCTATAAGCCGGTGGACAGCGTTTCGCTATACACCCGCTACGGCAAAGGCTTGTCTCTGGGAGGCACCGCGCCATGGTTCGCGACCAATGCCAGTGAGACCCTGGCACCGACCACCTCGCGACAGATCGAGGCCGGCGTCAAATACGACTGGCGCCGCATCAGCTTCGCCGCCGCGCTGTTCCAGACCCGACAGGGCTACCAATACGCCCGACCCGACGGCGCCGGCAGCTTCACCTATGTGCAGCAGGGCGAGCAGAAAAACACCGGGCTGGAAGTGTCGGCCAATGGCTGGGCCACCGACCGTTTGCAGATCGCCACCAGCGTGGCGGCGATTCGTGCACGGGTGAGCGGCAGCGGCACGGCGGCCTATGAAGGGCACCAGGCGATCAACGTGCCCAAGCTGCGCGCCAGCCTATACGCCGACTATGCGCTGCCGTGGGTCAATGGCCTGGCGGTGCTGGGTGGCGTGCAATACAGCGCCAAGAAGTACGCCAACCGCAGCGGCAATGTGCAGGTGGGCGATTACGCGGTGGTCAACGTCGGCAGCCGCTACACCACCCACCTCGACGGCTACGAAACCGTATTGCGCCTGAGCGTCGACAACCTGTTCGACAAACGTTACTGGCGCGATGCCGGCGAGTACCTGGGCGACGACTACCTGTTCCAGGGCGCACCACTGACGGCGCGCCTGAGCGCAACGGTCAATTTCTAAGGCATTACTTGGGCATTTTGCGAAAACCCACGGCAAGGCGGTTCCAACTGTTGATGGTAGCAATGGCCAGGCTCAAATCGACCTGTTCCTGGGCGCTGAATTCGGCCGCCAGCGCGGTGTAGTCCGCATCCGGCGCGTGCGTCTGGCTGAGCAGGGTCAGGCTTTCGGCCCAGGCCAGTGCGGCGCGCTCACGCGGCGTGAAGAACGGCGTCTCGCGCCAGGCCGACAGCGTGTACAGACGCCGCTCGGTCTCACCGCCCTTGCGGGCGTCGGCGGTGTGCATGTCCAGGCAGAAAGCACAGCCGTTGATCTGCGAGACCCGCAGGCGAATCAGTTCCAGCAGCGGCAGTTCGATGGAGAGTCTGCCGACGGCGGTCTCCAGGGCGAGCATGGCCTTCATGGCATCGGGGGACGCGGTGTAGAAATCGGTACGGGTTTGCATGGGGTTCTTCCGAGGATGGGTTGGCGCTCAGGTTAGTCAGGACGTGTGAGCCGTGGAATAGCCAATTCCGGGGAAGAACGGGAGGCCAATGGCCGGGCACCGAAGCCATCAAGGGCCAGCCCTTCCCGCGAGGCTGACGGCTAAACCAGCTCGCGCCGCAAAAACGGTGCCGTCCGACTCTTCTTGTTCTTGGCCACCGTGTGCGGTGTGCCACTGGCCACCACCTGCCCACCCAGGTCCCCTGCGCCCGGCCCGATATCGATCACCCAGTCACTCTGCGCCACCACGCGCATTTCGTGCTCCACCACGATCACCGTATGCCCGGCATCCACCAGTTGGTTGAGCTGGCTGAGCAGGCGATCGACATCCCGTGGATGCAATCCGGTGGTGGGCTCGTCCAGCACATACAACGTGGCACCGCGAGCATTGCGTTGCAGTTCGGTGGCCAGTTTGATGCGCTGCGCTTCGCCACCGGACAGTTCGGTGGCCGGTTGGCCCAGGCGCAGGTAACCCAAACCGATATCCCGCAGCACCTGCAACGAGCGCAGCACACCCGGTTGGTCGGCAAACACCTCCACCGCCTGGTCCACCGTCAGCCCCAGTACCTGAGCGATGTTCAGGCCTTGCCATTTGACCGCCAGGGTCTGGGGGTTGTAGCGCGCGCCATGGCAGGTCGGGCACGGTGCGTAAACGCTCGGCATAAACAGCAATTCGACGCTGACAAAGCCTTCGCCCTCGCAGTTCGGGCAGCGGCCCTTGACGACGTTGAAGGAGAACTGCCCGGCATCGTAACCGCGCTTCTTCGCCGCCGGCGTGGCGGCAAACAGTTTGCGCACGTTGTCGAACAGCCCGGTGTAGGTCGCCAGGTTGGAGCGCGGCGTGCGGCCGATGGGCTTCTGATCCACCTGCACCAGGCGGCGGATATGTTCCAGCCCGGCGCCGATACGCCCGCCGCTGGTTTGCGGCGCGTCGTCTTCCAGGCTCGGTTCTTCATCGGCTTCCACCACGCGCCCCAGACCGCTGCCCACCAGTTCCAGCAATGCCTGGCTGACCAGGCTGGACTTGCCCGAACCGGACACGCCGGTAACGGCGGTAAAACAGCCCAACGGGAAATCGACGTTCAGGTCCTTGAGGTTATTGCGCGTTACGCCCTCCAGCGCCAGCCAGGCGCTGGGCTCACGACGCGCGGCGGCGGCCGGGCGCGGTGCGGCAAACAGGTACTCACGGGTCTGCGACGCCTGCACCTCGGCCAGGCCGGCGGGCGGGCCGCTGTACAGCACTTGCCCGCCCTGCTCGCCGGCAGCCGGGCCGACATCGATCAGCCAGTCGGCGCGGCGCATGGTTTCCAGGTCATGCTCGACCACAAACAATGAATTGCCCGCCGCCTTCAAACGCTCCAATGCGGTAAACAGCGCTTCTCCATCCGCCGGATGCAGCCCGGCCGAAGGTTCGTCCAGCACATAGATCACGCCGAACAATTGCGAGCCCAGTTGAGTGGCCAGGCGCAAACGCTGCAATTCGCCGGACGACAAGCTCGGCGTGCTGCGCTCCAGGGACAGGTAGCCCAGGCCCAGCTCGATCAGCGTGCCGACGCGCTCAAGCAAATCCTCAGCGATACGCTGGGCCGCCAGGCGTTTTTCCACCGACAATTTCATACGGTCCTGCCCCGCCGCCACCGGCCGCAGCAAGTCGGCCAATTGGCTCAACGACAGCTGCGACAACTCACCGATGTCCACCCCGGCGAACTTCACCGACAACGCCGCGCGGGTCAGGCGTTTGCCCTCGCACAGCGGGCAAGGGCTGCCCTGCATAAACTGCGAGACACGCTTTTTCATCAGCGCGCTCTGAGTGTGGCTGAAGGTGTGCAGGATATAGCGCCGCGCGCCGCTGAACGTACCTTGATAGCTGGGCTCCAGCTTGCGCTTGAGCGCCTCGCGGGTCTGCTCAGGGGTGAAGCCGGCGTACACCGGCACGGTGGGCGTTTCCTCGGTGAAGAGAATCCAGTCGCGCTGCTTTTTCGGCAGGTCGCGCCAAGGAATATCCACGTCGTACCCCAGGGTCACCAGGATGTCGCGCAGGTTCTGGCCCTGCCATGCCAGCGGCCATGACGCCACCGCGCGCTGCCGGATGCTCAACGACGGATCGGGCACCATCAGCGCCTCGGTCACCTCATACACGCGACCCAGGCCATGGCATTGCGGGCATGCGCCCTGGGGCAGGTTCGGCGAAAAATCCTCGGCATACAGCATGGCCTGCCCCGCCGGATATTGACCGGCGCGGGAGTACAGCATGCGAATCAGGCTCGACAGGGTGGTCACACTGCCCACCGACGAGCGCGCACTTGGCGTGCCGCGTTGCTGTTGCAGGGCCACGGCCGGCGGCAGGCCTTCGATGCTGTCCACATCCGGCACGCCGACCTGATCGATCAGGCGCCGCGCATACGGCGCCACCGATTCGAAATAGCGACGCTGAGCCTCGGCATACACGGTGGAAAACGCCAGGGACGACTTGCCCGAGCCGGACACGCCGGTGAACACCACCAGGGCATCGCGCGGAATGTCCACATCGACGTTGCGCAGGTTGTGTTCACGGGCGCCGCGCACGCGCACAAAGCCGGCGCGCGGGGACGTGGTCGGCGGGAGGTTGCGTTGTGAGGTCATGGTCAACCTTATCGAGCGGTGAGCACGCTGCGCACCCGTTGCGTCAGGGCTTCGGGGCTGTAGGGCTTGCTCAGTAGATGAATGTCGGGAGTCAGCAGATGGTTGCTGGAGAGAATGTCGCGGGTGTGGCCGGAGGTGAACAACACCGGCACCGGCGGGCTCTGTTCGCGGGCCCACTCGGCCAGGTCGGTGCTTTTGACCCGGCCCGGCATCACCACATCGGTAAAAATCAGCTCCGGCTGCAGGCCCGCTTGCAGCTTGCGCATGGCCTGGTCGCCGTCTTCGGCGGTGAGCACGGTGTAGCCCGATTGTTCGAGCACTTCCACCACGGTCAAGCGCACGCCTTCGTTGTCCTCGACGACCAGAATCGTTTCCTGCCCATATTCGGTGACGAGCGGCTCGGCCGGCACTTCGGCGCATTCCTCGCCCAGGCTGCGCGGAAAATACAACTGCACCACGGTGCCCTTGCCCTCTTCGCTGCACACGTCCACGTGACCGCCGCTCTGGCGCACAAAGCCGAACACCATGCTCAAGCCCAGGCCCGTGCCGTGACCGTCGCGCTTGGTGGTGAAGAAAGGCTCGAACACTTTGGCCTGAATCGCCGGCGACATACCTACCCCGGTATCGGCTACGGACAGACGCACGTATTCACCGGGATTCACGCTTTTGCCCACGCAATCGTCGGGATTGAGGATGATATTTTCGCCGCTGATGCGAATCACGCCCTCGCCTTTCATCGCGTCCCGGGCGTTGATCGCCAGGTTGAGCAAGGCGTTTTCCAGCTGATGGCGGTCGACATGGATGCACCAGGGGTCGCGGGGCAGTTGTACGTCGATATGAATGGTTTCACCGAGGGCGCGCTGCAGCAGCTCGCCCAGGGTTTCGTAGATGCGCAGCGGGTTGTACACCGCCGGCGACAGCGGCTGGCGCCGGGCAAACGCGAGCAATTGCGCCGACAGCTTGGCACCACGGTCCACTGCGGCAATCGCGGCGCTGACACGGCGTTGCACATGCACATTGTCCGGTTCATGGCGGGCCAGCAAATGCAGGTTGCCGGAGATCACTTGCAGCAGGTTATTAAAGTCGTGGGCCACGCCGCCGGTGAGGCCGCCAATGGCCTCCAGTTTCTGCGATTGACGCAACTGGTCCTCGGCGGCGGATCGCGCCTGCACTTCAGCGGCCACCCGTTGCTCCAGGTTGTGCGTGAGCTCCTGGCGCACCTGTTCGGATTTGACCAGCTCAGTGGTTTCCACCACGATCGCCAACACCCCGGCCGGTTGCTGGTTATCGCCGGCCACGGGGCTGTAATACAAGTCCAGCCACACGGTCTCCGGCTGGCCGTTGCGCAACAGCACCAGGTCTTTGTTGTTGAACGACAAGGTGCCGCCGGCCAGGCAGGTATCCACCACATGGCGGTTGAAATCCGCCACTTCCGGCCAGCCCAGCTCAACCGGCGTGCCCAACAGATAAGGGTGACGGCCACCGGCAAAGGCCGAGTAACTGTCGTTGTAGATCATGTACCCCGCCCGCCCCCACAGCATTACCATCGGCACGGGGGACGCCAGCATCATTTGCACGGTGCAGGCCAGGCTGGTGGACCATCGATCGATCGGCCCAAGGTCGGTGGTTGACCAGTCAAATGCGCGAATACGCTGGGCCATTTCACCGGCCCAACCTTCACAGCCGTGTGGGTTGGATAAAAATTGCATCGTTCGGCTCTGCGCAGAGAAAGGACGGTCGCAACGGTTGGAGCGCGCCAGGGGCGGATCGTTTCATTTGCATACGTTAGGGGCAATTCGCCGCACACGCTACTTGGCTCAGTGAAAATCCCGGCTGCGTACATCCATGCCATCGAGCAGGGCGGACAGATCGGTCAGCCGCCCGGCGATCAGATGCCGCACCTCGCCCACCGCTTCCCAGCGCCCATCGACCTTGAGCAGGCGCGATCCCACCAGGGCCAGGCGCTGGCGTTCGGCGAGGTCGCGCCAGACCACCACGTTCAGGTTGCCGAATTCATCCTCCAGGGTCACGAATGTCACCCCGCTGGCGGTGCCGGGCCGTTGCCGCCCGGTGACCAGCCCGGCGACGCTGACGTTGCGCCCATGCTCCACGGCCATCAGCTCGCGGGAGCTGCGGCAGCGACGCTGGCGCAGCTCGGCGCGCAGCAACGCCAGCGGATGCGGGCCGAGGGTGGTGCCGAGGGTGGCGTAGTCGGCGTGCAGGTCTTCGCTGACCGTGGGCGCCGGCAATGCCACCGCGGCTTCGTCAGGGCTGGGCAGGCCGGCAAACAGCCCCAGTTGTTTATGCACCCCCGCCACCTCCCAACGTGCGCGGTGGCGATTGCCGGCCAGGGCGCGCAGGGCACCGGCATCGGCGAGCAACGCCTGGGCACGCGAGTCCAGCTCGGCACGCCGGTCCAGGTCGGCGATATCGCTGAATGGCTGCTGCCGGCGCGCCGCTACGATGCGTCGGGCATCCTCTTCGCGAAACCCCGAGATCAAGCGCAGGCCCATGCGAATCGCCGGTTGCGCGCCGTCGATGGGCTCCAGGCTGCAATCCCAGTCGCTGGCCTGCACATCCACCGGGCGGACCTGCAAGCGGTGACGCCGCGCATCCTGCAGGATCTGGTCCGGGCTGTAGAACCCCATGGGCCAACTGTTGATCAGCGCGCAGGCAAACGCCGCCGGTTCATGGCATTTGAGCCAGCAACTGGCATAGGTCAGCAAGGCGAAACTGGCCGCGTGGGATTCCGGGAAACCGTAGCTGCCGAAGCCCTTGATCTGCTCGAAAATCTGCGCGGCGAAGGCCTCGGTGTAGCCGTTTTTGAGCATCCCATCGCGCAACCGTTCGCGGTGCGGTTCAAGACCACCGTGGCGTTTCCAGGCGGCCATGGAACGGCGCAGCTGGTCAGCCTCGCCGGGGCTGTAGTCGGCGGCCACCATGGCGATCTGCATCACCTGCTCCTGGAACAGCGGGATGCCCAGGGTGCGTTCCAACACGGTTTTCAATTGCGGGGATGGATAAGTCGTCGGTTCTTCATTGTTACGCCGCCGCAGGTACGGATGCACCATGCCGCCCTGAATCGGCCCGGGCCGCACAATGGCGACCTCGATCACCAGGTCATAAAAGGCCTTGGGCCGGAGCCGTGGCAGCATGGCCATCTGCGCCCGCGATTCGATCTGGAACACGCCAATGGTGTCGGCCTTGCTGATCATGGCGTAGGTGGCCGGGTCATCCTTGGGGATGCCAGCCAGCGACAGGTCGCGACCGCGATGCTGGCGCAGCAAATCGAAGCAGCGACGGATCGCGCTGAGCATACCCAGGGCAAGAATATCGACCTTGAGCAGGCCCACCGCGTCGAGGTCGTCCTTGTCCCACTGGATGATGGTGCGCTCGGCCATGGCGGCGTTTTCCACCGGCACCAGGGTGTCCAGCGGGTATTCGGAAATCACGAAACCGCCGGGATGCTGGGACAGGTGCCGAGGGAAGCCGATCAGTTGCTGGGTGAGGGTCAACACGCGATGCAGGATCGGCGTGTGCGGGTCGAAGCCTGCTTCACGCAGGCGCTCCAGGGGCGGCGCATCGTCACTCCAGCGTCCGCAGCAATCGGCCAGGGCGTTGATCTGGTCCGGCGGCAGCCCCAAGGCTTTGGCCACGTCACGTACCGCGCCGGCGGCGTGATACGTGCTGACCACCGCCGTCAATGCCGCGCGGTGGCGGCCGTAGCGCTGGAACACGTACTGCAGCACTTCTTCGCGGCGTTCGTGTTCGAAGTCCACGTCGATATCCGGCGGTTCATTGCGTTCCTTGGACAGAAAGCGCTCGAACAGCAGGCTGGTCAGGCTCGGGTCGATCTCGGTGATGCCCAGGGCAAAACACACCGCCGAATTGGCCGCCGAACCGCGCCCCTGGCACAGGATCGAACGGCTGCGGGCGAAGCGCACGATGTCATGTACCGTGAGGAAATAGCTTTCGTAGCCCAGATCGCTGATCAGCTCCAGTTCGTGGTCGATCTGCTTTAACGTCTTGGCCTCGACGCCGTGGGGCCAGCGCCGCGCCATGCCTTCTTCGGTGACGGCCCGCAGCCAGGTTTTAGCGGTATACCCCTCGGGCACCAATTCACGCGGGTAGTGGTAGCGCAACTGGCCAAGGTCGAAGGTGCAGCGGCGCGCGATAGCCAGGCTTTCGTCGAGCAGCGCCTGCGGGTACAGCGCGCCGAGGGCATCGAGGCTGCGCAGGTGCCGCTCGCCATTGGGGTGCAGGCGCGTGCCGGCCTCGGCCACGCTGACGTGATGGCGGATGGCAGTCATGGTGTCTTGCAGCGCGCGGCGCCCACGCACATGCATATGCACATCGCCACAGGCTACCGCCGGTATTTGCAGGCTGGCGGCCAGGTTCAGGCGTTGCTGCAAGTGGCGCGCATCGTCC
Source organism: Pseudomonas sp. lyk4-R2A-8 (assembly GCF_030209095.1). Classification (NCBI taxonomy): domain Bacteria; kingdom Pseudomonadati; phylum Pseudomonadota; class Gammaproteobacteria; order Pseudomonadales; family Pseudomonadaceae; genus Pseudomonas; species Pseudomonas sp. lyk4-R2A-8. The sequence goes on from NZ_JARVSS010000009.1 coordinate 171,178, forward strand.
TGGCCGCAATGCAGATGCACCGCCAGCCACAGGCGCTCGGCGAACGTGCGGCGCAGCCATTGGATCGACGCCTGGGTGTCGTCGTCAGCCGCCACCCACAACGCCAGCAGGCCGGGCATCGGTTGATCGAAATCCTCTTGCAGCAGGCGATAACTGCCTTTTTCCACGCGGCGGCGCGCCACGGTGATCAGCCGGCACAGGTGCTGGTAGCCGCTGAGGTCTTGCACCAGCAGCACCAGTTTCGGGCCGTTTTCCAGGCGTACCTCGCTGCCGATAATCAGCGGCAAGTCCACCGCCTTGGCCGCCTGCCAGGCGCGCACGATGCCCGCCAGGCTGCACTCATCGGTGATTGCCAGCGCACTGTAGCCTTGGGCCTTGGCCCGCTCGAACAACTCCAGCGCGCTGGATGCACCGCGCTGGAAACTGAAATTGGACAGGCAATGCAGCTCGGCGTAGCTCATGCGAACCAGCCTTGCAGCCATAAGCCATCGCTCTGCCCCACGTTGCGAAAAGCCCAGCCGCGCTGGCCGGTGCGGGTCTGCACCAGGTAATAATCGCGGCGGATGTCGGCGCCGTCCCACCAACCGGACTCGATGCGCTCCGGGCCCATAAGGATATGCACGCCCTGCTCGGCCAGCGGGCTCGGTTGCGGCAGCAGCCAGCCGGGGCGCTGCACCTTGTTCAAGCCCTGGCAGGCACGCGGGTCGGCCGCCGCTTGCCAGGCACACTCCGGACGATGGTCGGCATGAAAGCGCAGGCCCTGCACGGCGTCATCCCCCAGGCGCGCGCGCAGGCGTTCACGCAATTGCTCCCAGGGCAGGGTTTGTTGCGGGCGCTCGTCGAACAGGTCCTGGCGTTGCGGCACAAATACCGGCAGGTCTTCGGCCAGCAGGCGAAGGCCGCGCACCGGTGCACTGACCTGCACTTGCTCCAGGCGCCCACGGGCCAATTCGAACAACATGCCCGGTTCGCGCTCGGCGCTGAGCAGGCCGACCTTGATCACGCTGTCGGCGGCCTGGGCGTGCTCCAGGTGCAGGTCGAAACGTTGCACGCCACTGTCGCGACCACAGAGGAAGGCGGACAAGTCGGCGGTCAAGCGTCGCAGCGGGAACAGCAGCGCCTGGTGGGAATGCACGTCGAAATTCAGTTCGATGCGCACATCGAACTGGTCCGGCGGCTGGTAAAAGTCCAGTGCCAACGGGCGCCTGCCGCTCAAGGCATCCAGGTGCTGAAGCAGCCCTGCCTCAAACCGACGCGCCAGGGTGTGCCGAGGCAACGCCTGCACGTGGGCCAGGGTGCGCAGGCCCATGCGCGACAATGCGGTGGCTGCCTGTGGCTCCAGGCCCGCGCGGTCGATGGGCACCGGGGCCAGGGCCTGCAGCAAGGCGGCGTCATCGGCCACGGCCAGGCCATCGTAGAGATTGGCCAGCACCCGCGCCGCCGCCGGGTTGGGCGCGGCGACGATGCGGTGGCGAAAGCCCAGCTCGGTCAACTCCTTGCGCAGGCGCGCTTCGAACAGCGGCCAGGGCCCGAACAGCCCCAGGCTCGATTCGATTTCAAACAGCAAGGCGCGGGGGTAATACACGCTGACCTGGGAACTGAAACGGTAGGCCCAGGCCGCCAGAAATTGCTGCCAACGCTCAATCTGTACGGGGTCGTATTCGGCGCTGGCAAAGGCTTTGACCAACGCATGGGCCGCCGTCAGGGACTGACCGGGCCGCAAGCCCAACGTACGCGCGGCGGCATTGACGGTTTGCAGCACGCGCCGCTGCGGCGTACCGGCGAGCAAGGCCAGGGGCGCATCCGGCTCGGGGTGCAGGCGCTGCACCCCGTCCAGCGCCAATTGCGGGAAGACAATACACACCCAGCGCATGGCAAGCTCAGTGCCCGGCCAACGCAATCGGCGCCGGATGGGCCAGCCCGCCGCGGCACTTGAGCACGCGCACCTGGGCGGGCCGGGCCTCGACGGCCAGGCGTAACGCGGCAGGCGATGGGTTGATGGCTTCGCCCAGGGCGCGCCAGGCAAAGGCCAGGGTCTGCCCGGTTTCGGCCGCCACCTGCAAACGGCGCAAGGCACGGTCATCGGCCTGATGCGGCCAGCACAACACGGCGCCGCAACTGCCGGAACGCAGGCACTGTTCCACGGCCCACAGCACGTCGCGTTCCTCGGCCTGCACCACTGAGAGCTGACGCACATCCACCCCGGCGTTCTGCCAGGCATGGGGATACGGCGTATAGGGCGGTGCCACCAGCACAATGCGCTCGCCTGCCGCCGATAAGCGCGCCAGGGTCGGCAGCACCAGTTGCAGTTCGCCCACGCCGTCCTTGGCCATCAGGATTTCACTCAAGGCCGACGCCGGCCAGCCGCCGCTGGGCAGCACCGCATCCAGCGCCGCCAGCCCAGTGGGGTGCAGGCTGGCCGGCGGCGCGGCGGGCCGGCCTTTCCAGACGCGGCCGCCATTGAACAGCGCGTCCAGGGCAACCACGGCGCCCATCAGCCTTGCCTCACCAGGCCGCAGAATACGCCTTCGATGGCCAGGTCCTGGTCGGGCCCCACCACGATGGGTTGGTATGCGGGGTTGCGCGGCAACAGACGCACGCTGTCAGCGTTGCGTTCGAACCGCTTGATGGTGACTTCGCCGTCCAGGCGCGCCACCACGATCTGCCCGTTCAAGGCCTCGGCACTGCGCCGCACGCCCACCAGGTCGCCGTCGAGAATGCCGTCTTCAATCATCGAGTCGCCCTGCACCCGCAGCAGGTAATCCGGGATCTTCGCGAAAGTGGCCGAGTCCAGCTGCAGGCGGCTGTGCACCTCGGCGTCGGCGCCGATCGGCAGGCCGGCGGCGACACGCCCAAGCACGGGCACATCCAGCCATTCGGGCCGCGCCGGCTGATTGAGCAGGCGAATGCCACGAGCCTGGTTGGGGTTGACCTCGATAAAGCCGGCGTCGGTCAGCGCCAGCACATGCTTGCGCGCCACGCTGCGCGAGGCAAAACCGAACGCCTCGGCGATCTCGGCGAGGCTGGGGGGCTGGCCTTGCTGCGCGATACGGTCGCGGATAAAGGTCAGGATGGCGGTACGGCGGGGGGTCAGGCCTGTCATGGAGTACATTTGTACTCCTGTGGGAAATTTCTGACAATAGCCGTCAGTCGGGCGCATTCACCTGACGAAAAGTCGATCAGTCCGGTAAGGGAATTACCCGTAGTGGTCGCACAGACTTGTAGGAAAAACTCGAGTAGATCTCTTTGACACACGGCAACGTCTGCAGCACCTCGCGGGCAAATTCGCCAAACGACTCCAAGTCCCTGGCCACCACTTCCAGCAAAAAGTCATAGCGCCCCGACACGTTATGGCACGCCACGATCTCGGGAATTTCGAGCAACCGCTGTTCGAAAGCGCGGGCAATTTCCTGGGTGTGACTTTCCATCATGATGCTGACGAACGCCGTGACTCCATACCCCAGCGCCTTGGGCGACAGGATCGCCTGATAACCACTGATCACCCCGCTCTCCTCCAGGTTTCGCACCCGGCGCCAGCACGGCGAAGTGGTCAGGGACACGCGCTCGGCCAGTTCGGCCACGGTGAGCCGGGCGTTGCTTTGCAAAGCGTTTAACAGGGCTTTATCGGCACGATCGAGTGGAATGGGCATAACTTGCCTCTGAACGTTATTTTTATCGGCATTTCATCCCCATAGACGGGATTTGGCAGCAAACTTTGCAAAGTTCGGCCGTGATTTTGAGCATAGCATTGTAGGAAACAAGGAGCGCCCGACATGCACAATAAACACAAGACATTCGGCTTTTCCACCCGTGCCATCCATCACGGTTATGACCCCAAGGACCACCATGGGGCACTGGTGCCACCGATCTATCTGTCGGCGACCTTTGCCTTTCCCACCGCCGAATACGGCGCGGCCTGTTTTGCCGGCGACGCCGACGGGCATTTCTATACGCGCATTTCCAACCCCACCCTGGCGTTACTCGAATCACGCATGGCCAGCCTGGAAAACGGTGAAGCAGCAGTGGCGTTCAGCTCGGGCATGGGCGCGATTGCCGCGACGTTCTGGACCCTGTTGCGGCCCGGCGATGAGGTGATCGTCAGCCACACCCTCTACGGCTGCACCTTCGCTCTGTTGCACCACGGCATCGGCGAGTTCGGCGTCAAGGTGCGCCATGTCGACCTCACCGATCTGGCCGCGCTGCAGGCCGCGATCAGCCCCGCCACGCGCATGATCTATTGCGAAACCCCGGCCAACCCCACCCTGCAACTGGTGGACATTGCCGCCGTGGCCGCCCTCGCCCACCAGCAACCGAATGTGACCGTGGTGGTCGACAACACCTACTGCACCCCTTACCTGCAACGCCCCCTCGAGCTCGGTGCCGATGTGGTGGTGCATTCGGCCACCAAGTACCTCAGCGGCCACGGCGATATCACCGCCGGCATCGCCGTGAGCAACCAGGCCCTGGCCCGGCGCATTCGCCTGCAAGGCCTCAAGGACCTGACCGGCGCCGTGATGTCGCCCCAGGACGCGGCGTTGCTGATGCGCGGCCTCAAGACCCTGGCCCTGCGCATGGACCGCCATTGCAGTAACGCCCAGGCGGTGGCCGAAGCCCTGCAGGCGCACCCGGCCGTGGCGCAGGTGGCTTACCCAGGGCTGGCCTCTTTCCCACAACACGCATTGGCCGCACGGCAGATGAGCCAGGCCGGCGGCATGATCGCCTTCGAACTCAAGGGCGGCATCGACAGTGGCCGCCGCTTCATGAACGCACTGCAACTGTTCACCCGCGCGGTCAGCCTGGGCGATACCGAGTCGCTGGCCCAGCACCCGGCGAGCATGACCCATTCCACCTACACGCCGCAGGAACGCGCGCAGCACGGTATCAGCGAAGGGCTGGTGCGGTTGTCGGTCGGCCTTGAGGACGTCGCCGACCTGCTGGCGGATGTGCAGCAGGCGCTGGCCAAATGCACCCGCCTGGCATCGCGTTCCAAAGCGATGGCAATGCCTGCAATGAGATAACGCCGGGGGCGCCCGCAACCCTGTCGCGGCACCGGCCCGGTCGGCTTTTTGCGGATTGGATCCCCATCGCGCCGCCGGGCTGTACTAGCATAGGCCGCGACAGGAACGGCTATGCATGCTGCATCCCGTCGCTACAGGCCATTATCTGCATTCTTCATGGACGAAATGATGAACTCACAGCTGTTCCCACAGATAGGCAAAGTCATTGCCAGCACCGGCAGTCGCCATTTCCCACGCATGTTGCATGACCTGATCCTGACCCAATTGGCCGTGGACGCCACGCACATCACTCAATTGCGCTTGAGCGCCCAAGGCCACACGCGTCGCAGGATCAGCCCGGTATACACCGACTCGATCAGCGCCCTGGGACCGGAACAACCCGCCGCCCAACTGCACCTTACCCGGCGCAAGGATGATGTGCGCTACGTGCTGTCAATGTATCGCGCGCATCCGCGGGACACTTTCTCGGCACAGGAACTGAGCATGCTGCAGGACTTTTCCAGCCTGCTACTGCCGATGGTGGAAAAGCACATCACCGCGCTCCACCCCTGCCGCCCCGATAACGAGCCGAGGGTACCGGCGCATCAAGGCATCGAAACCCTGCGCCGGTGCATCGAAGAACGCCTGGTGGAATCGGGCCTGACCTTGTCCCGGCGCGAGCTGGAAGTATGCGTAGGCCTGTTGGCCGGGCGCACCGCACCGGAACTGGCCGAACAACTGGCGTTGAAGGTCAACACCATCGAAAGCTACCTCAAACGCGCATCGACCAAACTGGGCATCAGCGGGCGGCATTCACTGTTGCGGTGGATGTACTCGACACAGGGGACAGCCAGTTCTTAATGGGCAGCGAGCCGTTGCAGCCGGTCACACTTCGCGCGTGCGGACCTTCAAATGCCGCGCATACCAGGGGCGCCTCGGCACCCGTTTGAACAAGCCTTTCAACACCTCTTCATCCGCGCCGAACGTGATGCGCAGCGCCAGTTTCATGGTTTCCGGGTCCATCTCCATCGATTTGCCCATCTGCAGCCCCGGCGTGGTGCTGCAACCATGGGTGTCCGGGCCGAGCCAGGGGTCGCCGACCTCGACCCAGCGCCCCTGGGCGAACCAGGCGATGCCGTTGACGTCCAATCGGCTGACTTCGCCGGGGTGGAAGCGCTCGTGGGCGCGGTACCAGTCTTCGATGCGGTCGTCGATCCAGCCGTGGAAGTGCCAGAACACGGGATTGACGTGGGAAGAAAACGGGTCGCCGAGGAAGTCATTTTCCGCGGCGTACCAGCGTGGCGCGAAGTCCGCCGGGTCGCGGGCGAACGGTACCGGCGCGCCGTTGGACGGGTCGCGTGGTACCGAAGCCCAGCGCATGTGCAGCCAGTCGTGCAGGCCCAACTCCATTTCGGAACCCAGTTGCCCCAGGGTCAGTCTGGCCAGGTAGCGCGGGTCGCGGTATTGGGATTCCCACACCTGGAAATTGCTGTGGTAGGTCTCGGCGGCCTTGATGTCGCTGACCCACTGGGTGTAGTCGCCGTCATCCGGAGCCGACCAGGTCGGTGGCAGTGCGAAACCGTCATGGTTGTCGAAATAACGCACAAAGCCCAGGCGGTCGCGTTCCAGAGGCGGTTGCGGGGCGGGGAATTGCGGCCATGAAGGCAAGTCCTGCAGGGAACGCGCCTTGGCCAGCATGTGTCGGTGCATAAAAAAGAAGTCGATACCCGAGCCGTTGCGGTCTTTGTGGTCACCGCGCGCGTCGCGCTCCTGACCGCGCGGGCCGGGTTGCCAGCCGATGCCGCGCAGGGCGTCGCGTTTGTCTTCGGGGAGTTTGTGCCATTGGTCACGGGTGGCGTGCCATAACTGGTGGAACAGGCGATGTTCGGGGGCGATCAGCCAGGCCAGCAGGGTCGGATTCAGGCCAATGCGCTGGCGGGCTTCGGGAAATGTGTGCTTGTGGGCGATAAAACGGTTGTCGCGTTCGGTCATCGCCAATGGGCGATTCAGGTCGAGGATCTGCCCGCTGAGGGTGCTGCTGCCGGCGTTGGCGAAGTCGGCCCAGACTTCATCGAGGGTCATTTTGAATTCGTAGGCGGGCACGCCGTCGGCAGCGTCGCGATCGATCAGGCGCCAGTAGAGCAAGGCACCCTCACCCGTCACCAGGTCGCCGAGCACGCGGTAGCGCGGCTCGCCCTCGGCGCACAGGTTGGCGGCGGTGTCCAGGTAGCCGCGCAGGCCCCGGCCACGCGGGGCGATGTCCAGCAACAGTTGCAGGCCTTCCCGCGGCAGGCCCTTGAGCCCGGCGTCGCGACCGTCCAGGCGCAGGTCCCACACCCCGCGCAGGGTATTGGCCAACTGCTGCCCGGCGGTGTCGGCCAGGGTCACCGTGGCTTCACCGGGGGTGATGGGCACTGGATCTTCGCGCGTCAACTCGCGATGGGCATAGTAAGCCGCCGGCACCACGGCGCCCGTGAGCGCCAGGCCGGCGATGAAGCCACGTCGAGAGAGGGTCATTGTCTACCTTAGGAAACGCCTTTATCAGAGCTAGAACGTACGCAGCCCAAGGAAATTTAACGCACGCGGCCCCGGCCTAAATTTCACCGCCCACGGCTCGTTCCTCCCTGATAGCGAAGGCCTCAACTGACTGAGATGGCAATGACAAAACCACGTTCGAACAAGGCGCTGTACATCGGCCTGCCCCTGGCGCTGGCCATCGGTGCCGGGGCTGGCTGGCTGGCCTGGGATCATTGGTTCAAGGGCAACGCCGGTTACCCGCTGGCGGTGATCAAGCAGGCCAACGAGCTGCAGGACCGCGTGCTGTCGTTCGACAGCCATATCACCGTGCCCATCGATTTCGGCACCGCCGGCAACGAGGCGGACAAGGATGGCGGCGGCCAGTTCGACCTGGCCAAGGCGGCGCGCGGCCGCTTGTCCGGCGCGGCGCTGACGATATTTGGCTGGCCGGAAATCTGGAACGGTCCCAACGCGCCGCACAAGCCAACCGAGGGGTTTATCGAGGCCGCCCGACACGAACAGGAAGTGCGCTACAAGATCATCAGCGGCATGGTGCGCGACTTCCCCAACCAGGTCGCGATCGCCTACACCCCGGCTGACTTTCGGCGCCTGCACGGCGAGGGCAAGTTCGCGATTTTCATCAGCATGCTCAACGCCTACCCCCTGGGCAACGACCTGAACCAGCTGGACCTGTGGGCAGCGCGCGGCATGCGCATGTTCGGTTTCAGTTACGTGGGCAATAACGCCTGGTCGGATTCGTCGCGCCCGCTGCCGTTTTTCAATGACTCGGTGGACGCGCTGGACGGCCTCTCGGACATCGGCAAGCAAGCCGTGCGGCGCCTCAATGACCTGGGGGTGATCATCGATGTGTCGCAGATGTCGACCAAGGCCCTGGAGCAAGTGGCACAGCTGAGCCGCACACCGATGGTGGCCTCGCACTCGGCTCCGCGAGCGGCGGTCGATATTCCGCGCAACCTCAGCGACAAGGAACTGCAACTGATCAAGCAGAGCGGCGGCGTGGTGCAGATCGTCGGTTTCTCGGCTTACCTGCGCCCACTCAGCCAGCCGACCCAGGACAAGCTCAACCAACTGCGCGCGCGCTTCGACCTGCCGCCCCTGCCCAACCTGGCCATGGCGCTGATGCCGGGCGACGCGATCATTGCCGCCTGGCCCGAACAGAAGTTCGGCGAATACGCCAGTGCGCTGTACGCCATCCTCGATGAAGAGCCGAAGGCCAGCCTCAAGGACCTGGGCGATGCCATCGACTACACCGTGCGCAAGATCGGTATCGACCACGTCGGGCTGTCGTCGGACTTCAATGACGGTGGCGGCATCGATGGCTGGAACAACGTCGGCGAGATCCGCAACGTCACCGCCGAGTTGATCCAGCGCGGCTACTCCGAAGCGGATATCGCCAAGCTGTGGGGCGGCAACTTCCTGCGGGTGTGGGACCAGGTACAACAAGCCGCCAAGCCAATGGCCCAACGTTAATCAGCCACGAAGTAAGTCCATGACCGACCGTCGTACGTTTCTCAAACAGGCTGGGGTGTTTGCCGCCAGCCTGCCGCTGGGTGCCGCCCTTCTGCCCCAGGCCGTGGCCAGCCCCCCGGCGGACAACCCATGGACGGGTTTCAAGCAACTGTTCAACCAGGACCCGGACTACCTGCACTTTTCCAATTTTCTGGTGGCGTCGCACCCAAGGCCGGTGCGCGAGGCCATCGAACGCTACCGTGCCCAGATCGACCGCAACCCGGGCCTTGCCATGGACTGGGACCTGCAGGAAACCTGGAAACGCGAAGGCCAGGTGCGCGAATGGGCCGGGCGCTACCTCAAGGCCACGCCGCCGCAGATCGCCCTGACCGGCAGCACCTCCGAAGGCCTGGCGATGATTTACGGCGGCCTTCAGGTGCGCGCCGACCAGGAGATCCTGACCACGGTCCACGAGCACTACGCAACCCAGAACGTGCTGGATTTTCGCGCGCGCCAGCAAGGCACCCAGGTGCGGCGGATCAGCCTGTTCGAGAACCCCAGCCAGGTCTCAGTCGACGAAATCCTGGGCAATATCCAGCGAGCCATCCGCCCCCATACCCGCGTGCTGGGCATGACCTGGGTGCAGTCCGGCAGCGGCGTGAAGCTGCCGATCGGCGAGATCGGCACGCTGGTGGCCGACGTCAACCGCCACCGCGACGAGCGTGACCGCATCCTGTATGTAGTGGACGGCGTGCACGGTCTGGGCGTGGAAAACCTCGACTTCCCGGACATGCACTGCGACTTTCTCATCGCCGGCACCCATAAATGGATGTTCGGCCCGCGCGGCACCGGCCTGGTGTGCGCCCGCGACCCCGAGAACAAATACGTCACGCCCATGGTGCCGACGTTTTCCGAAGACAAAGACTTCGCCACCATCATGACCCCTGGCGGCTTCCACGCCTTCGAACATCGCTGGGCGGCGGACGAGGCGTTCAAGCTGCACCTGCAATTGGGCAAGGCGCCGGTGCAGGCGCGCATCCATGCGCTCAACAGCGAACTCAAGGAGCAGTTGCAGGCTCATCCGCGCATCGAACTGGTCACGCCGCGCCGCGAGGAGCTGTCGGCGGGCTTCACGTTTTTCCGGCTCCGGGGCCAGGACTGCGAGGCCGTGGCGGCACACATGATGCGCCAGCGCGTGGTCATCGATGCGGTGGACCGCGATGTCGGCCCGGTGATCCGTACCGCCCCCGGCCTGCTCAATTCCAGCGAAGAGATCCAACGTTTCATGACCCTGCTCACCGCACGGGCGTGATGCCTATTTTTACTTTTTGAACCCGAGGCCCCCTATGCGTGCATCCCGATTCAACCCCTTGACCGCCCTGGCCCTGGCCGCCGCGTGCGGCGCCTGCCTGCCGGGCCTGGCCCACGCCGCCGCACCACCCGCCGGCAAAGTGTTCAAGGACTGCAAGGATTGCCCGGAAATGGTGGTGCTGCCCGCCGGCACTTTCACCATGGGCACGCCGGAGGATGAAGTCGGCCGCGAGCCGGACGAAGGGCCGATGCATGAAGTGACCTTTGCCAAGCCGTTCGCCATGAGCCGCTTCCAGATCACCGCCGGCGAATGGGACAGCTATATCCGCCAGACCGGCGTCAAAATCGCCGACGGCGACACCCGCCCCGGCCGCGAATGCATCGCCAGTAAACCGCGCTACCCCCAGGGCCCACGTCAGCCGGCGGTGTGCATGGACATGGACGATATAAAAAACTACGTGGCCTGGCTGTCGAAAAAGACCGGCCAGCAGTACCACATGGTCAGCGAGGCCCAGCGCGAGTACGCGGCCCGCGCCGGCACCACCGGGCCCTTCCCCTTCCCGTTCGATGCGGGCAAGGGCTACAGCATCGCCGAACACGCCAACACCTACGGTCCGGCGGACGGTTACAGCTACTCCTCGCCGGTGGGCAGCTACCCGCCGAACGCGTTTGGCCTGTACGACATGCACGGCAACGTCTACGAGCGCGTGGCCGATTGCGAACACTCCAATTACGTCGGCGCACCTACCGACGGCAGCGCGTGGATGGAGCCGAACTGCGAGGCTTACCAGATCCGTGGCAATGACTGGGGCGAAGCACCGGTGTTCTCGCGCTCGGGCAACCGCAACAACATCTACCCGCAGACGCGCGGGGACTGGATTGGCTTCAGGGTCGTGCGCGACCTCTGATTGTGTTGTGGTGAGCAGGGCAAGCCTGCTCACTACCAATAAACATCATGGTCTAGCTTTGCTTGGCCAGGCGCTCCAGCCCTTCATGCAAGGCCGGGAACAGGCTGTTGTTGAAGTTGTTCCAGCGCAGCTCAAGGATGGTGTCGTCCGGTGAGATCTCGGTCTTGAGTACGTCGTGGAACACTTCGCCGGAGTCGATGCCGTTGTCCACGTAGTGGAACGACGCACCGGTCAGATACAACGGTTCACACGGCTGCGTCTCCCGGGTTGCCCAATCCACCACGGCTTGTCCACGGGCACCGTACAAGGCATTCCAGGTGGCGTAGGCACCCCGGCGCTCATAGGGCGATTCGATACGGGTAATACCGGGGTGAATGTTCATGATCCGCCGCGCAAACGGCGCGCCCGGCCGCACCAGTTCATCGAGAATCACCAACAGGCCGTCAAGCACCACGATATCCGCCTTCAATTCCACCAGGGTGTCATGCAGGCGACGTTCGAAGTCCTGCTTACCGGCGATGTGCTCGGCACTGCCCCTTGGCAGGCGGCGATAGGTGGACGGCACGCTCAGCAGCAGGTCGTTGACCCGATTGCCCTGCACCCGCAGGTCGGTCGGGTACAGCCACTGGCGACCGGGTTGGCAGGCAAAGCCATAGTCGGCCATCAATTGCTGGTCGCGCGGGTTGTGCTCGTCATCGTCATACACCACGCCCACCAGGTTGTAGGCCTCGCCCAGCGGCGTGTCGTTGAGCGAACCCACCAGAAACTCCAGCACCGATTTCATATAGCGCTCGTGGTCCTTGTAGGCCACCGGCTGCCCGGCCTTGTCGGCGGCGGCATTTCTCAGGGACCACACATACACCAGGTTCTTCTTCGTCATTGTTTCGCTCTCGCTGAAGGGTTCACGCACGGCGCGGCTACGCGTGCGCCTACAGAACAAGAACGAACCAGCTTCCGGGCAATTTATCCGCCGTCGTCACCGCCGGGCGCGACGAGCTAAATCGTCGCGCCGGTGCTTCGTTTGTCATGGGTAAGGGTCTGTGTGCCCAGCCCTCTTTTCACTTTCCGGGAAGTACTTATGACCGACCCCAAGCGCGGCGCCTTCAACGGTCTGCTCGCATTGCTCAGGCCCTTTCGCACCCTCGTCACGATCTCCGTGGCCCTGGGCATGGCCGGCGGCCTGGCTATCACGTTGCTGCTGGCAACGATCAATAACGCCCTGCACTCGCCCCAAGGCATGACCCAAGGGGTGATCCTGACGTTTGCGGCGCTGTGCGTGCTGGCGCTGGTCAGTTCGATCATTTCCGACATCGGCACCAATTACGTCGGCCAACGCATCATCGCCGCACTGCGCAAGGACCTGGGCGAGAAAGTGCTGTCGGCGCCAATCGGTCAGATCGAGCGCTACCGCTCCCATCGGCTGATCCCGGTGCTGACCCACGATGTCGACACCATCAGCGATTTTTCCTTCGCCTTCACCCCGCTGGCCATTGCCGCTACCGTTACCCTGGGCTGCCTGGGCTATCTGGCCTACCTGTCGGTGCCGATGTTCCTGATGATGGTAGTCGCGGTGGTGATTGGCAGCGCGGTGCAGTTCATCGCCGGCGGCAAGGGCATTCAGGGCTTCGACCTGGCCCGTAGCCACGAAGACGACCTGCAGCGTTACTACAACGCCATTGCCTCCGGCGCCAAGGAACTGCGCATGCACCGTCCACGGCGGTTTCGCATGAACACCCACCGAATCAAGGAAACCGCAGACCTTATCAGTGATATCCAGGTGCGCTCGGTGAACATCTACATCCTCGCCAAGACCTTCGGCTCGATGCTGTTCTTTGTGGTCATCGGCCTGGCGCTGACGATGCAGGCCTACCATCCGAACCCTGACCCGACCGTAATCACCGGTTTCGTCCTTGTGCTGCTGTATATGAAAGGCCCGCTGGAACATCTGCTGGGTTATCTGCCGGTGGTCGGCAAGGCCAAGATTGCCTTTGGCCGAATCAGCGAATTGTCAGAGCGTTTCTCCTCGCCCGAACCTCACCTGCTGATGGATGACAGCGAAGCGCCGCAACCGCTGGTCAACCGCCTCGAACTGCGCGGCGTAACCTACAGCCCACCGGCGGTGGAAGGCAGCGAGCCGTTCCACCTGGGGCCAATCGACCTGAGCATCGCCCAGGGCGATATCGTGTTCATCGTCGGCGAAAACGGCAGCGGCAAGACCACCCTGATCAAACTGCTGCTGGGCCTTTACCCGCCCCAGTCAGGGGAAATCCTGCTCAACGGCAAGACCGTGACCGACCCCGAGCGCGACGACTACCGCCAGCTGTTTACTACGGTCTTCGCCGATTACTACCTGTTCGATGATTTGGTGCAGGGCAGCGCCGCGCAATCGCTGGACAGCGCCGCCAAGTACCTGGAACGCCTGGAAATCGCGCACAAGGTCAGCGTCAAGGACGGCGTATTCAGCACCACCGACCTTTCCACCGGGCAACGCAAGCGGCTGGCGCTGGTCAACGCCTGGCTGGAAGAACGCCCGGTGCTGGTGTTCGACGAATGGGCCGCCGACCAGGACCCGGCCTTCCGCCGCATCTTCTATACCGAACTGCTGCCGGACCTCAAACGCTTGGGCAAGACGATCATCGTGATCAGCCACGACGACCGCTATTTCGACATCGCCGACCAATTGGTGCGCCTGCGCGCCGGCCAGGTGGTGCACGAGATGGCGCCGGCGTGAATTTTGTTTTTCCGGTTTCCGCGGGTAGGAACGTCTCACTAGTGGTAATGAGAACCAGCCTCAATAAATACTTATAATTTGCCCACTTAACATTCCAGAAGAGAAGACATCCATGCCAGCACGACTCGGTCTCAGCCCACTGAGCAAAGCGCTCTCCATGCGTCGGGCCCTGAACATCAACCTCCTGCCGAGCGCCCTGGCCCTGGCAGTGTCGCTGCCGGTCGCCGGCTATGTGCAGGCACAAGAGATCGAGTTGGATATTCCCGCGCAGTCGCTGGGGAGCGCGCTGCAGACCTTCGGTCGCCAGGCCAACGTGCAGGTGCTCTATAGCCCGGGCGATGTGCAAGGCAAGACCAGTACGCCAGTCAAGGGCAAGCTGGACCCGCAACAAGCGATCAATACCCTGCTCGCCGGCACCTCGACCACCCACAGCCTCAACGGCAACTCCCTGACCGTGACCGCCGCCGGCGCCACCACCGGGCTGGAGCTGAGCCCGACCCAGGTGACCGGTAACGTGCTGGGTAACATCACCGAAGAGTCCGGCTCCTACACGCCCGGCACCATCGCCACCGCCACCCGGCTGACCCTGACGCCGCGGGAAACGCCGCAGTCGATCACGGTGATCACCCGTCAGCACATTGAGGACTTCGGTCTCAATAACGTCGATGACGTGATGCGGCACACACCCGGCATCACCGTGTCGGCCTATGACTCGGACCGAACCAACTACTATTCCCGCGGTTTTTCGGTCAACAGCTTCCAGTACGACGGTATTCCCTCCACGGTGCGCAACGTCGGTTATTCGGCGGGCAATACCCTGAGCGACATGGCGATCTACGACCGTGTCGAGGTTCTCAAGGGCGCTACCGGGCTGCTCAACGGCGCCGGCTCCCTCGGCGCGACCATCAACCTGATCCGCAAGAAACCGACCTCGGAGTTCAAGGGGCACCTGCAACTGGGCGCCGGTTCCTGGGACAACTACCGCAGCGAAGTGGACGTGAGCGGCCCGCTGACCGACAGCGGCAACGTGCGGGGCCGGGCGGTCGCGGCGTACCAGGACAAGAACTCGTTCATGGACCACTACTCGCGCAAGACCGAGACCTACTACGGCATCACTGAATTCGACCTGTCTCCCGACACCATGCTGACCGTCGGTTTCGACTACCAGGACAATACGCCCAAAGGCTCCAGCTGGTCCGGTTCGTTCCCGTTGGTCAACTCCAACGGCAGCATCAACAAGATGCCCCGTTCCTACAACAACGGCACCACCTGGAGTTCGTGGGAACAGAACACCCGTACAGCTTTCGCCATGCTCGAACATGATCTGGGAGACGGCTGGGTAACCAAATTCCAGCTGGACCACAAGATCAACAGTTACCATGCCGACCTCGCCTCCATTCAGTTCGTGCAGCCGGCAGCCGACGGCACCGCCGAGATCAATGGACAGAAATACACCGGCGAGACCAAGAGCACCTCCGCCGACCTCTACGCCACCGGCCCCTTCAGCCTGTTTGGCCGCGAACATGAACTGGTCGTGGGCGGCTCGATCGGCACCTCGCGCTGGCAAGGCAAAGGGTACTGGTCGCCGGAGTGGCCACAAGGCAACAAAGTCGATTTCTATAACTGGAATGGCCATATCGCCAAGCCGATCTACGGCCCGGTGCAACAGTACATCGATGACACTATCCGCCAGTCCGGCACCTATATGACCGCCCGCTTCAACGTGATGGACGACCTGAACGTGATCCTCGGTGGGCGCGTGGCCAACTACCATGTGACCGGCAACAACCCTTCCTACAAGGAAAGCGGCCGTTTCGTGCCTTACGCCGGGGTTATCTACGACCTCAATGACAATTTCTCGGTGTACACCAGCTATACCGATATCTTCCAGCCACAGGAAAGCACCTACAAGGATCGCAACCAGAGGCTGCTGGAACCTGACGAAGGGCAAAACTACGAGTTGGGCCTCAAGGGCGATTTCTTCGACGGCCGCTTGAACACCAGCATCGCCTACTTCGAGGTGCATGAAGACAACCGCGCCATCCCGGACGACGCCTATAACAACCAGACGCCGTCACCGCAGAATTACGCATTCAAAAGCTCCAAGGCCGTCACCAAGGGTTATGAGGCGGAGATCTCCGGTGAGCTGGCCCCTGGCTGGCAGGTCCAGGGGGGCTACACCCACAAGATCGTGCGCGATGAAGACGACAAGAAAATCTCCACATTCGAGCCGGAACATCAGGTCAACCTGAACACCACCTACAAGCTCAAGGGCGACCTGGACAAATTCACCATCGGCGGTGGCCTGCGCTGGCAGAGCAAGGGCTGGTACGAGATCTACAACTCGCCGCTGGACCGAAACCAGGACATCACCCAGAAAGCCTACTGGCTGGTGGACCTGATGACCCGTTACCAGGTAACCAAGAGCCTGTCGGCGACCGTCAACGTCAACAACATTTTCGACAAGTCCTACTACACCAACGTGGGTTTCTATAATTCGGCCGCCTACGGCGAGCCACGCAACGTGATGTTCAGCACCCGTTGGGACTTCTGATGTAATGCCTTGATCGCCCCCAGTGGTCAAACCAAGCCCGATGAGCGCCTTGCTTTCATCGGGCTTTTTCATGCCTTGCGCTCGTCCAAACCAGACGAAAAAAACCCGGATCCAAGGACCCGGGTGTTTGGCTCAGTCGCAACGTTACGTCATGGCGGCCACCAGGCTGGCGATGAACTCAGCGCTGTCGACGATCCCGTCATGATCGGTCTCGATCATCACTGAACGCTCGACGCGCCCCTGGCCGTGGATGCTCGCCATATGTTGCTCGATCAAGTCCTTGCAACGACCGGCCCGGCTTAACGAGGCCCACCAGCAACTGAGCGGCGCGTTGATCGGCTTGAAGTCGGCGGCCAGCATGCGTTCACTCAGGGCGCGGTCCACTTCCCAGGAAATCTGCGCCTCATTGCCGCGTAACAGCTCTTGCTTGATCGCAGTAAAGGCCTCGCCCAATGTCTGCTCGGCCCAGCCCACGAACGCGTGCAATTGCGCGTGTTCATCGTCGGTAAGCCGCTGGCATCGCAGCCAGGCATCGTGGATCTGCTCGGCATACGCCGGGAACATCACACCGAGCAGGGCGGCGCGGCGTTCATGGGTCGATACCGGGCGTTCCTCCTCGGCTACTACAGCCTCCCAGTAGGCCTTGAGCCATTGCGGCGGCGCGGCGTCGATCCAGCCGACGAACTCGACCGCGCGCCCCGCCTGCTCCAGCCCATAAGCCACTTCCATCGCCAGATTACCGCCCAGGGACCAGCCTGCCAGGCGGAACGGCCCTTGGGGCTGGGCTATCAACAGCTGCGCGGTGTAGTCCTCGACCATTGCTTGCCATTCGGGCACCGCAGTGCCCTCTTCGGCCAGGGCACGGCACATCACGCCGTACACCGGACGCTGCTCACGCAGGGCCAGGGCAATCGCGGTGTAGCAGTGCACCGCGCCGAAGCTGGGGTGGAACATAAACAGCGGCGTGCCTTGGGCCTGGCTGTTGAGTTTGACGATCGTGGAGCGCCGCGCCTCACCGTGCAGGCAATTGACCTGTCCACGCACGGTCGGGTTAAGCATCAACTGGCTGACCGACAAACCGACGCCGCTGATCTTGCGCAGGCGCTCCTTAAGCATCAGCACCAGCAGCGAATGGCCACCCAGCTCGAAGAAGTTGTCGTTAAGCCCTACTTGCTCAACCCCCAGCACGTCACGCCAGATCGCCGCCACCTGGCATTCGATCTCACTGTGGGGGGCCTCGAACGCCTGTGCCGCGTGGACCTCAGGCTTGGGCAACGCCTTGCGATCCAACTTGCCGTTGGGGCTCAACGGCATGTGTGTCAGCAGCACCCACTGCGTGGGAACCATGTAGTCCGGCAAGTGCGCCGCCAGATGCGCGCCGATCAAGGCTTTCCAGTCTTGCGGCGGCTGATGCAGCACCAGGTAACCCACCAGGTGCGTGCCGTCCACCGCCAGCACGGCGGCTTCGCGCACCCTGTCGTGCTCCAGCAGGCGTGCCTCGATTTCGCCCAATTCGATACGCAGCCCACGCAGCTTGACTTGATGATCAATGCGCCCGGCGTACTCGATGACGCCGTTGTCGCGATAACGCGCCAGATCGCCGGTCCGGTAGAGGCGTTCGCCGCTGCCGAACGGGTCGGTCACGAAACGTTCGGCCGTCAACCCGGCACGACGCTGATACCCCCGCGCCAAGCCGGCACCGCCCAGGTACAGCTCACCCAGTACGCCTATCGGGGTCGGTTCCAGATTGTCGTCCAGCACGTAGCACGTCAGGTTGGCAATCGGCCGGCCAATCGGCACCGCATCGGCGCCGTCATCAACACAGGTCCAGTGGGTCACGTCGATAGCGGCTTCGGTCGGTCCATACAGGTTGAACAACCCGGCCTGGGGCAGCTTGGCGAACACCTGCTGTTGTGTGTCTGCCGGCAATGCCTCACCGCTGCACACGATGCGTTGCAGGCTGTGGCACGTCACCGCCGTGGGGTCCTGCAGAAATGCTTGCAGCATGGACGGCACGAAGTGCAGCGTGGTGATGCCCCGGGCATTGATCAGGTTGACCAGCCTGGCCGGATCGCGATGATCCCCAGGCGCCGCCACGACCAGACGCGCACCGGTGAGCAAAGGCCAGAAGAACTCCCATACCGACACGTCGAAGCTGAACGGAGTTTTCTGCAACACACTGTCGCCGGCGTTCAGGCCATAGGCCTGCTGCATCCAGCACAGCCGGTTGGTGAGCGCCGAATGCCGATTGCCGGCGCCCTTGGGCTGGCCGGTGGAGCCCGAGGTGTAGATCACATAGGCCAGGTTTTCGCCGTCGACCACGACCTGCGGGTTGTGCGCCTGGCTGTCTTGCAACCAGGCATCGCCTGGCTCCAGCACCCAGTACTGCACGCCGTGGGGAATCGGCAGGTCCTCAAGCAGGTGCGCCTGGGTCAGCAATAGCTTGACGCCACTGTCCTGCAGCATGTACGCCAGCCGCTCGCGCGGATATTCCGGGTCCAGCGGCACGTAAGCGCCGCCGGCCTTGAGCACCGCCAGCAGGCCAACGACCATCTCGACGGAACGTTCCACCGCCAGCCCGACCAGGACGTCCGGCCCTACCCCGGCAGCTATCAAACGATGGGCCAGGCGGTTTGCCCGCTGGTTGAGCTGGGTATAAGTCAGAGACTGCTCGGCGAACACCAGGGCCTGGGCATCGGGTGTACGTTCAACTTGTGCTTCGATAAGCCGATGCACACTGTGGTGCAACGGATATGTCTCGTGCGTGGCGTTCCAGGCCTGCACCACGCGCTGGCGTTCATCCTGGGCCAGCGACGGCAGCGCGCCCAGACACCGGGACGCGTCTTGCGCCAGTGCTTGCAGTAATTGCTCAAAGTGCTCGGCCAGACGCTGGATCTGCGCCGCATGAAAAGAGTGCCGACTGTAATTGAACTCAAGCCCCAAGGTGTCACCGATGCCCAGCAGCACGGTCAACGGGTAATGGGTCTGCTCCAGGCTGTGCACCGCACCAAAGCGCAACCCCGACGGCGCACCCTGTTCCAGCGCTTCGGACACCGGGTAGTTTTCAAACACCAGGATGCTGTCAAACAGCGCCTCGCCGCCCAGCCCGGCCCAACGCTGGATCTCGAACAGGGGGGTGTGTTCCTGCTCGCGCAAGCGCACATTCTGGGCCTGGATGTGGTGCAACCATTGGCTCACCGTCATGCGTGCATCGGGCGTCGCCACCACCGGTAGCGTGTTGATGAACAACCCGACCTGTTGCTCGATCCCTCGCAGCTCCGCCGGGCGGCCGGCCACCGTGGCGCCGAACGCCACGGTGGCCTGCCCGGTGTGATGCCGCAACAGCAACAGCCAGGCCGCTTGCACCAAGGTATTGAGGGTCACCTTGTTGCTTTGGGCGAACGCCTTGAGATGCGCGGTGCGCGCGGCATCGAGCTGCAACCGATGCTCACCGTTCACCGTCAAGGCCGGGTCGCTGGCCAGGACCGCGCGGGCCAGGCGTGTGGGCTCTTGCAGGTCTTGCAGTTGCGCCTTCCAGAAGGCCTCGCTGACCGACCTGTCCTGCGCCTGCAGCCAGGCAATGTAATCGCGATAACGTCCCAGCGGTGCACGCAGCGGCTCACCCGCATAATGCTGCAACACCTCACCGAACAGCTGCGAACCGCTCCAGCCGTCCATCAGGATGTGATGATTGGTGTAGATCAGGTGGTAGTCAGACGTGCCGGTTCGCACCACCGTCAGGTTCAACAGCGGCGCCTGCTCCAACACGAAACCCCGCGCTCTGGCCGATTCGGCGAGATGATCGAGGGCATTGCCACAGTCGCTGCGGCCTTGCCAATCCAGCTCGGCGAACGGCAGGCGTACCTGCTTGTAGACCACTTGCAACGGCTGCTCCAGCTCGGTCTGCCAGAGGAAACCGCTGCGCAGGATCTCGTGGTTGTCCACCGCCGCCTGCCAGGCCTGGCGGAAGCGCGCTACGTCCAGCCCTTGAACATCGATCCGCATCTGGTTGATGTAGTCACCGCCGCCTTGTGTGTAAAGCGATTGGAACAGCATGCCCTGTTGCATCGGCGACAGTGGGTAAAGGTCTTCGACTTCGGACGCAGCCAGCGGCAACGCGTCCAACTGCGCCTGGGACAACTGTGCCAACGGGAAATCCGACGGTGTTACGCCGCGGTTGGCCGGTTCGCAGCAGTGCGCTATTACCGCCTTGAGTTCCTCGGTGTAGTCATCCGCCAAGCGTTGCACGGTCGCCTCAGCAAACATTTGCCGACTGAAATTCCAATTCAGCTTCAGTTCACCGCCGTACACCTGGCCATTGATTTCCAGCCAGTTGCCCAGCGGCGCGTCGGCGCTTTGCTCCGCACCGCTGGCGTCTGCGCACGGCGCGAATAAACCGGTCTCTTGGCCCGCATCAAAATTGCCGTCGAACTGCCCCAGGTAATTGAAGGTGATGCGTGGTTGCGGCAGTTCGCTCAGTGTTTGGCGAGCCTGGGGCGTGCCCAGATAACGCAGCGCACCGAAGCCCAAGCCTTTGTCGGGCACCGCGCGCAGTTGCTCCTTGATGTGCTTGAGCGAATCCGCCAACGAATCAGTCGGCACCAGTTGCAGCGGATAGAGACTGGTGAACCAACCGACGGTGCGGGTCAGGTCGATGTCGTCGAACAAGTCTTCGCGGCCATGCCCTTCCAGGCGTAATAACATTGACGACTCACCACTCCACCGCACGATGACGCGCGCCAGGGCGGTCAGCAGCAGGTCGTTGATCTGGGTGCGGTAAGCACTGGGCGCGTCCTGCAGCAAGCGGCGGGTGAATGCCTGATCCAGGTGCGTGGTCACGCTCAGTGCATGACGATTGCTCAAGCTGGCCTGCGGGTCGGCACCCGGTAAGCCGACCGGGCTGCCGTCCAACTGTGCCTGCCACCAGGCCAGCTGTTGCGCCAGTGCGGCGCTGGCTGCGTAAGTTTGCAGGCGTTCGGCCCAAGCCCTTGTAGCGCTGGTCTTGGCCGGCAGTACCGGCGTGCGCCCTTCGGCGATCTGGCGATACGCCGTCTGCAAATCCTCCAGCAGGATGCGCCAGGACACGCCATCGACCACCAGATGGTGGATCACCAGCAATAAACGCTGGGTGCCATCGGCCAGATCAACCAGCACCGCACGCAGCAGCGGGCCGTTGCTCAGGTCCAGGCTGCGCTGGGCTTCTTCGCCCAATGCATCCAGCTCATCGGCGCTGTCCAACGCGGTCTGCCACAGCACCTGTTCAGCCTGGTGCTGCTGCGGTTCGCGATAGGCAGCGGTCCAGCCGACCGGTCCCTGGGTAAAGCTGCAGCGCAATGCATCGTGGTGCACGATCAACGCCTGCAGCGCAGCCACCAGCAGCGGAGCCTGTAACGGCTGATGCGCGTGCAGCACCACCGACTGGTTCCAGTGCTGGCGCTCAGGAATATCATCGGCAAAAAACGCCTGTTGCACCGGTAACAGCAACAACTCGCCGCTCAGTGGCGACTGGTCCAGCAGGGTCACGCCTTCGCCTTGCCGGGCTACCGAAGCCAGGCTTTGCACGGTCTGGTGCTGAAACAGGTCTTTAGGCGTAAACCGCACGCCGGCCTGGCGCGCGCGACTGACCACCTGGATCGAAATGATCGAATCCCCACCCAGTTCGAAGAAGTTATCGTGCAACCCAACCTGGGGCAGGCGCAGCACGTCCGCCCAGATCGCTGCAATCTGCTGCTCCAACTCACTCTGCGGCGCCACATACACCTGCTGCATCTGGCTCACGTCCGGCTCCGGCAGGCCCTTGCGGTCGAGCTTGCCGTTGGGGGTCAGCGGCATGTGCTCCAGGAACATCAGGTGCGTGGGCACCATGTAGTCCGGCAGGCGCGCTTTCAGGGCCCGGCGCAGGTTCTCGCGGCAGGTGGCTTGGGCCACGGCGTCGCTCAGCAAATGCGCATCCAGCGGCACCACATAGGCGACCAGCTGCTTGCCGTGCGGTCCTTCCTGGGCCACCACCACGGTTTCGCCGACACTGTCCTGTTCGCGCAGGCGCGCTTCGATCTCGCCCAGTTCGATACGGAAGCCTCGGATTTTCACTTGATGATCAACGCGGCCCAGATAATCCACCACCCCATCCGGGCGGCCACGGGTCAGGTCGCCGCTGCGGTATACGCGGCTGCCGGGCT